>CALEKU010000233.1 GCA_937902745.1 uncultured Armatimonadota bacterium
TAGGTCACTCCGATCGGAAGTCCGCGAGGGCGGTCGCCATGCGGCCGTAAAGGGCGCGGACCCATGCCGCGTCCGGTTCAGGCGCCGGACGCTTACGAAGGTCATTCGGGGCGATGAGGATGCGCCTCTCGCCCCGATCGGCCTGTGCGACCAGACAGAACACCTCTTCGATGGCAGGGTCGCCGAGCGCCAGGCAGCCGATGGACGCCGCCCCGCCGTGCACATAGATGTCTCCGCCCATCTGCCCCTCGGGAATCGCCGCGTTGCGGATGTCCTCCGCGTTCGGATAGTCCACCCGCACCGAAAGGTGGAAGCGGCTGTTCGGGTTCAGGGTCGTCAGCCGGTAGAACCCCTCGGGCACCTGCCGGTCTCCCTCCTTGCGCTTCACCCCCGGCCCGCCGCTCGCCGCGAGTACGTCATACGTCTTCAGGTGCCGGTATGGCCCCGTGCGGTTCGCCCCCCAGACCTCCAGCCGCCGCTCTTCCTTGAACGCCAGGAGGTACACGCGCTTGGGAGGGTACGCGATGCCACGGGCGCGGCAGGCCGGGGCGAACGCCCGGCGCGCCTTCTCGCCGTACGTCGCGAGTACACCCTCGACGGTGCGGGTCTTCTTCGGAGGCTTTCCCATCTGCGCGAAGGCAAGCAGCGGACGGCGCGCGGTCCAGAGACCGATGCCCAGGAGAGCCAGCGCGCCGTAAACGAGCGTACGACGCCCGATTGCCGTGTCCATGCTACGTCAACGCGGCAGTGGGCTCCGCGGTTGCGGCTCCTGCCGCCTCCGAAAGGCCTTCGCGGCGCGTGAACTCTCCGAACGCGGCCAGGGCGCGCTCGGCCATCGCCGCGCCGCGCGCCTTCTTGTCGCGGATGCGCTCGCCCTCCAGCGGGGGCATCAGGCCCCAGCAGGCGTTCATGGGCGCGAAGTGCTTGCCCTCGTAGGCGCTGACATACTGCGTCAACGCCCCCAGAACCGTGTGCTCCGGGAAGACCACAGGGGCCGCCTCGGACGCCTGCCGCGCGGCGTTGATCCCCGCCACCAGGCCCATCGCCGCCGACTCCAGGTAGCCCTCCACCCCGACGATCTGGCCCGCGAAGTGGATGCGCGGGTGCTCCCGCATCTGGAGCGTGGGCAGCAGCAGACTCGGCGAGTGGATGTAGGTGTTGCGGTGCATCACGCCGAACCGGACGAACTCGGCGTTCTCCAGCCCCGGAATCATGCGGAAGATGCGCTTCTGCTCGCCCCACTTCAGCCGGGTCTGGAAGCCCACGAGATTGAAGAGGGTGCCCGCGCGGTTCTCCTGGCGCAATTGCACCACCGCGTAAGGGCGGCGGCCCGTATTCGGGTCGGTCAGGCCCACCGGCTTCATCGGGCCAAACGCCAGCGTCTTCGCGCCGCGCGCCGCCAACTCCTCAATGGGGAGACACGCCTCAAAGTACTTGACGTCCTCGAAGTCGTGGACCGGCGCCTTCTCGGCGTTCACGATCTCCTGGTGGAACGCCAGGAACTCGTCCTTCTCGAATGGGCAGTTCAGGTAGGCCGCGTCGTCGGAAGCGTCGGCCTCCAATCCCTTGCCCCGCCGTGAGGCGCGGAAGACCTTAGAATAATCGATCGTGGTGGCGTCCACGATCGGGGCGACGGCGTCGTAGAAGTACAGGTCATAGCGCCCGGTCAACTCACCAATCTTGGCCGCCAGCGCGTCGCTCGTGAGCGGTCCGCTCGCCAGGATGACGGTCCCCTCCGGGATCTCCGTCATCTCCTCGCGGACCAGTTCGATGTTCGGGTGGCTCCGCAGCTTCTCCGTCACTCGGTCGCTGAACGCGTCCCGGTCCACCGCCAGCGCCTCGCCCGCGGGGACCGCGGTCTCGTCCGCGCACCCGACAATCAGCGAGCCAAGGCGGCGCATCTCCTCCTTGAGGAGGCCGGAGGCGTTGGTGACGTGGTTGCTTTTGAACGAGTTGGAGCAGACGATTTCGGCGGCGCGGTCGGTGTGGTGCGCCGGAGTCATCTTCACCGGGCGCATCTCCACCAGGCGGACCTTCGCCCCCCGGTTCGCCGCCTGCCAGGCGGCCTCGCTGCCGGCCATTCCGGCCCCGACCACGGTAACGACACGTTCGTTAGACATGCCGTTATTCTACCGGACTCCGGGGCGGCCGGCCCCGGAGTCCGGCCATCGTCACACCAGCTTTGCGCCCGGCTTACCCGCCTCCACCACGAACGAGGCGCGCGTGGAGATCTTGCCCCCCGGCTCGGAGACCTTGTCCACCACGACGTAGTCGCTCCGCCACTGCGACGGGGTAATATCGCAGCGGACGTAGCCTCGCTGCCGGTTGTGGAAGCGCAGGCACGGGTTCTCGGCGAGCAGCGTGTCCAGGTCGTTCGGCCGGTCCACGCCGTTACCGCCGCTGGAGATGGATGTCCCCACGAACTCAGTCGCGACCACGCGCATCTCTGGCTTCCGATCATCCACGCGCAGGTCGTTGACCCAGTTGGCGTGGATGTCGCCGGTCAGGACCACGGGATTCTTCACCTTGCGGTCGGCCATGAACTTCACCAGCGCCATCCGCTCGTGGGCGTAACCCGGCCACTGATCCATCGAGTACTTCTTCTCTTCGCCTGCGGTCCGGTCTACCATCCCCATCATCACCTGCTGGGCGAGGACATTCCAGGTGCCGGGCGACGCCGCGAGCGACTTCTGGAGCCACTCCCGCTGCTTCGCTCCAAGCAGGCTTTGCTTCGGATCGAGGGCGGCGGCGTTCAGGTCGGACGCCCGGTCGCCGTTCACCTGGTCGGAGCGGTACTGCCGCGTATCCAGGATCAGCAGCTCCGCCAGCCGCCCGTAGGACGCCTTCCGGTACAGTTGCAGGTCGGGACCGCGCGGAATAGACCGGCGCCGCAGCGGCATCATCTCGTAGTATGCCTGGTAGGCATTCGCCCGGTGCAGCAGGAACTCGGCCGGGTCCACCCCCTGCCGCTCCGAAATGTCCGCCGCGTAGTTGTTTTCGACCTCGTGGTCGTCCCACGTCACGAACCACGGGCACCGCAGGTGCGCCGCTTGCAGGAGCGGGTCAGACTTGTACTGCGCGTAGCGTATGCGGTACTCGTCCAGCGTGAACAGTTTTGGCCCGGCATGCCGCCGCACCGCGTTGTCCCGTGCGGCGCCTTCATAGATGTAGTCCCCAAGGTGGAACACCAGGTCCAGCTCGTCCTTCGCCATCTGCTCGTAGGCGGTGAACAGGCCCGCCTCGTAGTGCTGGCAGGAGGCGAATGCGAAGCGTAGCCGCTCCGGCATGGCGCCCGGTTCGGGCAAAGTGCGGGTCCGTCCGATCGGGCTCCGGGCGTCCCCCGCCTCAAACCGGTACCAGTACCACCGGTCCGGCTTCAGTCCGCCCACCTCCACGTGGACCGTGTGCCCGAGCAGCCGCGAGGCCGTCGCCTTCCCGCGCTGGACGACGTTTTTCATCTCTTCGTCTTCGGCCACCTCCCAGCGCACCTCAACGGCCGCGGCCCCCATCCCGCCGCCGGGAACGAGCGGTTCGGGCGCCAGCTTCGTCCAGAGCACGACGCTCTCGTGGTCCGGGTCGCCGGAGGCGACGCCAAGCGAAAAGGGGTTCGCCTGGAAGCGCACGCGGCGCAGTGGCGCAGCGCTCGCTGCCGACTCGGCGAGGAGGGGGAGAACGGAAAAGGCGGCAGCGTAAGAGAGGAATAGACGGCGGCTGACGCGGCCTTCGTGGCGCACGGCGGCGCGCAAAGACTTCGGGTCAAACATGAACAACTCCGGAGCGTGCGTCGGTCAGGGGATGCGACTGTTGCGGGGCGGGCGGCGACCGTCGCGGCCCGCCCCGAGGATGATAGCACAAACCCTCACGCCGGAACAAGACGGCTTCGCAGGTACCCTGCAAAGACGGCAGCGCCCGCATGGGCGCTGCCGTCTATTGTTTAAGGATACCGAGAAGCGGTTGGTCAGCTGGCGCGGCGGCGCCGCGCGAGCAGGGCTGCCGCGGCGAGCCCGCCGCCGCTGCACATCATCCACAGCGTGCTCGCCTCGGGGACGGCGACCACGCCCCCGATGGGCTGCGGCTCGCTGACGCCTTCTCCGCCGCCGCCACCATTGCCACCCCCGCTGCCGATCACGAACGGAAGTACGCCGAGCAGCGGGAGCCAACCGAACCCGCCGCTTCCGCCGCCGCCCACCGGCCCCCAGAAGGCCAGCGGGGCCGCCACGGGCATCCCCGATGACGGCACCACAGGCGCCACGAACGGGCCGGACGGCAGAAGGGTATCCGGTACTTCGGGGGCTACCTGGGCCATCGGCGTAAACGGCTGGGGCTCCCACTCCAGTTCCGGCTCGACGCCGGTCATGAGCGACGGGGTGAGGGGAGTCTTGTCCGGCACATCGGTAGCGATGGGCGGGCGCACCTCTTCGATGGGGTTGCCACACTTCTGCACGAGCACCGGCCGACCAAACGCCATCCACGAAGACCGGCTCGCCCGCGGGCAGGTTCTGAATCTTGTAGCCGGTACGGGAGCGCCAGTAGTAGACGCGTGCGCGGAGCGGGGCCTTCAGCTTGGTGAGCCGCAGGTTGCTCAGCTTCGCGATTACAGCGTCTTCCGAGATGTTCCAGTGCTGGGCATAGCGCAGACGCACCGCGCGCCGCGCCGTGACCGTGTTGACGAGCGCGGGCGTGGTGTTACACGGTGTGGTCAGGTAGGAACCGCGAGGCATCGCGGCGGAGGACGGCGCAGGAATACCCGAAAGGATAAGGGTGGCAATAATAAAATAGGGAAGGTATTTCATACGGGTCTCTATCTTCCGAGGGCGGCATGTCCTGCCCTCTCGCGTGTTTGGAGCACGAAGAACGCCCGCCGGCCATGCGTGTGTGGCCGATACGCCGCGACCCTGCCTTTCCGTGACTCTGCCGCCACCCCCGGGTTGACGACGACAGTTCTGTGTCGAGAGGAGTACAGGGAAGAGCCAGAGCGTGCCGATCGATACACACCTGGGAGAGATCGCAGGCGACCTCTGAGTGTGATCGGAGAAGCCAGGCTGGTACGTTCCCACCCTCTCTTACCCGTCAGGCACACATTTCTAAAAATGAAGACGAGAAACTCTCATAAAGATTTCTAGTAGCTTTGCAGGGCCATCCATCTGGGGAAGAGCAGGGGCAAACGGCGGCCGCAAACGCCGCGCAGGGAGTTCGCAGAAGTGGCCGAAGGGGAGGGACCGGGAAGCAGACGGGTTATGGAAAGAGCCCGCGTTGTATCCTGCGCCGCTGGGCAGATATCTGTCGTGGCGTATTAATCTGAAGCCGGGCGACGGTTGCCCGGCCGGTCGCGGTAAGTCCAACGGTCTCGCCGACGTCAACCTTGAGTCGTGGGACCTCGACTTGAATGTCTATGCGATCAAGCAAGGGGGGGCAGGTGCGGTTCTGGTACTTCTAGACTGCGCCGTCCAGTGCCGGGGGCAGGTGCAGCGCGCAAGGCATCGCCGAAGTAGTCCCAGGGGCAACCCTGCATTCCACAACGGCGAAACTTTGCCGCAATCGGAAGCCCCCTGTATTGACAAGACGCACGCGATAGAGAATCGCAAGAGTGGCCCGGTAAAGGGGATGGGGCGCGGTCGCTGTTCCATGCCGAAGGAACATGACCCGCGTTTCGGCGGCACCGCGCTGACCGCGGCGACCGCGTAGCGGACATGGAACGGGGCGGGGAAGCCTGCCCCGTTTCAACACCTTCAATCTTTGCATATTGTGAGTATTTAGGTAGGCTATAGAACCGACTGCGTTGCAGTCTTCCTCTGATCCCATCGTCGCCTCTGGTGGC
>CALEKU010000234.1 GCA_937902745.1 uncultured Armatimonadota bacterium
GCGTGGCGTCGTCCACCGGCCGCCGGAACGCCCGCCGGGCGAAGTCGCCCAGCAGCTCCCGGGCGTACGCCCGCCGCTCCGCCGCGCCGTCGGGCACCGGCCGGGGGAAGAAGCGCCGGTAGTTCGGCGGCTCCACCCGCAGCGCCGCCTGCCCCTCCGGCCCGCGCAGCGTGACCCGGTTCACCCGCAGGGTCAGCGAGCGGATCTGCTCGGCGTCCGGCGTGAGCGGCTGCACCTCGAACGTGAGCGTGTGCTCGCCCGCCGCCCAGCCCTTCACGTCGAACGCGAACGGGAAGCGCTTGCCGCCCTCGCGGTTGAACTCGCGGCGCAGCAGCTCGCGGCCGTCCGCGCGGAAGATCAGGCGGCACTTGTTGTAGTCGAACTGGTTGTCCACATAGCGCTCGTGGGCGCTCAGGTCCAGCACGATCCGGTAGTCGCCCGGGTGCTCCACGCGCACGGTGCGCGTCACCGTGGCGGGCTCGTAGTACGACAGCGCCCGGTACTCGGTCGGGGGCGGGGCGTCGTCGCCCTTCTCCTCCCCCGTGCGCGCGAAGCTCGCGCCGGGCAGGACGGTCTCCGGCGTCACGCGCGCCGCGGTCGGCACCGCGCGGGCGACGACGGCCTGGGCGGCGTTGAGGTACTTCTCCATCAGGAGGGGAGACAGGGTGAGGGCGTCGCCCAGGTTATCGAAGCCGTGTCCGGCGTCGTCGGGCGGAAACTCGGTCTGGGTGTCGTAATCCACGCCGATCAGGTCGCGCACCGTGTTGCGGTACTCGGCGCGGTTGAGGCGGCGCACGGTGACCCGGCCCGGGTCGGGGTTCGCGGGGTCGATGCGGAACACGCGCCCCTTGACCCAGCGCTCGATAATCGCCCGCTCGGCGGCGGTGGGCTGGGGCATCTCGGACGGGGGCATGGTGCCGCTGCGCAGGTTCTCCAGCACCTTGCGGAAAAGGGCGCGGTCGCCCCGCAGGGCGTCGAACGACGGGTGCGCCCCGGGGCCCAGCGCGACGTTGCCCATCTTCGCCCCGCCGCTGTCGCCGGCCGCGTGGCAGCCGACGCAGTACTTCTGCAGCAGCGGCGCGACCTCGCGCCGGTACTCCGCCTCCGCTGCCGCCCCGTCCGTAGCCTTCTTCTGCTGCGGCTGCGGCACCGCTGCCGCCACCGCCAGCGCCGAGAGCAGCCCCAGCGTCGCACCCGCCATCACGCCCTTCAGCATCCCGCCTCACCCCCCATCGGGTCCCGGCCCGGCCCGCGCACCCCTGCACACGCCCCTACCCGGATACAGTCTACGACGCCAGGGCCGGAAAATCATCCGTGCCCGCCCGTTTTTCTGCACAAGCGGGGACGAATGCCGGATACCAGAAGCGCTCCTCAGGCGGGCGTTCCGGGCGTTATGGCACGCGGGCATAGTAGGCGCGCAGGAAGGCGCCCCACCGGTGGCGCCGAGCGAACTCCACGGAGCCGTCCGCGTCTCCCTCCGAATAGCCGGCCCGGTCGGGATCGGTGTGGAATAGGGCGCGTGTTTCCGGAAAGTAGACCGCCAGGCCACTGGCGCCGAACGGTCCGCGCCGCTCGGAGCCCGCGAAGTTGGCGATCACACACTCCCGCACCCGCATCGCCAGCGCGCTCGCCAGGTCGCGAAGCCTGGCATCCGCCGTGGCCGCCGCGACCTCGTCGCAGAAGTGCGCCAGATCGACGCTGTGCAGACCGTAGCCCGGCGCGAACGGCGCGCAGGCGCGCCTGGCGTCGGCGATCTCGCCCGGCGCGACATCGCACCGCGCCGCCAGAGCGTCCGCCAGAGCGTCGATGGCCACCGCCAGGCTCTCTGCCCGGTCCAGGTCCACCGCCGAAAGGGTGCGCGCCGGGTCGGCGTCCTGGTAGGCCGCGCGGTAGGAGGCCACCAGCGCCGCGCCCAGCGCCGGGGCGTTCATGTCGGGATCGTCCGTCAGCCTCCGAAGCCAGTCCGCGTAATCCCAGCCATCCCCGGCTTCCAGCTCCTCGCTGGCGACCAGCACCCCGGCGACGCCGCGCATCGCGTAGGCCGTTTCCAGGGTCGCCATCAGGCAGGCATCGAACCCGATCAGGTCGAGCCGCGTTCCCGCCAGGCAGTCCTGCACCTCGCGGATAAACAGGCGGTCGCCGCTCGTTTCGTCCAGGGAAACATAACGCAGGCCGCCTGCCACCGTTCGCAATGCTGGGAGCGCGGGGACTACGGCGCCCGCGGTCGCCGCCGATGCCGCCCCGTGACGCCCGGCGCGACGGCCGGCCTCCTGATGCCCGGCGCGGCGGCGGAACGCCGCGTAGGCGCGAATCTCCTCCACCGTGCCACGCACCGGGTGCGACTCGGCAAGGCGCCAGTTCGGGCCATGGTCCCAGATCACCAGGGCATACCGCTCGGCGGGGAACGCCTCCTGGCCCCAGCGCACGAAGTCCGCCAGCACCGCGCCATCCGCCATGTTCTGCTCGCCCAGGTCCGCCAGGGCGTTTTCCGGCCGCGGCTCCATCCCCTTCTCCACGCGGAAGCGCAACGCCCGCCCCCACTGAGGAGCGGTGGCGGCAAAGCGCCCGCTGCGGTCGAACTGTGTCACGACATGGACCTCGGGGGTGCTGCCGACGCGGGCCATCTGGTGGAAGTCTCGGAGTGCGAATGGCTCCAGATCGTTGTCACCGTTGAGGTACACCAGGACTGTCCACCGCGCTTTCGCTGCCGTCCCCGCCGAAGCCATACTGTCCTCCCCCCGGACAGGCCAGGGCCGCCGCGTCCAGCGGAAGCGGCGGCCCCGCGTGATCCCGTTTCATCTCCACTGTCCCCCATAATGAGGCGGGCGGGCGGGCGCTTTATTACACCCCCGCTGCTAATCAGGATTCTCCTTCCGATAATTTCGCATCCCGTGTGCCAGTTGGAGAGAGTAGTGCAGAGAGGTTGCGCATTTCGTGAATGGCGTTCCGGTGGGAAGGGTGCGAAACCAGCGCTTTGTGTTGGTACCTTCGGGGACGTACCTCTCGTTAAATGGCGTCTCCGCGGTGGAATGGCACGAGAGGCAGGAAGATTTGGGATTGTCCACCGGTCCGTTCAGGCGCCCACCGGCCCCGCGATGGTTTGGATACCCGCGTTCTTCCATGCTGGGATCCGGAATCAGATGGTTCTGGCTCAGGTCGTTCCCCCACATCAGCCCGAGCGGGCGCAGCCGCGTGAGCCAATCGGGCTCCGTCTGGTCGGGGCCCGGCCCCGGGGCAAACGCATTGTAGCGATAGGTGCAGAAGACCCACCCGGCCCCCTGGCCGCCGTTGTTCCGAGCATCGGCGTTCCGATCCCGCACAGCAACGTCGACCTGCAGCAGGTAGAGAGTCTTGCGAACCCGTTTGGGGGTGCTCCCTCCCCCGGACGGAAGCGCCCGCTCGTATATGTATGCCTCCCAGGTCGGTGCGCCCCCCAGATACGGCACCTCCTGGGGGGTCGCTTCCGTGAAGAGGAGTTTGAACGCGACCGTGCCCAGTGGAAACTCTACTACCCCCGGATGAGGGGTACCGCCCTCCCAGAACCTCCCCAGGACCCACCCGCCGGGGGCGTTATACAGGGCCACCGCCCAGTTCTGAAACCTTCGGTCGGGCGGGATTTTTTTCTGCCGAGCGTTCTGCTCGCCTATCAGCTCCACCGCCGTCGTGACGCGCTCATAGGTAAGTCCGCGGAGCGGCTCGCGCCCGTGCGGAAGCGAATGCAGGTAGGGAGCGTGGAACCACCGGCGCCGACTCAGGTGGTGACGTCCGGAACCGATCGCCAGGTTATCGTGAATGCCGTAGCGGAGTACTTCCGCCAGGTAACGTCTCGGTTCGTCGCGAAAGTCGATCCAGTCCCACGGCCCCGAAACGTCGTCCAAACTGAGGGAAGCCGGATAGTCCTGGCTCATCCGGAAGACGGGCCAGGGACGATTCGCGGGATAGCCCGGCGGGCGGGGTACGACCGAGTCCTTAAACCGGACCGGATACTGGGCCTTCGCCCGCTGTGGCCCCGCCAGAGATACCACGGCGGGCAGGGCGAGGAGGGCGATCGCGGCTACCGGCGGCGCCCAGTAGCGGACGACGGTGCGACGGTTCATGATCTCGTTTCTCCTTACGGCGCGACGCGGATTGCCGGCCAGTCGGCTGTTTTTTTTCGAGTGTGCACGGAACGCCTCGTTGTTACACGTTCCTTTAACGCCCCCCCCTTACCACGGAATCGGAATTCTCACCGAGGGAGGTCCGATTATCCATGGTACGAAGAACGACAGAGGGCGCAGACGCCGGAGCCGCGCGCGGCGCGGAGGCGGGCAGGAACGACCGGGAACTGTGGGAACGGGCGCTACGCGGCGACCCGCGCGCCCAGTGCGACTTCGTGGCGCGCTTTTCGCGCCTGATTTACAAGACGTTGCACGCGGCAGGCGTCCCCCGCGACGACATCGACGACGTGTATCAGTCGGTGCAGGTGCATCTGTGGAGCGACGGCGGCCGGCGACTGCGCCTGTGGCGCGGCGACGGCGCCCTCGGCGCGTATGTCGCCACCATCACGGCGCGCTACGCCCACGCAGACCGTCAGCGGCGCCGGCGGGAGGCGCCGCCGGCACCGCTGACGCTGCCGACCGCGCAAAACGGCAACGCACTGGCGGACCCGGCCGCGTACGCGGCGTGGGAGCCGGTCGATCCGGCGCCGGGTCCGGAGGAGCGGCTGCTACGGCAGGAGCAGAGCGCCGCAGTCCGCGCCCTTCTGCGGGGGTTGCCCGGACGGGACGCGGACCTGCTGCGCCGCCGGTACCAGGACGGGCAGAGCTACGCCGAGATCGCGGACGCCCTGGGTATGACGGTGGGTCATGTGGGCGTCGCCCTGTTTCGGGCGGAAGCGCGCCTGCGCCGCCGCTTCGGGCTGGAGGCAACAGCGCAGGCGCAGTCAGCGCAGGCTCAGCCAGGCAGTTCAATGTAGCGGATCTGCTTGGCGGTCTGGGTGCCCCCGTTGCCGTCTTTCCAGGTAGCCGTGGCCTCCAGGCGGATGTTCAGGCGGCCAACGTGGGGCGTCGATTGGAGGCGTACGGGCGTGCCGGTGGTAGTCGAGGTTACGGTCACCGTCTTGGGCGCGTCCACGATGGCATCCGCCGGCTCCACCTTGATCGTTACGTCCACCGGGACGGAGACGGCGGGCGACGCATGGGGGTTGATGAAGATCTCGGAGTCGATCTCCGAGTACTGGATGCGGTGGTGGCGCTGGATGCCGCGGGTGACGATCCAGATCGGCGAGTCTTTGCCAGTGTCGGGCATTTATTTAGATCTCCTGGTTCTTTCGGCCGGTGGGTGCCTTACACACGGGGAGCGCGCGCATCGGCCGGTACTACGGCGCCCTCCGTCTTACCTAGAGGAACACGACACGGCAAATATAACAGAAAGCCTGCATGCCAGTCAATATATTTTTTCTGTGCCTCCCCCGGCCAGGGGCAAGCCGGCGAGGACGTAGAGGACGGCCTGGTCGGGGCTGAAGGCGGTCCCCTCCTCCCAGGCGACCGCAAAGGCGTCCGGCGACAGGGCAGCCTGCGCTGCCGCAACTTCGCCAGCGAACGCCCGCTCTTCGGAAGGAGAAAGCAGCGCCGAGAGTCTGGCGCGCAGCTCGGATGCCGCCCCCAACAGGCGGGCGGCGCGCATCGGGTCGCCGCGCCGCGCCGAGAGCGCCGCCGCCCATACCAGCGTCCCGGGAAGGGAGCGGCGGTCCTTCAACTCCCGCCGGGCTTCCAGCGCGGCGGCGAGGTCGCGCGCGGCGGCGCCCGTGTCGCCGCCGCCCAGCAGGGCGACCACCGCTCTAAGTTGATGCCCATTCGCGAGGGCGTAGCGATCGCCCCCGGCCTCGGCCAACTCCAGGCTCTCGGTCAGGAGCGCGAGAGCGTGCTCGGACTCCCCCCCATCCACGGCAACGCTCGCGCGGTTGTAGAGCGCGTGGGCGAGCTGATGCGAACGGTTCAGTTCGCGGTAGAGCGCGATGCTGGCGTCTAGGCGCGCGCGTGCGGTACCCAGGTCCCCCCGCTGCTGGGCCAATGACCCCATATTGTTCTGCAGGCCCGCCACCCCGATCCGATCCCCGGTCCGCTCCCGCACCGCCAGCGCCTCCCCGAAGCACTGCTCCGCCTCGCCGAAGTCGCCCTGCGTCCAGGCGAAGACGCCCAGAGCGTTCAGGGTGCTGGAGAGCACCTGGTCGGGTGGGTCAGGACAGGCTTCCAGCGCCCGGCGCATCCAGCGGCGCCCCTCGCCGAGGTGCCCGCGCACATACCAGTAGTGGTGCAGCGCGGAGGTCAGGCGCAGCCCGGTTTCGGTCTCGAGCGAGGCCGCGAGGGCGGCGCGCACGTTATCGACCTCCGCCTCCAGCCGGTCCAGCCAGAGCCCCTGTTCGGGGCCGCGCGCCGCCTCGATGGCCCGCCGCGCCACCCCCAGGAAGTGCTCCGCATGGCGCTGACGTAGAGCGGCCGCCTCGGACGCCGCGAGTTCCCCCGCCGCGAACTCGCGCACGGCGTCCAGCATCCGGAAGCGCCCCTCCGCGCCGGGCGCCGCCTCCACAAGCGAACACGCGCGCAACTCCTCGATTCCGCGCGCCGCTTCCGTGGCGTCCGCCTCCAGAACCGCGGCCGCCGTCGCGGAATCGAAGCCGCGGAACACCGACAGGCGGGCAAACAACTCCCGCAGCGGCGGCGCCAGCAGTCGATAGCTCCAGGCAATGGTGTTGCGCAGGGCGGAGTGACGCGCGTCGCGGACGGGCCGCCCACGCGTCGGCTCGATCAGGAACTCAAAGCGCGTCTGCAGGTGGGCGAGCATCTCCGATACCGGCACCAGGTACGCCCGCGCGGCGGCCAGCTCGATCGCCAGCGGCAGGCCCTCCACGGCGGCACAGATCTCCGCCAGCGGCGCGGCATTGCGCGGCGTGACGGCGAAGTCCACCTGACGCACCCGCGCCCGCTCCACGAACAGCCGGACGCTGGGCGAGTCGCGGACACGCTCCCACTCCCACCCCGGAAACGGCACCGCCAGCGGCGCGAGGGGGACGACCCGCTCCCCCAGAAGCCCGAGCGGGCGGCGGGAGGTCACCAGGCATCGTAGATGCGGCGCACACTCCAGGAGAAAAGCAACGGTCTCGGTCGGGTCGCCGGGCGTGGCCGCTCCCGCGCCCGGCGCTGCCCCCCCGGGCAGGAGGTGCTCGAAGTTGTCCAGCACCAGCAGCAGCGGCCCGCCGACCGCCTGACGGCTCTCCAGCGCCCGGACGACCTGATCGCGCAGCGGTTCGATCTGCGCAACCGGCTCCCGCAGCGCCTGAAGGACGCTCGCGAGCACCAGGTCTGCCGCCCCCTCCCCCGCCGCGACCCCGGCCAGAGGAACGAAGTACACCCCTCCGTGCTCCGCGGCGGCGCGGCGGGCAAGTTCGAGGGCGAGCCGGGTCTTGCCGACGCCGCCTACCCCGGTGAGCGTCACCAGACGCTCACCGCCGGTTCGCGTGCGGTAGGAGCCGCGCAGCAGGCCAAGCACCCGCTCCGCGTCCTCCTCCCGCCCAAACAGAGCGCCGGTCGGTATGGGGAAGCGGTACTCCCGCGGCATGGCCCCCCGAGTCGCGGCGGCGGAGGCGGCAGGAGCAGCAGGAGCGGCAGCAGCGGGGGCGGTGACACCGGCGACCGGGACGCTCGCCCCGGAGCGCAGGGACCGCGCGAGGCGCGTGACCTCTTCGGACGGCGGCGGCGCCGTGGCGCCCCCCTCGCGCTTGAGCGCACGACGCAGGGTGCGGTACTGCCGCAGGGCCGATTGCGGCCGGCCGATCGCGGCGTAGGCGCGCATCAGGGCGGCGTGCGCCTCTTCCAGGGTGGGGTCTTCCCGGACCAGCCCCTGCGCCACGGGGATGGCCGCCTCGGCGCGCCCGCACCGCTCCAGGAGGCGGACGAGGAGCAGGCGCGCTTCGGCATGCAGCGCCGCCAGGCGCACACGCTCCTCGTCCACCCAGTCCGCGTCGTATCCCGCCAGGAACTCTCCCCGGTAGAGCGCCACCGCCCGCTCCAGGCGCTCAGCGGCATCGGCGATGTCGCTTGCGGCGTTGCCGCCTCCCGCGGCGGTCGCGGCCCGCCAGGCGCTCTCGTACTGCGCGACATCGGTCTCCGCGGCAGCCCGGTTCAGGGCGACGTCCGAGGGGCTGACCAGAAGCAGAACCTCGCCACGCGGCCCCGGCTCCAACTGGCGGCGCAGGGACGCCAGGGCGGTACGCAGGTTCGCGCGTGCCGCCGCCGTTTCGGCGTCAGGCCACAGGCGCCGCGCCAGCTCCTCGCGGCGGTGGTGGGTTCCCGGGCGGCACGCCAGGAACGCCAGCAGTTCGCCGGTCTTGCCCGTCTTGAAGCGGGTCGCCGCCGCGGCGCCCTCGCGTTCCACGCACACCCCTCCGAATAACCGGATGTTCCAGGCAGCGTCATGCATCTCGAACGATCTCCCCATAGAAATTCCGGCGTCCCCGGCAGCTTTCCCTTTATTTTTTCAGACCGGTAATAGACACAGCCCCCTCCCCCTCCTCTAGACAGGGGCGACACGGGGCCGCCCCTGTCCGCCGCACCCGGCGGACCGACACAAGGAGATACCGGAATGGCCTTCCCACACATCCAACGCTACTTTTACCTGCGCGATGCCGCGGGGGGCGGTGGCGCAACGCAGACGCAGCAAGAGTTTTACGACGAGTTCGGCTTCGAGCCGGCGGGCGTCAACGCCTACTATGGATTCGTGCCCGCCAATGTGGACCGGGTGAAGCAGGGCGGCCCCGCCCTCAGCCCCGAACCGGGCAAGCACCAGGCGCTCTTCAACGATGTGATGGCCCGCCTGCTCGACCCGAGCCTCGGCCTGTCGGAGAAGGGGGTCATGCTCGGTATTGAGCCGACCGCAGGCGCGGACCCCGACACCTCGTTCCGCTATGTCCTCGACAACCTCAGCGTCATGGACCGCCTCGCCAGTGAACTGGACGCTTACCAGAAGCGTGCCAGAGAGGCGGGAAAGACTCTGTTTATCTCGGTGCGCTACGCCTCGGAGATGAACAGCGGCGGCGGGCCGTATGGGCGGCCCACCGGGGCGGCGGCCGTGCGGCGGCAGGTGACGGGGTACAAGGAGACGCTTCACGCGGTGCGCGAACGCTTTCGCCTTTACGCGCCGGAGGTGCGCTTCACCTTCTCGCCCGCTCTGCGCGCCGACCGCACCCTGGCCGAGATCAAGGAGTACTGGCCGGGCAGCGACGGCGGTAGCAGCGGGGCGGGAGGCGGGCTCCCGGTCGATATCCTGGGCGGCACGTGGTACATCCGCGGGCCGGGACAGCAGGCCGCCGCAGAAAAACTGCTCCGCGACTACGTCGCCCATTTCCGCGGTTATGGCCTGCCCTTCGCGCTCGACGAGGTCGGCGGCGGGAAGGGGGACGACGCGACGGTCCTTCTGAAGGACAATGACACCTACCTGAAAACGATGCTCCACAAGGTGGATGCTCTCGGCGTTCCGACCGAGTACGTGACCCTGTTTCTGAACCGGACGGTGCGCGGAAGCGGGCGTATCTGGGGGGGAGACGTGACGCTGGCCTTCCTCCGCGACGAGCCGCAGGAGGCGCACTACGCTGCGGTGGAGCACGCGCACGAAGACGAAGACACACACGAGCACGAGGAGAGGGCGGAGGAGCACGGCGACGGTGACGAGGCCGGCGGCGACGACGACGCGGCGGCGGCGGCAACGTGGTTGCACGCGCCGGAGCCCGCAGTGGAGCGCCTGGCCGCCACGTCCCCTTCCACGACCCCGACCACCACCCCGGCGACGCTGCAGTTGCTGCTCGACTTTGAGGCCGGCGGCGGGGAAGCCTACTACAACCGTCTGCTCAAGAGCCCGGTCTGGCCGGGCGCGGAGTCCGGGGTCACCATCGGCATCGGCTATGACCTTGGCTACGTCACCCGCGCGCAGTTCGATGCGGACTGGGGGCCGTACCTGAGCGCGGCGCAGCGGCGCACGCTGCACCCGTGCTTGGGCCTGAAGCGCCAGGCGGCGCGCAATGCGCTGACCTCGGCAGTGCGCGCCCTCCAGATTCCCTGGACTGCCGCCTACCGTGTGTTCCAGGACGTCACGCTCCCGCGGTTCTGGGCGGCAACGCGCACCGCCTTCCCCGGCGTGGAGTCGCTTCCCGGCGACTCCGCGGGCGCGCTGCTCTCGCTCGTGTACAACCGCGGAGCCTCGATGGCGAACACCGACCGGCGGCGGGAGATGCGCCAGATTCGCGCGGCCCTGGCGGCCGGGCGGCCTGCGGCCGTGCCCGCGCTCATCCGGTCCATGACGCGGATCTGGGCGGGCACGGACATCGCGGAAGGGATGCGGCGGCGCCGCGAGGCCGAGGCGCGCCTCTTCGAGGCGGGGCTGGCGTCGGCAGCGGGACCGCCCGAGCGCGGCGCGGCCTACGTCACGCCCCCGGTCGCGCCGCTCAGCCGGGTGCTGCAACGTGGCTCCGTGGGGGAGGACGTGCGCACCCTGCAGACCGCGCTGGAGGCACAGGGGTACGAACTCGGCGCGATCGATGGGGAGTACGGGCCGCGCACGGAGACCGCGGTGCGCGCGTTCCAGCGCCGGGCCAATCTGACCGCGGACGGCGTGACCGGCCCGCTCACCTGGCGTGCGCTCTTCGGCACGACGACCGAGCAGATGAACCGCACGCGGGACAACCAGGAGGAGCGGCGCCGGCACCTGGCGGACTTCGCCCAGCACGAGGCGGCGAAGCAGCTACGCTGGACCAGCCCTGCCGACGAAGCGGAGAAGTACCTGGCGCCCCTGCGTGCCCCGATGCGCCGTCTTGGGCACATCGGCCGCGAGCCCGTCTTCTACAACTGGTGCGCGGCGTTCGTGACCTACTGCTGCCGGGAGGTTGGCTTTACCATCCCGGACCAACCGGAGGGTCTGCGCGCGACGATGGCGCTGGTGCAGGCGTGGCAGTTCTGGGCTCGCCGGAACGGTACCTGGCACCCGAAGGGCACCATCGCCCCGAAGCCGGGCGACATCGTGTGCTTCGAGTGGTTCGACGAAGACTCCCAGCTCGACCACATCGGGATCGTGCGTGACTACACCGCCGGAAGCGCGAGCATCGAGACCAGCGAGGGCAACGCCGGGAACGTTACCGCAAACCGGAAGCGCGACATGGCCAACGTGGTCGGGTTCATCCGGCTTGTATGACGGCTGCAAGACACCCGCCCCCTCACGGAGAGTGAGGGGGCGGTCTCAGCGCCGGATCGGGCCCACAACTTGTTCTTCGCCGTGCTCAACACGTACGCATCTAAGGATGATAGTGTCGCGAAGGTATTTGATATGAAATCACTTCTGTCAGCTGTCCTGTGTTCAATAATACTCTGCTTGAGCGCAATTGGCCCGGCACACTCAAGCGATGATTGCATTGCTTTTTTTGGCGGCAAAGCAAATACAAACAGTCCTCGAAAAACGATAGATCTTAGCAAGGCCGAAGCTGCGAAACGTGCCAAGGAGCGCGTTTGCATCAAGACTTATCCATGGCCTACGAAGACAGAGAATGGAAAGGAATTTGACTTTTCCAAAGCTTCTGCTGCCGACGTAAAAAAGATTAGAGACAAGGTTAATATGTTCCTTGCCGAAAATTACACTCCAAGAAACGATTACGACAAAGAACATCTCACCATCTTCGAAATAAAGAGAATATTGCACTTCGAAGATGCACAGCCGGAAGTCGTCCGGCTCTATGGCGATTTGGCATATGTCTGCAAACTGTTTCAGGAAGAAAAATACTCACAAGTTATTTCTGAGGCATCAAAACTACGCAAACAGGGACGCCTTAAGGTTGCATACAGAACGCCAGATTTGATTGAAGAAAGCACATACTTCCACCCTCAAACCTTGCGCAATATGATCGCTGGTTTTGATGTGGCAAGCAAGGTCATTAGCCGCGGAGATTCCTTGCAAAGCGTCGTAAACAATGCTGTCACATATCTTAATCAGCGCGACGCGATTGACAGCGCCATGAGGCTTATTAATTATAAGGTTCCGAGCAGGGTATTTTCCTCTCTGAGGCGACTGGAACCTTTCCTTAACGGGCTATGGAGTTTACTGCGTTGACAGTATAATGGGGCATGGTTTCGATTTCCT
>CALEKU010000235.1 GCA_937902745.1 uncultured Armatimonadota bacterium
AGTTGGAGGGCAGGTCGCCCACGGCGACGCCGCCGGACGTGTTATCCCAGGAGCAGTTCAGGAACTTCACGTGGCCGTCCGCCGCGAGGAAGCTGTTCTGGCCGGTGTGGACGATGCCGTTGCCATCCGGCGCGCCCTTGACGTGCCGGGCGACATTCACCGGCACGGAGTAGTAGTTCGCGCTGCCGTCGCCCACCAGGCTCTGGTCGTCGCCGTCCAGGCGGCTGTAGTTGCCGATGCCCGCCTTGTAGCTGTCCGGCGTCCCCGGCCCGGCGTAGCCCGCCCACGCCTGATCCCCCTCGAACAGCAGCACGGTGGTGCTCGGAGAGCCGACCGCCGCCTGGGTCATGGCGGAGGCGATGAACGTCTTATTCGGGTTCAGCAGCACACTGTTAGCGGCGTAGGAGATGACGTGCGGCTGCCAGACCGGGTGGTACGGGTCGCGCGGGTCGTCCGGGCAGCGGTACACGCCCGCGGACTTGACGTAGGGCACCAGCAACTCCGCCCACCCCTGGCCGTAGTAGCCGCTGCCCGTGAAGCGCTCGTCGTAGTCCTGGGTGTACTGCAGGAACGCCAGCCCGATCTGCTTCATGTTCGAAAGGCAGGACGCCTGCCGCGCCTTCTCCCGAGCCTGGGCGAACACGGGGAAAAGTATCGCGGCGAGGATCGCAATAATCGCGATAACGACGAGAAGTTCGATCAGCGTGAAACCAAGCGTCTTCGTGGGATGCGTCCGTTGCATGTCGGTGTCCTTCCTTAAAGGCGCCGCGACCGTGAGGGCGGCGGGGCGGTAGTGGCGCGGAAAATGATCTCGCCGGGCAGCAGCGCGCGGCGGCCGGGCTCGGCCTCGCCGTTGACCCGGGCCAGCAGCAGCTCCGCCGCGCGCTCCCCGATGGCGCGGATGGGCTGGCGCACGGTGGTCAGCGGCGGGTCGGCCGCGGCGGCGGCGGGCACGTCGTCGAAGCCGATGAGAGAAACGTCAGCGGGGATACGCAGGCCGCGCGCCCGCAGGGCGTCCGCGGCCGCGAGCGCGATGGCATCGTTGAAGCCGAACACGGCGGTCGGGCGCTCGGACTCGGGGCGCTCGTCCCACAGGGCGCGCACATCCGCCTCCACGGCGCCGGGCCGCGGGAAGTAGGTGCCGGGGCGCACCAGCGACGGGTCGAACGGGATGCCCGCCGCCTCCAGCGCCCGCCGGTAGCCGTCGAGCCGCTGGCCGCTGCTGCAAAACACCGTATCGCCACAGAACGCCGCGATGCGCCGGTGGCCCAGGGCGATCAGGTGCCCCACCGCCGCCTCCGCGGCAGCCACGTTGTCCACATCCGCGCAGCAGAGCAGACCGTCGGGGTCGTCGCGGCTGTCCCCCACCAGCACGAACGGCAGGTCCCGGGCCGCCAGTTCGCCGACGATGGCGCTATCGGTACGGGGGAGCATCAGGAGCAGGCCGTCGCAGTAGCCGTTGCAGTAGGAGGGCAGGTGCGCCAGCGCCTCCTCCCAGGAGGACTTGGTGAACAGCACGGTGTTCTGGTGGTCGCGCTTGTGGACCGCGAGCACGCCGTCCAGACAGGGGCCGAGGTAGGGGTCGGAGGTAACCGACGGCTGCTCGTAGTAAAGCACCAGGCCGACGGTGTTCATCCGGCCGCGGGCCAGGCCGCGGGCGACGCCGCTCGGGTGGTACTCCAGGCGGCGGGCGGCCTCCAGGACGCGCTCCTGGGTGGCGCGGGCGACACGTGCGCCGCCGCCACCGCTGAGCACCCGGGATACCGTGGCGATGGAGACCTTCGCCTCCGCCGCCACCTCGTAGATGGATACCGCCATGCGCCCCGGTCCGTCCTTTCGCATAGTGTAAGCGCTTACAGAAAGCGCTTACAGCAAGGTTAGCACGGCTTTTCGGGGCTGTCAACGGTCCGGGCGAAAAATACGGGGGCGTCGCGGCCGCGACGCCCCCGTATGTCCGCGCATGGCGTCAGCGCATGCGGTTGAGGCCAAACTTGCCGCCGCGCAGGGCGGCGCGCACGAACGCTCCCCAGAAGGGCGTGGGCGTGTAGTCCCAGTCCGAGATCATGACCGGGGTCGCCTTCGGGTGAAACGAGAACGCTGTCCAGTGCAGCCGGTGCTCCTGGATGAAGCCGAGCATGTCCGGTGCCCAGGTGTACGGGTCCTCCTGACGGTCGTCCGGCAGGAACGACATCTTCTTGATGTCTGCGCCGACCTCGCCGATAAGGACCGGATGCTTCGCCGCGGCCGCCAGCACCTTCTCCTTCCAGTCGCTCTTCCATGGGTAGACGTGCGAGCCGTAGACGATGCCGTTGCCGGTCTTGTCGGTCAGGGCGTAGCCGTTCAGGATGCCGGTCAGGTCGTAGGCCCAGTCCAGCCCGCCGACCACCACGATGTTGCGCGCACCGGCCTCGCGCACGGCGTCGATCAGCTTCTGCATCCCGGGGGACGTGAAGCCCGCCGCGGACTTCGCCTTATCGGCGTCGGACAGGAACGCGTCCTCATCCGCCGGGGTCTCCTTGTCCGGGACGAACCCGCCGTCGCGCCACACCTTCCATGAGATGCCGTGCGGCTCGTTGAACAGGTCGAAGAGAACGGCCGGGTGGTCCTTGTACCGAACCGCCGCGTCCTTCCAGAACGCCAGGTGCTCCGGGCGCGGCGCGCGGAAGCGGTGCAGATCCAGCAGGAGGTACGCCCCGCGGTTGGCGACCACGGTCACCGCGGCGTCCACGAGGGCGCGGTAGCCCGCGCCGCCGTCGGTCTGGCCTGGGCCCTTGCCGAACCAGTAGTCCTCGCGCACCGGCAGGCGGACGACGTTCCCCTTCCAGTCGTCCACGGCCACGCGGGCGGAGCGCAACACGGTCTCGCCCTTCACGCCCCACTCCAGGCTCACCACGTTCATGCCCTGGAGCCAGACCTCCTTGCCGTCGGGGTCGTGCAGCCGGTTGCCGACCACCTTCAGCGGTTTGGGCCACCGGGCGGGCTGCGCCTCCTCAGGCGCGTCGGACACCGCCGCCGCAGTGCCGGGCTTCGGAGCCGCTGCCTCGGCCGCCACGGCGGCGATGCGAATATCGTCCAGGTCCAGAGTCCCCCGCTCCACCTGGAACAGCGCGGGCATAAACTCCAGGGTCTTCGCGCCGTCTGGCACAGTGATTCGCAGTTTCCCTTCGCGCCAGCCGTTGGTGGACGCCCGGAGGTAGGGCGCGGCCGGCGACGGGGTGAGTTTCTTTCCCACCGCATCCTTGAAGTCGAGCAGGAGGCGGGCGTCGAACCACGCCTCCTTGCCCGGCTTCAGGTCTGTCGCGCGCCAGCGCCAGGTCAACTCCAGCGCCTTCGTTCCCGTGGGCACGGCCACCGCGCGGTACAGCAGGAGCGTCTGCCCGGGCTTCTGGGAAACGAGCCGCAGGAAGCGGTTGCCCCCCTCCTGGGGCCACTGCGCCCCCTCCTTCAGCCGGGACCAACCGTCCGGCCACCCGTCGGCGTTCTTGTCCGCCTCGAAGTCACCATTCGCGACCAGAGGCGGAGGCGCCGCACCCTGCTGCCGCGCGGCGGCGGCGTGGGCACCGGGAGCCGCCGCCGCCGCGGCGAACGCGGCGGCGGCAGCGGCCAGGGCGAAGCGCCCCGTTCTGTGGGGGCGGGCGTCGGGTTCAGGCATAGCGTGTGTGGCTCCTCTCGAATCCATCGGGCAGCAGCGCGCTTTAGTACAGGCTGAAGGTCGCCGCGAAGCCGGAGTACTGGCTGTTAGCGGCGCGGGGCGCCAGGCCGACGGTGCCCGGGTCGCCCACTATCTTGTTGTCAAAGCCGGCAGCCACCTGGAGCGGCTTGTGCCACTTAGCGTGGCCGTCCGTGAAGACGTAGTTCGCGCCGCCGTTATGGCGACCGTCCTTCGCGCGGAAGTTGCGGGTGGCGGTAGGGCTGTAGCCGTTGGTGATCCAGCTGACACCGAACTCGGTCTGCGGCGTGATGTTGCCAAACACGCCGGTGTCGTAGAGCGCGCTGGTGTAGCCAAGCTGGTACCACGCCTGGCTGCTGCCAGTGATGCCGTTGCCGGCCATCGACGCCTTCTCGGTCGGGTTCGCCGGGTTTACCCCGTTCCCCTTGTAGATCTCGAAGAGGTTGATGGTCTTCGCCGCGCTGACCAGCTCCGTTTCGCTCACGCCGCGCTTGGTGAAGGGCGAGGAGCTGAAGTCGTCGATCTCCATGTTGGCGTTCATGGCGTAGGAGATGCCGTTGCCGTTGAAGCTGTCGTCGGAGGCGCACTTGAAGACGTCCACCGACTTAACGTAGGGGTAGATCTGCCCGGCCCACCCCACCGGGCCGTTGCCGGGGCCAGCGAGCCCGCAGGGGAACGTGCCGTCGTAGTCGGCGACATACTGCATGAACGCCAGCCCGAGCTGCTTGGTGTTGCTCAAACAGGCGCTCTGCCGTGCCTTCTCGCGCGCCTGGGCGAAGACAGGAAAGAGGATCGCAGCGAGGATGGCGATGATGGCAATAACAACGAGAAGCTCGATCAGGGTAAACGCTCCGCTGGCGGGGAGGCTGCGGCCGCTGCGCCGCTTCCGGGCGGTGCTCCGTGCGTCGATGGTCATGGCTGTCTCCTTGCCGACGGGCCACGTCGGCGATCCGGCAAACGGTAATTAACGGTAATTAACGGTAATTAACGGTAATTACGGTAATTAAGGTGATGAGAGTACGGATGGGGGCGGCGGGGCGGTCGTCCCGCGCACCACGAGCTTCGGCTCCAGGAGGACCCCTCCGGGGTCTGCCGGGCGGCCGTCGAGGACGTCGATCAAAAGGCGCGTCGCCTGCGCGCCAATCTCGGTGAGCGGTTGGAACACCGTGGTGAGCGCCGGAGTGACCAGCGATGCCGCCGGGATGTCGTCGAAGCCCACCACCGACAGGTCTTCGGGGACACGCAGGCCGCGCTCCCGCGCCGCATCCAGCGCGGCAATCGCGAGCACATCGTTCCCGGCGAAGATCGCGGTCGGAGGCTCGGGCAGGTCCAGCAGGCGCCGGGTGTTCTCGCGTCCAGACACCTCGTTGTACTGGCCGGCCACCAGGTACTCCGGTGGCACGGAGACGCCGGCCTCCCCCAGCGCGGCACAGAAGGCGTCGCGCCGCTCCAGGACGTTGGCCTGGTCGAGATTACCCATCAGGTGGGCGATGCGGCGGTGGCCGAGGCCGAGCAGGTGCTCCACCGCCAGTCGGACGCCGTGAGCGTTGTCCACGTCTACATACGGCACCTCCGGCTCGCCGCTCGGCCCCGAGACCACCACCAGAGGCATGCCGAGCGCGGCGATACCCGGCACCAGGTCGGAGCCCAGCACCGGCGCGAAGATCAGGACACCGTCCGCGCGGCCGTCGCGGAACGCCGCGGCGTCGCGCTCCGCATCGCGCCATGGGCGGGTGTACAGGCCGATGTTGTGCTCCCGTTCCGTGGCAGCGTCGAGCACGCCCTGTAGCACAGCGGAGATGTAGGGATTGACCAGGTTGAGGCCGGTCTGATTGGTGCCGAAGACCACGCCGACGGAGCGGATGCGGCGGGACACCAGGGCGCGGGCGTTGGCGTTGGGGGTATAGTTGAGGGCACGGGCAGCCTCCAGGACGCGCCGGCGAGCTTCGGCGCTCACGGGGCGGGAGCCCTTATTGAGCACCATGGACACGGTGGTGATGGAAACCCCGCTCTCGCGGGCCACGTCGTGGATCGTCGGCATCGTCACTGAGCCCTTCACGTCGCAGTTTTACGCTTCGCAAAACCTTTTGTGCGACGCCACATCCTACCCGAAAACCTTTTGCGTGTCAATACTCAAGCAAAAAACCACATTTCAAGCCAGCAGGGACGCCGTTTCGGGGACGCCGCCTGCGGGGACAACAAGGCAGAGGGCGTAGCATACAAACGCTCACTCACTCTCACGGGTAAGAAAGGCGGGGGTCATGGGGGCGGAGGAGACGCAAGGGGGGCCGGTAGACGCGGTGATTCTGGCGAGCGGGCGCAACACCATCCCGCTGTTCGAGGGTTACGAGCCGGGCTACAAGGCGCTAATCCCGTTCGAAGGGCGCCCGTCGTTCCGCTACGTGCTGGACGCCGTGTGCGGCGCGGGCACGGTCGGCCGCGTGTGCCTGGTGGGGCCGAAGGAGGCCCTGGAGACAGAGCTAGCCGCCGCTGGAACGGACTACCCGGCGAATATTACCGTAATCGAGGGCGGGGAATCGTTCCTGGAGAGCCTGTCCATCGGGCTTGGCCAGTTCCGCGACTCGCCGCGACCGGTGCTGTTCGCCACGGCGGACGCCCCGCTGCTGACCCCGGGCGCCGTGCGTGCGTTTCTGGACGCCTGCGCGGCCGAGGCCACCGCGGCGCCCTCGCCTTACCCGCACAGTGTGTATGTCTCCGCTGTGCCGCGCACGGCCTACAAGGGCCCCTACCGGAAGTTCACCAAACCGTTCAACCGCTTCCGGGATGTTGCCGTGTGCCACGGCAACCTCTTTCTGCTCGACCCGGGTCTGCTGAAGGACCGCGCCCTGTGGGCGCGCGTAAACCGGATGTACGCCCACCGCAAGAACCTGCGCAGCGTGCTGGCGATCGGGTGGAAGGCCGCGCTGGCGTACCTGCTCGGCGCCGAGATCCTGCGCCTCCTGACTCTGCGCCAGGTAGCTGATGTGGTCGCGCGCGACCTGAAGATCGGGGTGTACCCGGTGCTGGTGCACGACCCTCACGTTTCCATGGACGTGGACGAACCGGACGACTACGAGTTCGTGCGCGACCGCCTCCGCGAGGCGGCAGCGGCGGCCCGCCCTGGCAGCGACACCCGGGCGGCGGCGCGGTCGGCCGCTCCGACAGCGGCCGGCGCGCTCTGACCGTTACGATCGGTACAATAAAGCTGCCATGCGCCTGATGGTGATGACGATGAACCTGCTGTGCCCCGGGGCCGTGAACCCCGCGGGCACCTGGGCCGAGCGGCTGCCGCTCGTGCTGGAGGTGCTGCAATCCGGAGCGGATGTCGTGGCGCTCCAGGAGGCCACCACCGGCCAGCTCGCCGACATCGCCCATGCCCTCCCCGAGTTCGCGGTGGTGTCCGGCCCGGAGAGCGGCGAAGCGCGCCCGGCCGCCGCCGCTCTGGCGCGGGTGGGGCGCCTGCTGCGGGGTGTTGCCTCCCGCCGCCGCCGGCTCCCCCCTCCGCCGCCGAGCCTGGCCGCCCCCGGCACAGCGGCAGCACATCCGACGCCGCCCCACCCGCCCCACCACCCGCACGGGCATCACTACGCCGCGCACTACCGGGGCGAGCACTGCGCCATCCTGTACCGCCGGGACCGCTTCGAGGTGGTGGCGGGCGACGCCTTCTGGCTCTCGCACCACCCGGACGTTTCCGGCAGCGTGCTCCCCGGCACCTGGCTCCCGCGCGTCGTGAACTGGGTCTGCCTGCGCGAGCGCGCCGCCAGTGGCGCGAAGGACGTCCCCGCAGTCCTCCCGGCTCCGGAGGACCCGGACGCCTGCCGCCTGGCGACTCTGAGCGTGTACAACGCCCACCTCGATTTTCTGCCCTGGTCGCCGCTGCGCTCGGCGCGCATCCTGGGCCGGGTACTGGACCGCCACTGGGACGGGCACACGCCGCAGGTGCTCATGGGCGACTTCAACGCCGTGCCGAACTCGGCGGCGTTCCGCCACTTCGCGGGCGAGTTGAAGCGCGACTTCCACCCGGCGCTGACCGACGCGTGGCTGGCCGCGGAGGAGCGGGTCGGGCCGGAGGGGACGTTCCACGCTGGCACCGGCCGGGTGCGCCGCTGGGTTGGCCGCCTGGACCGCATCCTCTTCCGCCCGTCGCTGCGGGTGGCGCGGGCCGCCACCATCACCCACCACCACGGCAGCCGCTACCCCTCCGACCACTTCCCCGTCATGGCCGAACTGGATTACGCCCCGGAAGCCGGGAAGGTTTAACCGCCAAGGGCACCCTTGGCGGTTAAACCTTCCCCTTCCCCCTCCCCTCAGCGCGAGGCGGCAACCAGGGCCAGGCCAGCGATGATGACCAAGGTGCCCGCGATGCGCGCGGGGTCGCGCGGCTCGTTTAGGAAGCGAATGCCACCGAGCACCCCGAGAGCAACCGAGAACTGGCGCATTGCGGCGACATACGCCACCTTATCCGTCAGCGAATACGCCCAGAGGATCAGCAGGTACGCCCCGAAGATGGCCGCCCCCAGGACGAAAGTCTCGATACGTGGTGCCTTCCATGCCCGCGCCAGGCTCGCTCGCGCGGCGCCCACGCCCCCCTCCGCAGCCAGAAGCGCGACCGGCAAGCACAGCGATGCGGCCAGCCACTCCAGACACGCATACAGGAACGCCCCCCGCGCCCCGGGCGTCCCCCCGGCCATCAGGCCCACGCCCACGGAGTCGGCCACCGTGTAGCCGCTCGACGCCAGCGCCGTCGCCACCGCCCAGGAGGTGCCCGCGCCGGCGTACGCCGCCCACGTGAACGGCTCCCGGCGCAGGTCCAGTGTCCGGCGCGGCAGGAGGAAGCAGCCGGCGACCGTCAGCACGATGCCGAGCAGCGCCGACAGCGCGGGCCAGCGGTGATGAATCAGCCCCGCCAGCGGCACCACAAACAGCGGCGCCGTGCGCGCCAGCGGGTAGACCACGGACACATCCCCGTGGCGGTATGCCAGCGCCAGGAACGTGTAGTACGCCGCCTGACACGCACCGGTGATCAGAAGGCACGGCCACAGCGCCGCCGGCGCGTGCCGCACCGCCTCCGCGCCCCCCAGGGCGAAGAAGAACGGTACAGCCGGAACCAGGACAAGGACGCTGGCCACCAGGAAGAACGCCGGGCTGACCTCCCGGCGCTTGGCCTGGAGGTTCCACCCGGCGTGGAAAACGCAGGAGACAAGAACGAGGAGAACGACGCTCAGGGGCATGGGTGGCGCGCCGACCACACGTTCCACCAGGCGGTGAAGCGCTCCCACTCCGCCCGGACGAGCGCACGCTGCGTGGGGCTGAGAGCGTCCGACGGGAGGAAATGAAGCTCGTACTCCGGGTTCCCCTCCAGCACCATCAGGTACTTGTAGTACAGCACCAGGTCCGGCCCCTCGTCGAATGTCGAAAGCACCCGCAGCGCCTCGTCCAGCTCCTGCGCCAGCCGCCGCGCCTCCACGTCGCCAGCCGCCGCGCGCTCGCACAGGCGGACCAGACGCAGCACCGGGCCGGGCAGAGCGTTGCCAATCCCGGTGATGGCTCCTACCGCACCACACCGGACGAAGCCGTGGTACACCTGCGTATCCACCCCGACCATCAAGGCCAGGTCGGGATCACCGCTGGTGATGAACTCCGCGGCATAGCTCAGCGCCTCCGCGCCGCCGAACTCCTTGAACCCCACCAGGCTGGGGTAGTCGCTTCGCAACTGCGCGAAAAGGTCGGCTCGGGTCTGGAAACCGTAGTACGGGCTGTTGTAGATCACCGCGGGGAGGTCGCCGCCCGCCGCCAGGATCTCGGAGAAGTGCGCACGCTGCGCGGACGCCGAGGTCCCCCGCGACAGCACACGGGGGATGAGCATGAGGCCCGCCGCGCCCACCTCGCGGGCGTGGGCGGCGTGCTCTGCCGCGATGCGCGTGTTCTGCGCCCCGGTCCCTACCACGACCGGCACGCCCGCTTCCACCAGGCGGCGGACCCCCTCCTGCCGCTGCGCGTCGGTCAGCAGGGGCCAGTCGCCCATCGAGCCGCAGTACACCACAGCGCTCATGCCAGCGGCAATCAACTCCTGGCCCTTGCGCACCAGAGCGTCGTAATTCACGGTGCGGTCGGGCAGGCACGGCGTCATCAGGGCGGGCATGCACCCGCGGAAAACGTCAGCGGCGGCGGACATGGAATCAGGCTCCTTCATATCGACTTGCCCTTCATCATTATCCCGCCAGCCCGCTTTTTCCTTGGCCCGCGAGTCTCAGAGGCGGGCGCGGAACAGGGCGAAGTCGTCGGCGCGGACCTGGTCCCAGGACTTCGGCGCCACGTGGCCGTCCGCGAAGGCGTACAGGCCGCGGCCGAAGTGGCCCCGGGCGGGGCGGCGCGCCGGGTCCGCCATCGGCTCCTCGCAGCCGGGCACCGCCGCGTCCGCGCCGGGCTTCCGCCCCGGCAGTTTCCAGGCGTCGCAGCCCGCCAGCGTGCTCCCCCCGGCGAACGCGATCACGCTGTCGGACACCAGCCCCTGCGCCTCGGGGGCTTCGGACCACGTTTCCGAAAGCAGGATCAAGCCGGCCGGCGCGTCCACGGCGGCCAGCGCCCGCCCCACCGCGCCGGTGCCGCGGTCCACTTCCTCGCCCCGGGCGGCCGACGCCGCGGTCCGCAGGGCGTTGCTCAGGGCGTAGGAGCGCGGCAGGCACTTGCCCCGGTAGTCGCCGTCCCAGACCATGTCGCCGGTGCGGGTCACGGCATCGGACGGGCAGTGGAAAACGGCGCCGCTCTTGAGATACGGCAGGATCTGCCGGTCGTAGGGCATGGCCGGACTGTCCCCGCCGCGCACCGGGGCCGCGGGGCAGTCCGCCGGGAAGCGCTCGTCGGCGTCCTGGGCGTAGAGCAGCAGCGCCGTAGCGATCTGGCGCAGGTTTGACGCGCAGGCGGCGGTCCGCCCGCGCTCCCGCGCCGCCCCGAACACGGGCATCAGCACCGCGCTCATGGCGGCAATAATGGCAATAGCAACCATAATTTCGACGAGGGTGAAGGCGTTGCTGCTGCGACGGCACATCGGGCGAGTTCCTTTCCGCGCGGCGCGCGGGGCGGTGAGCGGTCGGCGAGATTCGGTCGGACGGGTGACGTTCATCGGGTTCCCTTTTCGGTAGTCTTTCCTCTATCAAGTATCAAGTATCAAGTATCAAGGCGTGACAAACTCGGGAAAGGGATCACCGGTGCCAGGAAGTTTTTTGCGCACCGTCGGCGATACGGATTCCGAACCGCCCTGCCAGGCGGGGTATAGAAAAATGGCCGTCGGAGGCGCGCAGCGCACTCCGGCGGCAAAAATGGGGACGCACGTGATACCGAGGAGGTGCCCGATGTCGGCAAGCTGGAGTGACCCGCGCCTGGGAGAGTTTTCGTACGACGGGATGCAGTGGCGCACGATTGTGGACGCACCCGCGTTCGACCGGTTCTCGTACCAGGGGCGGCACGAGACCCACCCGCCAAGCGGCCGGTATGAGATGGTCTTCTACGTGGACGACATGGACACGACGCCCTCGCAGGCGGCGGCCGACGCCGCGGCGCGGGCGCTAGAGCACCAGGCCGCGCTGCCGGAGGCGGTGGTCCGCGCCCTCTGGGACGACTTCACCGGCGCCGGCCCGGACTCCGGCATGTGGTGGGCGGGCAACCTGGAAGAGGTGGCGGAGGGTTTCGAGGACCTGGAGACGGACCCACCCGCGGGGCCGGACGACCTGTATCCGTCGCTGGGGCTGGCCCGCATCGCCGTCCGCTCGGGCGGCGAGGACGAAACCCCGGCGGCGGAGCTGATGTTCCGCGCCCGGTTCGAGGAGGAGCATGGGGTCGGCGTGCTGGTGGACGGCCCCGCCGTCCTCGGCCTCGGCTACCAGGCCGATGTCTCCCCCTTCGGCTCGGACGGCTGACGCCGGGCTACAGCCCAAACCCGGGCGTCTTGCCGTCTCCCCTACGCGCCACGCGCAGCTGCCGGTGGCGCATCCAGGCGGCGTGACCGTCTGCGAAGGCGTAGTTCGCCCCCCCGCCGTGGCGCTTCCCGCCCTCCCCCTGGTTGCCCTCCGTGTAGAGTTCGTCGGCAAAGGTCATTTCCACGCGTCCGGTCTTGATGTAGGCTTCCAGGTCGGGAGAGCCGATGGCGAAGATGCCCACGCGGGCGTCGAGCGCCGTCACCGTCAGTGCGCTGTAGCGCACCGCGAACTCGGGCCTGCCTTCCATCGTCTCCGCCCCGGCGCTGCTGACCTTCTGCCAGGTGCTCAGGTTCTTATTGAGCGCGTAGCCCAGGGTGTCGAGGGGGTGCATGGTGGCCAGACGTCCCGGCGCCTCGCGCCGGGGGCACGGCCGCATCGAAGAAGCGGTGGCGTAGGGAGCGATCAGGTGAGGCCAGGTGAGCCCACCCGGGGCGTTCTCGTCTACGAAGGTCGCGTGTGCGGGAGGCGGGTAGGTGTCGTCGTGGTTCTGGGCGTACTGCCTGAGCGCGAGTCCGATCTGGCGGAGGCTGGAAAGGCAGGACGCCCGGCGCGACCTTTCGCGAGCGCTGAAATACACGGGGGTGAGGATCGCCGCCAGCGCGGCGATCACACCCAATGCCGCCAGTATCTCCGCAAGGGTGAAGGCCGCTTGCCCGGAACAGCGGCGGTGTGTACGTGTCATGGCATCCCCTGATTCGAACAACGCCACTCGTGGCCGAACGGTTTCGCCCGCTCCGTCCCGCGGTACAAGCGAAGCAGCAGGGACGGGCGGAAATCGGCCCGGTCCCGCGGGAGAGAGGGAGCGAGAGCCATGACGACAACGAGCATGACGACCGCCGCCGGGGGCGCGACGGGGCAGGCGGGGGCGGTGCCCCCGCTGGAGCGGCCCTTCGCGGTGGTCACCGGCGGGTCCAGCGGTATCGGGAAGGAGTTGGCGAAGCAGTTCGCCACGAACGGCTACGACGTGCTGATCGTCGCCGAGTCGGCGACGGGGCTGGAGGAGGCCGCGCGCGAGATCGCGGCGGCCGAGGGCGCCGCGGCGGCGACCGTGGACACCCTGGCGGTGGACCTGGCGACCTACGAGGGCGTGGAGGCGGTGTACGACCGGGTGGCGGGCGACGGGCGCCCGCTGGACGCCGTGGCGATCAACGCGGGCGTGGGCGTGGGCGGCGACTTCGTTCGCGAAACGCGCCTGGAGGACGAGCTGAACCTGATTCAGCTCAACGTCACCTCGGCCGTCCACCTGGCCAAGCGGGTGCTGCCCGGCATGGTGGCGCGGGGGCACGGACGCATACTCTTCACGGCGTCGGTCGCCAGCGTCATGCCCGCACCGTTCGAAGCGGTGTACGGCGCGTCGAAGGCGTTCCTGCTGTCATTCTCGGAGGCACTGCGCAACGAACTCAAGAACAGCGGCATTGTCGTCACCGCCCTGATGCCCGGGCCGACGGACACGAACTTCTTCCACCGCGCGGGCATGGACGACACGAAGGTGGCGCACGACAAGAAGGACGACCCGGCGGAGGTGGCGCGCCAGGGCTTCGAGGCGCTCATGGAGGACAAGCACCGGATCATCGCCGGCAGCCTCAAGACCAAGGTCATGGGCCACGCCGGGGACCTGCTGCCTGACCCGGTGACGGCCGAGCAGCACCGCAAGCTCACGGAGCCGGGTTCGGGGGAGCCGGAGGCAAGGTAAAAAGCAACCGTAAGCGGGCGGGCGTGTCTGACCAATATGAGGATCACGCCCACGCCCGCCCCGGGAGCGCCGTCGCGCCGCGCCCCGCGCCTGCCCCTGGCGCTCTTCGCTGTGGGTATCTTCTGCTTGTTCGCCTTCCTCTCGCAGCGCGACATCCGGCGCCTCCACATCCTGCGCGTCGACGGGGTAACGGGGCGAGCGACGATCACGGGCCTGTGGCAGCGCACGCGCGGGGGCAAGCGGTCGTTCGGCGTGTACTACCGCTTCGAGGCGGGAGGCCATGCGGATGAGGGCGTGCGCTCGGTGCCTGAGTCGTACCATAGCCGTGCAAAGGTCGGGGACCTGATGCTGGTCACCTATCTGCCCGCGGACCCGAAGAACCACTACGTCGGCCGGGTGGACGACTCTCTGCTGGCCGCGCGCCGCTCCAACAAGCGCACGGGTCTGGGCATCGTGGCCGGCGTGTCGTGCGTGTTCCTGCTGCTCGCCGCCTCCAACCCGCCTGCCCGGCCCTCGCGCTGGGAGTGACCGCGCCCTTTCCGCTAATAGCGGGTCAGGGTCTCGTGCAGATTCAGGAGGACCCGGCAGACGCTGGTCCAGGCGGCCAGTTCCACGGGGTCGGCGCCCGCGGACGCCCCCGCGGCGGGGGCGTTGCCCACCGCCAGCAATGCCTTCGCGTCCTCCGGGCGCTCCCGGTAGGCGGCGCGCGCCTTCGCGAGAAAGGCCGTCAGCGACTCTTTCTCCGCGGCCTTCGGGGGCCGGGCGAGGGCGCGGCGGAACGCGTAGTCCAGGCGCGCAGCGTCGGTGCCTTTTGCCGCGAAGATGTCCGCGGCGAAGACGCGGGCCGCCTCCACGAACGTCGGGTCGTTTAGCAGGGTAAGCGCCTGCTGCGGGGTGTTCGCCTGCGTCCGCGTACACACGGCGTCCTCGCGGCTCGGGGCGTCGAAGTTCGCCAGCATCGGGTGCAGGAACGTGCGCTGCCAGTGGGTGTACACGCCGCGCCGCCACTGCCGATCGTCCGCATCAGCGGTATAGGGGCGGTCAGGGAACTGGATGCTGGCATAGTACCCCTCTGGCTGGTACGGCTTCACCGGCGGCCCGCCGACATCCCGGTTCAGAAGGCCCGCCACCGCCAGCGCATTGTCGCGCACAAACTCCGCCTCCAGACGCCGTGGGTTCTGGCTCGCCAGCAGACGATTCGCCGGGTCCTTCTCCCGTAGCTCCGGCCGCAGGTGGGACTGCTGCCGGTATGCCGAGGACAGGACGATGAGCCGCACCATGTGCTTCACATCCCAGTTCTTTTCCCGGAACTCCACGGCCAGCCAGTCCAGCAGTTCCGGGTGCGTGGGCCACTCGCCCTGCGCCCCCAGGTCCTCCACCTGCCCGGAGAGCCCATTACCGAAGAACTGCCGCCACAGGCGGTTGACGAACACGCGCGCTGTGAGCGGGTTCTCGGGCGCGACCAGCCACTCCGCCAGGTCGCGCCGGTTCAGGCGGCGCCCGCCTGCCCCGGCGGTTTGGTAGCCGGGCAGGAAGTGCGGCGTGGCCGGCGCGACCACCGGCCCGCTCTCATCCTGCCAGTCGCCCCGCGGCAGGACCCGGGTCACAGCGGGTTTCACCGCCTTCGTCACCATCACCGGCGTTCGCCCGCCGCGACAGGCGACGATATCCGCCTCAAGCGCCTTCGCCTCGGCGAACGCCCGGGCGTCCCAACCGGTGCCGAGCAGGTAGGCCCGCAGGGCCGCCGTGTTTGGCGTTCCGGGCGCCGTGAGGGCGGCGCGCAGTTCGTCCGGCGCGAGCGTCGTGCCGTCCGGGTCGCTGGGCAGGAACGGCGAAACCGAGGCGCGCACCCGCGCCGCCGCGACATTCGGCAGCGTAACGGTCAGCGTCTCCCCCGCCTTGAGGCGGAGCGGTTGGGCGGGCCGGTACACGGCGACGTGCGGCCGCGCGGCGTTCGCGGCAGCGATGCGCCAGCCGCGGTGGACACCAAGAATCGCAAAGCCGTTCTGGTAGCGCGGCGCGGCCAGGTTCGCGGCGGCGTGCCGCAGGGAGACCGGGCGCGTCTTGCCGTCCGGGGCGCGCACGGCCGCCGTGAGCGTCACCGTGGCCTCGTTTACCCCCTTGCGCAGAACCCGCCCGCCTTCCGCAGCGTCCGCCGGCAGCAGTTCTACACGAATCCCCACGATCCACTCCGTATCGGACGGGTGCAGGCTCAGGGTCAGAGCGCCCGTGCCGCTCCCCGTCACGGCGACACTGGCATCCGAGCCCACACGTATCGTGGGCGGAACGGCGGGCTTATCGTTCGGCTTTGCGGGAGCGGGCGGGTCGATTCGGGCATGGGGGGTTGGCACCTCCCAGCCGTCCGGGTGCGCCTTCAGAAAGGCGAGGGCAGCGGTTCGCCAGGCCGCATATCCATCCCTGGGGAGCGCCTTGCCGGTCGCCTCCGCAACGGTGTTCAGGCGGCGGGTCTGCTGGGCGATGCGCGCCTTGAGATAGCGGCTCTCCACCGTAATCTCGGGCGGGAACGGATAGTCGTTGTTGTAGCCCTTCAGATCGGGGTTCGGGGTGTAGCCGTAGTCCGCGTAGACGCCCCACTGCTGCACATCCGCAAAAAACGCCGCCAGGGCGTAGAAGTCCCGCTGCGCGATGGGGTCGTACTTGTGGTCGTGGCACTCCGCGCAGGCGATGGTGGAGCCGAGCCAGGCCATGCCGACGGTGCGCACCCGGTCCGCGGCGTACTTGGCCAGATACTCCTTCCCCTGCGCGCCCCCCTCACGGGTCATCATGTTCAGGCGGTTGAAGCAGGTAGCCGTCCGCTGCTCGTCGGTGGCATTCGGCAGGAGGTCGCCCGCGATCTGCTCCCGCGTGAACTGGTCGAAGGGCTTGTTGCGGTTGAAGGCGTCGATAACGTAGTCGCGGTATGCCCAGGCGTTCTGGTTCTGGTCCCCATGGAACCCCACCGTATCGGCGTAGCGCACCGCGTCGAGCCACGGCACCGCCATCCGTTCGCCGTAGTGGGGAGAGGCAAGCAGACGCTCCACCACCTTGCGGTAGGCGTCCGGAGACGTATCGGCCAGGAAGGCCTCCACCTCCGCCGGAGTCGGCGGCAGGCCCACCAGGTCCAGCGACAAACGGCGAATCAGGGTGCGCCGGTCGGCCGGGGGCGAAGGAGCGATCTTCTCGCGCTCCAGTCGAGCCAGCACGAACGCATCTACGGGGCTGCGCACCCAGGCAGCATTCTTGACCTTCGGTACCGCAGGGCGCTTCGGCGGGATGTAAGACCAGTGGGGTTCGTACTCCGCGCCCTGCGCGATCCAGCGCTTCAGGAGGTCTCTCTGCGCGGCGCTCAGCGCCTTATGGGCGGAGGCGGGCGGCATCAGCAGGGGCGAATCGGGCGCGGCGAAGACGCGCCCGATCACGCTGCTGTGCTCCGGCCGGCCAGGCACGATCGCCTTGCGGGCGAGGGCGTCCTCGCGGACATCCAGGCGCAGGCCCGCCTGACGCGTGTTCTTGTCCGGCCCGTGGCAGTGAAAGCAGTTGTCGGAGAGGATCGGGCGGATATCCCGGTTGAAACTGACCTTCGCTGTGGCTGCTGCTCCGCCGTTTTCCGCCGCCTTTGGTGGGGCCGCAACGCTAGCCGCGATGGCCATGCCCAGCGCGGCCAGCGTCCCGAGCAGCGCCGCCGCGCAAAGCCGTGATACCTGTGGTTTTTGCGATCTCATAAAGCCGACTTATCCGCCCCCGCCGCCTCTCCTACCCCACCGCCACGGCGATCCGCTCCGGCGTGTTTTCGATGCGCGTGAGCCAGTAGTTCGCATCGAACCGCTCGTCGCCGGTCAGGAAGCGCCAGAACTTGATCCGCTGGGCGTACTCCAGCCGGTCATCGTTGCCATACCACTTATGGTTGCGGAACAGGAGGGAGGTCACATCCGCGGTTTCCAGGTCGTCCGTGTTCCACAGTCGCACCTGCCGCACCGTCGGGTTCAGGCGCAGTTTGAACATGTAGCGCATCTGCTCGGTGTGGTTCGGCTGGGCACAGTGCCAGATGCCGTGATGCGCCACGGCGAGCGTCCCCGCCTTACAGACGATGGGCACCTGCCCCACGAAGTTCTGATAGCGCCCGATGTCGGTTTCGTGGATACGGCGCAGGTGGCTGCCCGGCAGGAACATGGTCCCGCCCATCTCACGTGGCGTGTCGTGGGGGTAGTAGAAGAGTTGCACATCGAAGTGCATCCGGGTGTCGATGATGGCGTCCGCGTGCCAGACCTGCCCCTCCTCGTGGCGCGGCCCGACCTTGTGGAAGGCGTGGTGGTCGTACAGAGGCCCCGGCCCGACCAGGCTGTGGATGATGCCCTGCACGGCGGGCAGACGGAACATCGCCCCAAACCCTTCGGAGTCCTCCCACAGGCCGCTGAGCGGCTGCCCCTGGCGCTCGTAGTGCTGCGGAATGCGCTTCTCGTCGATCTCGCGCATCGCCTCCCGGTTGATACGGTCCGGGATCAGTTCGTCGAAGACCAGAAAGCCGTCCGCGGCGAAACGGGCCATCTGCGTCGTCGTCAGCAGGTGCTGCTTGTCAGCCACGGTCTCCTCCTTCGGAAGTGTCGCCCTCCACCGGCACAATCTGCTCCAGCACGTACTCCCACCGCAGGTAGGAGGTCGTCAGCTCCATGCCCGGGTAGGCGGGCATCTGCTGGGGAAGTTGAAGGACGCGCCAGCCGTCCTTCATGGCGTCCAGCACGCTGCGGTACGGCGGCGTGTCGCTGTCGCCGGTGGTGTGGTGTTCGCGGCCAGTCCCGTCGTAGATGGCCCACGCGCCCACCTCGCTCTTGAGGTCCGGCGTGCGGGAGTACAGGATCAGAAGCTTCTGTCGGAGCATGGTACGTCGCTGTCCCTCCTCGGGGCATTGTAACGGGAAATCGGGGTAAAAGGCAATGGCGGCGGGCGGGCGCGCTGGGAAAGAGCCGGGTGCGAAAAGGGCGCGCGTCGGGTTATAAAGAGAGACAGGAGCGGCAGTAACGACGGCATGCAGGTTCTTCTGCGCGAGGCAGCCCGGCGGGGCGACGCGAACCAACTGAGGCGGTTGCTGACTCCGGGCATCGGGCCCGGCGGTGTCGGCGCTCTGCGACTGACCGATGAGCACGGGGACACGCTCCTGCACGACGCGGTACGGCGGGGGCGCCTGGCGGCAGTGGACCTGCTGGTGGACCGGGGCGCGCCGCTGGAGGCGCGCAACCGCTGGAGGCTCACCCCCCTGCACTGTGCGGTGGAGTACGCGCGTGAGGACTGCGTCCGGCGCCTCCTGGAGCGCGGGGCGCTCCCGGATGCCCGCCGCTGGGACGGCTCCACAGCGCTGATGGCCGCCCTCTCGCAGCGGGCGAGCGCGGCAACGGGGGACGGGCGCGCAACGGCGCTAGCCATGGCCCAGGTGCTGATCGGATACGGCGCCGATGTGAACGCCCGCGACGATGCTGGCCGCTCTCCCCTCGTCTATGGCCTGACCGATGCCGGAGCGCGGGAGCTGGTGCTGGCAGCCGGCGCGGACGTCAACGCTGCCGACCGCACCGGGCGTACCTGCCTGATGCGCGCGGTGCTCCGGTGCGACCTGCCGCTGGTGGAGGCGCTCCTGGCGGCGGGGGCGGATGTCAACGCTGTCGACAATGAGGGCTACACCCCCCTGATGCTTTTGATGCTGGCCCGACTTCAGAGCCATGCCCTGCTGCGGACCCTTTTGCAGGCGGGCGCGGACGTGAACGCGCGCAGTTGTCGCGCCGAAACGGTGCTCACCCTCGCAGCGGTGCGGGGCAAGTCGTGGTGGGCGGTAGAGGAGTTGCGGGCACACGGCGCACGGGCATAGCGTGGCTATGGTACGCGCAGGCGCCGGGAGGAGATTAGACCCGCCGGATAGGAAACTGCAGTTGTATGAAAGCCGCCACCGACCGCAGTAGTGAGCCCCTGTACCTTCGCATCTACCGCGACCTGGAAGACAAGATATCCACCGGTCAGATCCGCTACATGGAGCAGCTCCCCATCCTGCCCGACCTGTGTAAGATCTACGGCGTCAGCGAGGCGCCCGTGCGGCGGGCGCTGGACGAACTGGCGCGTGAAGGGTGGGTGGTCAAGCAGCGAGGCCGCGGCAAAGGAACCTTCGCCATCAAGCGGCTGACGCGGATCACGTTGCGGGTCCTGCTCGCGGGCGAGTTCGACCTTTCCCAGACCCCCATCGAGTTCAGCCACGAGGTGTTCGACTTTCTCGCCGGCATCCGGGATGCTGCCCGCGCGCAGGGCTGCGTAGTACAGCAGGTTGCGGCGCAGGGTTTCGGCGCGCTTCCGCCCGCGGGCGATGACACGGGCTACCTGATCGTCGCCATCACCACCGAGGGCTTCACCGAGGGAATGGCACTGCTGGAGCGGCACGGCATCGACGCCCCCCGCGTCCTGCTAAACCCGCCCCGTCCCCTGCCCCCCTGTGTCCGGGTGGATATGGAGGAGGCGGCGTTCCTGGGGGTAGACCATCTGGCGCGGCTCGGGCACACCCGCATCGCCTACATCGGCGGCAGCGCGGCGGACTGGCACGGCCCGCGCCGCGCTGGCTATGAGCGCGCCCTGCGGCAGAATGGCCTGGAGGTCGATCCCGCGCTCATCCGCACCAGTGATGGCATCGACCCGAAACAGGATGCGGAGGCTCTGGACACCCTGAGGGCGCTGCCGCAGCCGCCCACCGCCGTGTTCGCAGGCTCCGACTACCGCGCCCTGCACCTGCTGGCACACTGCCGGGAGCAGGGCATCTCGGTGCCGGGTGACCTGTCGCTTTGCGGCTACGACGGTATCGACGCTGTGGCGAACGTCACCCCGGCGCTGACCACGGTCGAGCACCCGCGCTACGAGTTGGGCGCCGCCGCCGTGGGCCTGCTGGCCGATATCCTGACCGGCGTACGCCCCCGGAACGGCGACGCGGCGCTTGACCAGACGGTTCCCCCGCGCCTCATCGTCCGCGACTCCACCGCCGCTCCGGCCCGCCCCTGATGCCCCTATGACTATTTCTTCATCTCAACTGCCACATCGCGTCGCCGTGATCGACTCCCACACCGGTGGGGAGCCGACCCGTGTTGTTCTCTCCGGCGGGCCCGACCTGGGCGCCGGTCCGCTCGCCGAACGGCGCGAGCGCTTCGCCCGCGACTTCGATGCCTTCCGCTCCGCGGTGGTCTGCGAGCCGCGTGGGTCGGATGTGCTGGTGGGCGCCCTGCTCGTGCCGCCCACGGACCCGACCTGCGCCGCCGGAGTCATCTTCTTCAATAATGTCGGCTACCTGGGCATGTGCGGGCACGGCACCATTGGCCTCGTGGTCACGCTGGCGCACCTCGGACGCATCGCGCCGGGCGAACACCGCATCGAGACCCCGGTCGGCGTCGTCACCACGCGCCTGCACGACGACGGCCGCTCCGTGTCCGTCACGAACGTCCCTGCCTACCGCCTCGCCACCGGCGTCCGTGTGCCCGTGCCCGGCTACGACGTCACGGTCACGGGGGATGTCGCCTGGGGCGGCAACTGGTTCTTCCTGACGATGGATCACGGCCAGCGCCTCGACGCCGACAACGTGGCCGCGCTCACCGCGTTCTCGCTCGCGGTACGGCGCGGGCTGGAGGCGGCCGGCATCACCGGTGCGGACAGCGCCGAGATCGACCACGTCGAACTGGTCGGCCCGCCCGCCGACCCTGCACAGGCGGACAGCCGCAACTTCGTCCTCTGCCCGGGCGGCGCCTGGGACCGCTCCCCCTGCGGCACCGGCACCAGCGCCAAGCTGGCCTGTCTGCATGCCGACAGCAAGCTCCGCCCGGGTAACGCATGGCGCCAGGAGAGCGTCCTGGGAAGCGTCTTCTCCGGTACGCTGTCGGAAGGCCCAAACGGCGCCCTTCTGCCCACCATCACCGGTACGGCGCACGTCACCGCCGAGTCCACCCTGCTTCTCTACCCCGACGATCCCTTCCGCGACGGTATCCCGACCACCGCCACGGCCTGAGCCAGACAAACAGACAAACGGCGGGCGCGGGGAGTTCTCCCCGCGCCCGCCGTTTTGGGGCCACGACAGCGATCGGCTGCTGCCAGGCTACTCGCTCCGCCGACGACGGCGTACCACGGTGCCTCCGAGGGCCAGCAGGCCCACCCCCACCAGCGTCATCGTGCCCGGCTCCGGCACAGTGCTCGCGTACAGGCGGATGGCAAGCCCCGAGTTGTTCTGGCCCGGAACGTTGAACGAGTCGCCCGTTCGGTTGAAGTTGAAGTCGTTCCGGCCCGTGGTGTCCTTCAAGTAGCCCCCGGTCGGACTCGTGAATCCCGACGAGCCCACCGCCGGTCCGTTCACACCGTAGCGGACCAGGGTGGACAGGTTCGCAGTGCTCTGCAAACCACTCCCAAAGTCGCCCTGGAAGTTGATCGTGATCCCGTTGAGGAACGGGTCGGTAAAGACCACCCCCGGCAACGACACGTTCACACTGAGGATCTCGTTAACGCCGAGCGTGAGACTGGTGCCGCCGCCCGATAGCGCCGGCAGAATGTCGAACGTCAGAACATCACTCGCCGGATTCGAGAACAGGTCGTTCCCAACGCCGTTGTTGTCGTTCCAGAACTGGACGTTCATCACGAGCGACGTGTACGTCACGGTCGTGGGACCGTGTACCAGCAGCGCCTCCAGCCTATTGACAGTGACCGGCCCGGAACCGCCCGTGTCGAAGTTGATCAGGTCGCCCATGAAGAGGCGATCATCCTGTGGGCGGAAGCCGTTATCCGCGTTCGTGATCGCGTCATAAATGAGCTGCGCGTGGGCGGCAGTAACGGTAATAGAGGCCACGCATAGGCTTGCGATAGTAGCAACGATAGCAGTTCTGAGTCTCATAGGACCCTCCCCGATAAAAATACCTGCGTTTCGCGACGACGCATATCAGTCCTGTGCCTTCGGGAAGATGGTGCGTCGAATGATGGTACCCCGCCCAAGGGTTACTATAACAGGTATTTTTACCTATCACAAGAAAACTCGTACTATGGAGTATGCTTGCCTGCTAGTAGGGTTCCCAGGCAAGCAAGCTACTCTGCGCCTCCGCCAGCGAAAATCAGCGCTCGAGTCACAGACTGCGAAGCGCCGTCCGGGGAATCGCGAACAGGCGCATTTGCAGGGCGCTGCCGATCCCGGTGGCGGGGTCGGAGGCGTCCCCCAGGTCGCGGGCATCAGCGCCCCGGAAGTTGTAATCCCTCCCCCCGGAAGCATTCCGGTAGTAGAAGGTGTTGCCGCCGCGGTTCGGGTTGGTGGGCAGGAAGCCCACCTCCGGCGTGTTGACATTGACGCCCCCACCGCGCAAGCCCGCGGTCAGGTCGTCTGTGTCCCGGAGACCGGCGCCCGTGTCTCCCTGGATGTGGACGGTCACCCCCAGACTCCCGTCACCACGGAGGACGACCGGGGGCGCGAAGTTCAGGATCACCAGTTCGGAGGCGCTTGCGGCAAGCGTACGCGCGCCCAGGTCGAACGATCTGACGCCGCCGGCGCAGGGGGAGGAGAATACGGGGGCGGCTCCCGTGGTGGCGTTGGTGCAGGCGTCCCAGAACTGGACGTTCACCCGGATGTTCTCGTAGGTGACGGCGCTCGGGCTTGCGTGGCGCAGTACGAGTTCCATGCTGGTAACGGCCACCGGCGCGCCCTCACCGGGGATGCCAAAGGCCTGCCCGATGAATGTGCGGGGGGTGGACTGGGGAAGGGCGTCGTTCTGAGCGTTGGAAAGGGAGTCGAAGACCAGCAGCGGCTGCTGCGCCCGCGCCGACAGCGCCAGCAGAAAGACCAGAAGCGCGAGGGGGATAAGCCGCGTAAACGGGGCCGCCGTCGCGCGGCGGCTGCGCAACCAACTCCCGGAAGACATGGTACACCTTTCCGTCCTGTGCCGGCCGCTTACCGGCACGCCCTACCCCTGATAATTCTCCAGCCACACCTGGTATTCCTCCCAGGTGCAAAATCCCCACTGCGGAGGGGACAGGAGAGAGGGCCGCGAACAAGAGCCCATGAACATTCGAGAGAGCGTGCTGGACGCCATCGGGAACACGCCCCTGGTGCGGCTCGCGCGCGTTGGCGCCGGGTGCCCCGCCGTGCTGCTGGGCAAGGTGGAGATGCAGAACCCGGGCGGCAGCGTGAAGGACCGCATTGCACGCGCCATGGTCGAGGCCGCCGAGGCGGCGGGCCTCCTCTCCCCCGGGGCCACGATCGTCGAGGCGACGGCCGGCAACACGGGCGTCGGGCTGGCGCTGGTGGCCGCCGTGCGCGGCTACCGCTGCGTCTTCGTGATGCCCGAGAAGATGAGCCGGGACAAAGAGGACCTGCTGCGCGCGTACGGAGCGGACGTGGTGCGGGTGCCGAACGCCCCGCCGGAGTCGCCCGAGAACTTCCAGAACGTCGCCCGGCGACTCGCTGCGGAGAACCACTGGTTCCTGCCCAACCAGTTCTCCCACCCGGCGAACCCGGCGATCCACTACGCCACCACCGGCCCGGAGATCTGGCGCGACACGGGAGGGAACGTGGACGCTCTGGTGGTGGGGGTGGGCACGGGCGGCACGCTCTCCGGGGCGGGCCGCTACCTCAAGGAGCAGAACCCCGCCCTGCGCGTCGTCCTCGCGGATCCGGAGGGGTCGGCCCTGGCGGGCGGCGAGCCCGGCTCCTACCTGCTGGAGGGCATCGGCGGCAGCATCGCTCCGCCTAACTTTGACACGTCCCTGGTAGACGAGGCAATCACCATCCCCGACCGCGAGGCGTTTGGCCTGTGCCGTCGCCTGGCGCGCGAGGAGGGACTGCTGGTCGGCGGAGCGGCGGGGTGCGCTGTGGCGGCTGCCCTGCGCTGGGGCAGCCGCCCCGAGAACGCCGGAAAGACCGCGGTCGCTGTCCTGCCCGACACAGGACGCAACTACCTGTCCAAGATATTCAACGACGACTGGCTGCGCGAGCGCGGGCTGTGGGAGAACAGCGATACCCCGGCCTGAGCCCGGGCAAAAAAAGGGGCAGCGGGGGTTCAGACCGCTGCCCGGCAGACACGTATGGTACGTGTGCGGAGGGACGAAAGGACAGTAATAGCCAAAACTCTCGCGGAACGCGCGGGCCGTCTCGACTTTGAAACCACCACCGGCTGCGCCCCACTTTCCACAGAGTGAGTCGCCGCGGGCAGGCCCGGGGTTGGGGCGTTTAATAATTTTTTACAAAGGGAGTCAACGGCGGGGAAACCGGTAGTGTCCGGTGAGCGGCCAGGCCAGGAGGACATCCTCCTCGGCGCAGACGCCGAGGTTGTGGATCACGAGGGGCACGCCCTGAGCGTTCACACGGTCCGAGACGATCCCCGTGTGGTCCAGCCCCGAAGGCAGTTTCCAGGTAACTACATCGCCGGGTTGGAACGTCGCCCGGGTGGCCGCGCGGTAGGCTGTGGGCAGGACCATCCCCTTGCGCTCGAAGAAGCGCCGCTGGTTGGGCACACGCCGGTGGTCGATGTTACGGTCGGGGCGCTTCAGTCCCCAGTTCTGGGGGTAGCGGGAGAAGTGGGCGCGCATGTCCTCGTGGATCAGACGCTGCAGGTCATACCCGGCGGCGCGCAGAGCGCGCACCACCACGTCCGTGCAGACCCCGGTATCCTTCGGCACGTCGCCGTTCGGGTACCCGATGGCAACGTACCCCGGCACGTAGGCCGTGCCGAACTGCGCCCGCGCCCCTGCCACGATCTTCGCCGCGGTCGCGTCGGGCGCGCCCACGCGCGCGGGCGGCAGCGGAGCCTGCGGCGCAGCCAGGGCGAGCGGCGCCCGGAGGCTACGGCCCCCGCCGCCCCCGCAGAGTAGCAGCAGGGGCAGCAGGGCCAGAAAAGTTATCCCGGTGCCGAAGCGTCTCGCCGTCATCGTCACCGGGATTGTACCGCCTCCGGCGCCTTACGAGGCATCCAGCGCGTTGGTGTCGTAGTAGAAGCGCTCGTGCACGACCTGACCGTCCTGCCACTCCTGCACGGCGACCTGCTCCATGCGCACGCGGTTCCCCTCCGTGTCGGTGAAGTCGAGTACCCACTCGATCACCGCCCGGTCGCTGTCCACCGTCACGGACTTCGCCCGGCTTTCATGGACCTGCGCCACGGAGCCGACGAACTGCTCCTCGCGCGCCCGGTTCTCCGCCTTGCCCACGGTCGGGGCGCTGCGGTTCTCGGCCATGGCGACGTCTTCGCCGTAGTAGGCGTCGAACGCCTCCAGGAATTTGCCCTGCTCGACCAGGCCGACCAGGCTCTCCACGCACTCCCGAGTCGTTTGCAGGGTCGCTTTTGTAGCCACTGCTGCGGACATATCGTTCTCTCCTTTGACGCAATTAGTTGCACACGCAACCAATATACCGCATTTTGTTGCTCGCGCAACTATTTACGGGTACAATTTTTTCGGGAGGTGCAAAAACAACCATGGCACGGGAATTGACGCGGGCGCAGCGGCAGGCGTGGCGGTCGCTCTTCGAGGCGCACGGGATGGTGCTGCGCCGCATCGACGCGGACCTGGAAAAGGAGGGGGTCGGCTCGCTGGCGGAATACGATGCGCTCTACAACCTCTACCAGTCGCCGGAGCGGCGCCTGCGCCTGGCGGAGTTGGCGGAGGCCGCTCTGATCTCGCGCAGCGGCCTGACACGCCTGGTGGACCGCCTGGAGGCGCGCGGGCTTCTGAAGCGCGAGGCGTGCTCGGAGGACCGGCGCGGCTCCTACGCGGTGCTGACGGACGCAGGGGTGGAAGCGCTGCGACGCATCTGGTCGTCCTACGCCCGCGGCATCTCCGATTACTTCATGCGCCACCTGTCGGACGAGGACACTGAGGCGGTGACACGCATCTTCGGGCGGGTGCGCGATGCTCTGCGCGCCGGCGAAGACAGGTAGTTCCCCTCACCCCGCCGTTTCTGCTACAATGGCGGCATCTATCTAGCCCCCGCGCCCGCGGGGGCGCACGAGGGGTTCTCATGACGGATCGAGTGCGCTTGAGAGTGCTACTCTCGGCGATGATGTTCTTCCAGTACGCGGCCTGGGGCGCCTGGACGCCTGTACTGGGTGCGACACTGACCAACCGGCTGAACGCCAGCGGCGTCGAGGTCGGCAGCGTATACGGGGTTCTGTGGCTGGCGTGTATCATCACGCCATTCATCGGCGGGCAGATTGTGGACCGGCTTCTGCCGAGCCAGATTTACCTGGCCATCTCCTCCGCGATCTGCGCCGTTTCTGCCTGGATGATGGCGGGCCAGTCACAGTTTGGCGGCATCCTGCTCTGGATGTGGGTCTGGTCGCTGGCCTTCGCACCCACGCTGGGCATCACCAACGCCATCGCGTTCCACCATCTGAGCAAGGAGGGGCGCCCGGAGGCCGAGCAGGAGCGGGACTTCGCTGTGATTCGCACAGCGGGCACGATCGGCTGGATCGTCGCCGCGTTCGTGCTGACCTACTATCTGCTGGGCCGCCCGAAGCTGGAGCCGGGGCAGTGGGCGCCGTTTGAGGAGATGCAGGTCTCGGCCATCTTCGCCGGCATCCTGGCCGTGGTCTCTTTCCTGCTCCCGCACACGCCGCCGTCCACCGAGAAGAAGGATCCGTGGGCCTTCACCAAGGCGTTCGCGCTGTTCAAGACCGTGCCCGGCTTCACGGTCTTCATGCTGATCTCCTTCATCGTCTCTACCGAGTTCCAGTTCTTCTATGTCCTCTCCGCGCCGTTCCTGAACGAGATCGGCGTGCCAGAGGCGTGGCTCTCCTCCACCAAGAGCATCAGCCAGATGGCAGAGATCATCTCCATGGCGGTGCTGCTGCCTATCTCGCTAAAACTCCTGGGCATGCGCTGGACGCTGGTCCTGGGAACGCTCGCCTGGCCGCTGCGCTACTTCATCTTCGCGATGTACCACCAGGTCCCGCTCTCGCTCGTGGTGATCTCGCTGATGTTCCACGGCATCGGGTTCGCCTTTGTGTTCGTGACGTCGTACCTGTACGTGGACCGGGTCGCTCCGAAGGACATCCGCGGCAGCGCCCAGAACCTGCTGACCCTGGTGACGCTCGGCCTGGGGAACTGGCTGGGCACAGCGTTCTGCGGCTGGCTCAAGGACCACTACACCAAGTTCGCCGCTGACCCGGCGAACCCCGGGAAGATGATCCCGGTCCCCAACTCCACGGACTGGACCAGCGTCTTCATGGTGCCCGCGGTCATGACAATCCTGTGCGCCATCGCCTTCTACTTCACGTTCCGCGAGCCGAAGATCCCGGAGGACGCGGGCGCGGAGGACGTCCCCCAGGCGCGGCTTCAGGAGGCGCAGTAGCGCGCCGCCGCTACCTCCTCCAGTAGCGCCTCGGTATCGTCCCACCCGAGGCAGGCATCCGTAACGGACACACCATAGCGAAGGGACACACGAAGGGCCTCCCCGCCGTCTTTAGAAAGATCGGTGGGGAGGCCCTGTTTTCCGGGGTAAAGGTGGCTCTCCAGCAGCACGCCCCGCAGGGGCGAGGAGGCGCCGTCACCAGACGCCTTGCGCTGCCGCAGCAGCACCTCACGGCAGATCTCCACCTGCCGCGCCGGTTCGTAGCCGGAGTTCGCGTGCGAGCAGTCCACGAGCACGGCGGGGTTCAGGCCCACCTCGCGCAGGCGCGCGGCCGCGTCCGCAACGCTCGCCGCATCGTAGTTCGGGCCAGTCGCGCGCCCGCCGCGCAGGATCAGGGCGCCGTCCCGATTCCCGCGTGTGCGCACCATGCTGCACCGCCCGTCCGCATCCATGCCCAGGTAGCTATGCGGCTCACGCGCCGCGATCAGGGCGTCCACCGCCGTCTGTACCGCTCCCTGCGTACCGTTTTTGATGCCCACCGGCAGAGACAGCCCGCTCGCCAGCGCCCGGTGCGGCTGGCTCTCCGCCGTGCGCGCCCCGATGGAGGCGAAGGCCAGCAGGTCGGCGTAGTAGGCAGGTGTCGCCGGGTCCAGCACCTCGGATGCCACCGGTACACCCCGCGCGTTGATAGCGAGCAGCACCTCGCGGGCCAGGCGCAGGCCCGCCTCCATGTCCAGCGAACCATCCAGATGCGGGTCGTAGAGCAGCCCTCGCCAGCCGATCGTTGTGCGCGGCTTCTCCAGGTACGCTCGCATCACCAGGCACAGCGCATCCCCTAGACGCCGCCGCACCGCCGCAAGCCGGTCGGCGTACTCCAGGGCGGCTTCGGGATCGTGCAGGGAACACGGTCCGACCACTACCAGGGGTCTCGGGTCCTCGCCGCGCAGCGCTGCGCGCACCTCCGCGCGGCCCCGCGTCACCGTCTCGCGCGCGGGACCGTCCAGCGGCAGGTCGTTGAGCAGCACACGGGGCGCAGGCACCGGATGATGCTCTGTGCCTTCATCGTGATGCGCGGCGCGGGCTCGTAGGACACCCTCCGACGCAGCGGAGGGCGCGGCGTCTTCGGCGGTCCGTGCGGCGACGGACACGGGGGTGGTGGGCATGGTTGCGGTGGTCACTTTCGGCTCCTCATACAAGCGAAAGGACCCGCCCGGGTTTTCCCGGGCGGGTCCTCGTCTCGACATCGTTCGCTGCGTGTCAGCGGTTTCGAGCGGGCATTCCCTGCACCGGGGCGGGCGCGTTAAAGTAGTAAAACCAGAAAAAGTAAAAGAAGCCGCCAAACCGGCCCCGCCAGGCACGCGCAAAAAAGGCACTGCCGCTCTTCTCAAAGCGGAGGCCGGACGCGAACGTATGGGCGGTAGCGGTGAGGCCGAATGACATGGTGCGACTTCGTTGGAACCACTATACCACAGGGCGGGCCGCCGTCGCGTTCCCTGCCGACCGGTGGCGCCGTGCGGAAATTTACTATGCAGCCGCGGGTACGGCTTCGCTCTGCGCGAGCAGCGATTGGATTATCTGTAGCGTTTCCGGTGAACTTAGCGTCTCCCGTACCTTTTCCTTGAACTGCTCCGCATCCTGCACTTCTTCATTTACTCCTGGTCCAGTCACCCTAGCCGGATATAGCTCTTGCACTTTATGAGTAATGGTTAAGAGCTTGTAGCGAAAGGCACCAAGCGCGGGCACTAAGACATAGAGAGCATGCTGGATATTGCCGAGGAGCATCCTATCTTCTTCCGTGCGAACTTCTCCAATCAGAGCATTGCGAGTCTGTTGACCTAAGAAGTACGCCTGATTACGCAGGATAGAAACAGGCGAAACCACGTCTACAGAGCCGAATTCAGACGGCCAGAGGTTTTCAGGAGTGCTGTTCATGATCACATCTCACGAAGAGTTACAGGCTCATCTGGAACAGTAGCGGCAGGTGGTCTGACCGATTGCGGCCTCCGGGAATTTCCTTGGTTCACACAGCAAAGTGAGCAACACTGCCGGGCGCAGAGTTCTCCGGGCGATCGGGCTATTCCTACGCGACCGTCCAGATACACTGCGGTAAAGCGTACAATAAAGCCATGATGCCGCCGAAGCCTCACGAGTGGCCGATCCTCTTTGCCTCGCTCTACGTGCTGCTCTCGGTCGCGTCATGGCAACTGGCACTCGCGGGTGTGGCTGAGTTCTCGCCGGGGGACCTCGTGGTGATAGACTCCCTGTTCTGCGCCCTGACCATCGGCTGGTTCCACCGAAAATCACTCCCCGGCTTGCGGAAGCGGTAACCTCCCCTCCGGTTTGCCATCGCCCCCGCCCCAGGCGATAATGGCCCGGAGGTCTTTTCGCATCCATGAGCATCCTGACCGTCGCCAATGTCGCCAAGAGTTTCGGCGGCGACCTGCTGTTTACCGAGATCACGTTCAGCCTCGCGGCGGGCCAGAAGATGGGCCTGATCGGGCGCAACGGCGGCGGCAAGACCACGCTGCTGCGCATCCTGCTGGGGCAGGAGACGCCCGACCCCAGCATCGTTGGAGGCGCCGCCGCATATCCGCGCGTCACGCTCGCGGCGGGGCGGCGCATGGGCTACCTGCGGCAGGAGGCTCCCGTCCACCCCGAGCACACCATCGCGCAGGAGATCGAGGGCGCGCTCGCCCCGCTGCGGGCGGTGCAGGCGCGCATCGCCGCGGCCGAGCAGGCCATGAGCGACGCCACCGAGGAGGCCGATCTGGAGCGGGCGATGGCCGAGTACACCGCCGCACACGACGCCTTCGAGGCGATGGGCGGCTACGCCGTGGAGGCGGAGCGGGACGCCGTGCTGCTGCGGCTTGGCTTCGGGCCAGAGGCGATGGAGAAGCGCGTCGGGTCGTGCTCGGGCGGCGAGCAGACGCGCCTTGCGCTGGCAAAGCTGGTCCTCACCCGCCCCGACCTGCTGATCCTCGACGAGCCCACCAACCACCTTGACATCGCCGCCACGGAGTGGCTGGAGGGCTTCCTGAAGGACTACCCCGGCGCCGTACTGCTGGTCAGTCACGACCGCTACTTCCTGGATGCCGTGACCGACACCACAGCGGAGCTGGAGCACCAGCGCCTGACGGTCTACAAGGGAAACTACTCCCACTTCAAGCAGCAGAAGCAGGAGCGCCTGCAGCGCCAGCAGGAGTTGTACGACCAGCAGCAGGCCGAGATCGCGCGTCTGAAGGACCTCATCAAGCGCAACATGAACGCGGACGCCCACCGGAGTAGCATACGCCTCAAGACGCAGGGGCGGATCGACCGGATGGAGAAGGTGGAGGCGCCGCGCACCGACCCCCGCACCGTTCGGGCGCGCATCGACGCCGCCGGAGCCGGGCGCATCGGCCGGGAGGTGGTGCGCCTGTCCGACCTGTCGAAGTCCTACGGCGAGCGGACGCTGTTCGCCCACCTGGACGGCGTGGTGGAGCGCGGCGACCGGGTCGGGCTGGTGGGGCCGAACGGAGCGGGCAAGACCACGCTGGTCCGCATCCTCCTGGGCGACGAGGTCCCGACCACGGGAACGCTCGCCTACGGTCACAACGTCCGCCGCGCCTACTTCTCGCAGCACGCCACCGACGATTTGGACGTTGAGCGCACAGTGCTCGAAACGCTGACCGACGCGGCAACGACCTTCACCGAAACCGAGGCGCGCAACTACCTGGCGCGCTTCCTCTTCACCGGCGACGACGTGTACAAAAAAGTCGCGATGCTCTCCGGGGGCGAGAAGAACAAGCTGGCGCTGGCCCGGATGCTCCTGGAGCCCTGCAACCTGCTGATTCTGGACGAGCCTACCAACCACCTCGACATCGAGTCGTGCGAAACGCTGACCGAGATGCTGACGCGCTACGAGGGCACCCTGCTCCTGGTCAGCCACGACCGCTACCTGCTCAACGCCGTCACCACAAAGACCCTCGCCCTCACCGGCGACGGCCGCGCGGCCTTTGTGGAGGGCAACTATGCTGCCTGGCGCGAGGAGGCGGAGGCGGCAGCCGCGCGGCAGGCCGCCTCCACCGCGGCGAAGAAGAAGGCGCCTTCCCCCACTGCCGCCGTGGCCCCAAACGCCGCCCCGCCGCCCCCCGCGCTCAGCGCCCGCGAACTGAGCAAAGCCCGCGCCCGCGCGAAGGATGCGGTGGAGAAGGCGGAGGCCCGGGTACAGGCGCAGGAAGCGCGCCTCGCCGAGGTGGAGGCGGCGCTCGCCGCGGGCAACCCGACCGCCGACCTCGTGGCCCTCGCGGCCGAACACACCCGCGTTCGCGCCGAGGTAGACGCCGCAATCGCCGACTGGGAGCGCACCGTCGCCGAGCAGGAAGCGCTGGGGTAGACAACCCAGCAGGGAGCGCCCCCGAAAAAGCGCCTGGCGGCAAGGACCTGAGATCCCAGCCGCCGGGCGCTCTGCATTTTCCGGGTGGCGCGACGATTAGTCGTCGGCCGGGGTGAACTGGCGCAGGTAGCCGTTCGGGTCCACCGAGCCGTCCGGGGCCTTGGTGCGATCGTTAAGCAGGGTGGTCAGGGCAACGTTCTTGGCATGGCCGTCGCAGTAGATCACGTTGCTGTTGCCCTGGTGGCGGTCCACAATCGCGCCCTCCTGCTTGTCGCCGATGTTGCGGCCCTTCCAGCAGAGGTAGTTGACATCGCCCGCCTTCTGGATCGCCTCCGGGTCCTCGGCGGTATTCGGCCAGGATACCTGGTAGCTGCCATTGCCATCCATCACCCAGATGGTGCCGGCGGGGTTGGTAACGATCGACAGGCGTACCTCGTTGCTCGGCCCCTGGCGCGACTTATCGCCGTCCCCCCAGTAGGCTGAGTTGATGGCATAGCTGCCATAGTACCGATCGTCCAGCGCGTTGGTGTTGGGCTCGACCCCCAGGCGCTTGTGCGGCACGAAGCGCCCCTTGGCATCGGCGCCGATGCCGAGCGGTGCGTTGGGACACTCGTACAGGCCGGTGTTCTTCACGAACGGCTCAATGGCATCCATCCACTTGTACCGGTTGGTGTTATTGGACTGCTGGTAACCGTCGGGCCCGTACCAGCCACGCACCATCTGCTCGTCGTAATCCTGGGAATAGGCCAGCAGGGCCAGGCCGATCTGTTTGGTATTGGAGAGGCAAGCCGCCTGACGCGCCTTGTTGCGCGCCTGAGCAAAGACGGGGAAGAGGATCGCGGCCAGAATGGCTATAATGGCGATTACAACCAGAAGCTCGATCAGGGTAAATGCAGCACTTTTACGGGAAGCCCGGACAGAGAGGGGCATGCTCATCATTGCATATCTCCTTCATTGGTACGCCGAGGACAGCCCCCGACGGTTAAATTTAGCACAGTTTAGGCCAGCCTGTCAAGGACCAAACGCACCAAATTGACCATACCGGGGACCGCGTTACCAAAACTACATTTGGTGTGTTTTGGGTCACGGTCCCCGGTTCGAGAGCCGTCTGCTTACCCGGTCGCGTCGGCCGGAAACCACTCCAGAAGCGCCTTTGCCACCCGTTCGTGCCCCTGGCGGTTGGGATGGTTGCTCTGGGACATAAGCGCGGGCAACCTCCCCCCCTCCTGGACGAACTGCCGGAACGCAGCAAAGCTGTCAACGAGGCCCGTCCCGTGCTCGCGGGCCAGCGCACGCACCTGCTCCGCGTGCGCGCAGAGCGGGTCGGCGGGGTCGTCCCAGTTTGCGGTCAGGTCCGCGGTGGGCGTCAGCAGAATTACCTTGATTCCACGCGTCTGCGCCTGAGAGATCATGGAAGACCAGGCCTTTCGGGCGCGCTCCAGGCCGCCCCGCCGGTCGTTCAGTGCATAGTCGATGGTCACAACGTCCGGCCGGTGCGGGAGCACAGCGTCCGCGAAGCGGCGCGCCCCCGCGTCGGAGTCCTCGCCCCCGATAGCGGTGACGATCACGTTAATCACCGCATGCGGGTAGCGCTCGGCCAGGCCGACGCGGAGCAGGTGGGGATAGGCGTCCAGCGACCGCACTTCCGGGGTCCTGAAGTACCCGGCGGGGACGCTGTGTCCGTGGCAGACGATGTTGACGGTGCGGTTGCGGGGCCAGTCCGTGCGGCAAAGACGGGCGACCTCCGCGAGGTACGTGCGGGGGTCCGCGGGAAGGGTATCCATGGGCATTTGGTAAAGTCAGCAGAGTCCGGTCACGGCGCTGGCGCGCCGCCCGTGGAATAGTACCCCGCAGCCGTGCGAAGTTCTCGGCGGCGCAGCGAAGCCGCTCCGAAATCAGGATAATCAAGGTCATGCAGCAGCAGCCATCGTTTCCCCGACACTCAGATGCCGAAGAGCTGGCCGCCCTGGCGCGGCAGGCGATGATCGAACGCGGTCTGGAGCCGGAGTTCCCACCGGATGCCCTGCAGCAGGCGACGCAGGCGGCCGCAGCCTTCCCGCCTGCGGAGGCGGCCGACCCGGCGGTCCGCGACCTGCGGGCGCTGCCCTGGGCCTCCGTGGATAACGACGACTCGCGCGACCTGGACCAGCTCACCGTGGCCGAGCCGCAGGCGGGCGGGAAGGTGCGCATCCTGGTGGCGGTGGCGGATGTGGATGCCCTGGTCAAGGACGGCAGCCCTGCGGACCGGCATGCGCGCAAGAACACGACGTCGGTCTACACCCCGGCGGTCATCTTCCCCATGCTCCCCGAGCAGTTCAGCACCGACCTGTCCAGCCTCAACCCGGGCGAGGACCGGCTGGCGCTCGTGGTTGCGTACACGGTGAACGAGGACGGGCGCCTTTCCGACGAGGAGGTCTTCCGCGCCCTCGTCCGTAACCACGCCAAGCTGGCCTATCCCTCGGTCGGGGCATGGCTGGAGGGCGCGGGCCCCATGCCGCCCGCGATGGCCGCCGCCCCGCCCGTCATCGCGGAGCAGATCGCGCTTCAGGACCGGGTCGCAGGGTGGCTGCGCGCACGGCGCGAGGAGGAGGGGGCGCTGGAGCTTCAGACCATCGAGCCCCGCACCGCCTTCCGCGACGGCCAGGTAGCGGACCTGTACGAGGACGACGAGGAGCGCGCCCACGCTCTGATTGAGGACTTTATGATCGCGGCGAACGGCGTGACGACCCGGTTCCTGAACCGAAGCGGCTTCCCGACGTTCCGCCGGGTGGTCGCGACGCCGGAGCGCTGGGACCGCCTCCAGAGATTGGCGCGGGAGTACGGCGAGCGCCTGCCTGCCGAGCCGGACTCCGCAGCGCTGAACGCCTTCCTGGTGCGCCGCCGCAAGGCCGACCCGCTACGCTTCCCCGACCTGTCTCTGACCGTGGTCAAGATGATGGGCGCGGGCGAGTACCGGGCGCAGGGGCCGGGCCGCAGGGGCGAGGGGCACTTCGGCCTGGCGGTGCGCGACTACTCCCACTCCACCGCTCCGAACCGGCGCTACCCGGACCTGATCACTCACCGGTTGGTCAAGGCCGCCCTTGCCGGGCAGGCGCCGCCCTACACGCTGGCGGAGTTGACCGTGCTGGCTGAGCACTGCACCCTCCAGGAGGATATGGCGAAGAAGGTGGAGCGGCAGGTGCGCAAGTCAGCCGCCGCGCTGCTGCTGCGCGACCGCGTGGGCGCAACGTTCGAGGGTCTGGTGACGGGCGCCTCGTCGAAGGGGGTGTGGGTGCGCACGCTGAAGCCGCCCGTGGAGGGGCGCATCATCTCCGGCGAACACGGGCTCGATGTGGGCGACCGTGTTCGCGTCACCCTGAAGCGAGTGGACGTGACGCAGGGCTACATCGACTTCGCCCGAGTGGAGCGAGTAGCGCGCCGGTAAATGGTTGCCGTGGACTAAAGTCCCGGCTTCCGTGATTCAAGCCCGCCTCCGCGGGCTAACGTCAACGGGGGCGGCTACGGATTAACCGTAGCCGCCCCTCGGCTGATGCAGCCCGCGGAGGCGGGCTTGAATCACGGAAGCCGGGACTTTAGTCCACGGCACAAACGGGCGTCTGTGGGGCGAAGCTAAAACCCGGTGCCGGTCTCGGCGGTGTGGGCGCGGAAAGCGGCGACCAACTTCTGCGTCAGCGGGCCGGGCTTTCCGGTGCCGATCGGGCGGCGATCCAGCTCCACAGCCGGGATAATCTCCGCCGCGGTGCCGGTCAGGAAGCACTCCTCGGCGTTGTACACGTCGTACAGCGACAGGTTCTCCTCGCGCACGGGAACGCCCATCCCCTCTGCCAACTCCATCGCCACGGCGCGTGTGATGCCCTTCAGACAGCCCGCGGACGGCGGCGGCGTATAGAGCGTCCCCTTCGCCAGTATAAACAGGTTGTCGCCCGTTGCCTCCGCCACGTAGCCCTGCTGATTCAGCATCAGGCCCTCGCCCGCCCCGACACGGTTCGCCTCCATCTTCGCCAGGATGTTGTTGATGTACTTGCCCGTGCACTTGATGCGCGGATCAATGGCGTCCGGCGGCGGCACGCGCGTGGCGCACGTAACCATCGTCAGGCCGTTATCGTACAGCTCCCGGGGATACAGACGAAGCTCCTGGGTGGAGATGATCAGGCGCGGCTTCGCGTCGATGTGCGCCGGGTCCAGGCCCAGACCGGTGCCGCGCGACAGCGTGATCCGGATGTAGCCGTTCGCGTGGCCGTTGCGGCGGCAGATCGAAAGCACCGCGTCGCGCAGGCTGTCCAGGGTCAGGCCCTCGGTGCGGAACCCAAGCGCGTGCGCTGAGAAGAGGAGGCGCTCCAGGTGCGGGTCCAGGCGGAAGACGCGCCCATTGTACGCGCGGACCCCCTCGAAGACGCCGTCGCCGTACAGGTACCCGTGGTCGTAAAGCGGCAGGGTTGCCTGAGAATGGGGCACGAATTCGCCGTCGATGTAGATCACCGGTTCCGACACGTTACAACTCCTCTCGCAGCGCAGCTCCGTCGCCGCGCGCCCAAAATTCGATTGGAGTGATTGTATCAGAACCGGCGCCCTCTCACGGGCCAAGCGCCACCAGGATCTGCGCCAGAACGATCTTGACGATCAGGGCCACCGGGTAGATGCTCGCGTAGGCCAGGGCGGGCAGGTCCGTGTCCGTGCGCTTTGAGGCCGCCGCCAGCGCTGCCGGGTTAGTGAAGCAGGCACAGAGCCCGCCCATAATCGCCAGAACGTTCATCCGAAATACGAAATGCATCAGCACCACCCCCACCGCCGCCGCGGCGGTAGTGACCGCCGCGCCCGCCAGCAGAGGGAGCACGCCGTACTGGGCCAGCACCTCCGCGAACTTCTCGCCCGCGCGCGAACCAGCACCCGCCAGAAACAGCATCAGCCCCAACTCGCGCGAAAGCACCTGCGCCGCCGGGGGTACGCGCAGCGCGAGCGGCCCCACGCGCCCGCCGTATCCGATCACCAAGCTGACCAGGAAGACTCCGCCCGCCGCACTGATCTGCACGCTCCCTCCACCGGGCAGGGGAATCGGCAGCGTCCCCAGCGCGACCCCGAGGAGCAGCCCCAGCAGAAACGGCAGCATGCTGGTCTCCGCGTGGGCAGGGCTGTGCCCGCCATTGGCACCGCCGCCGTGCGCCTCGCGGGCGAATTGGCGAACGGCCTCCGGCTCCCCGACCACCCGCACGATGTCCCCATACAGCAGGCGCACATCCCCGCGCGGCACAATCTCCCGCCCCTGGCGGCGGATACGCGTCACCACCAGGCCGCGCGCCGTCAGGCCCAGGTCCATAAGCCGCTTACCGTTTAGTGTGTCGCCGTGCAGATCCACATCCGCCACGGCCGGGGTGTGCTCTCCCGCATCTGCTGCGGCTGCCGCCACTGCGGCAGCCCCGTCGTCGGCGGCGCGGCCCGCCGGGAAGGCGTCCGCCGGAGCATCGGCGAGTTCCGCGCCCACGCGCCCGCGCAGGCTGTCCAGGTCTGCCGGCTCTCCCACCACCGTCACCACATCCCCGGCACGTAGCAGGGTGTCGGGCCGGATCGGCTCCTCCTTGCCTCCATCGGCGGTGCCGTCGTGGTGCCGCACCCGCGACAGCGTGACCCGGTGCCCGGCGGGCATATCGGCGCCCAGGTCGCGCACACGCCGATTGTCCCATGCCCCGCCCGCGGCGATCTGGAACCGGCGCGCAGTCAGCGGCGGATTCTCGCGCCGATCCTCCTCTCGCCAGCGCGCCTCCTCCTCGGGCACGCTCCGCCCGAGCAGCTTCGGCAGGAGAGGCATGAGCAGCACCAGACCGAGCATGCCGTAGGGGTAGGCCACGCCGTATCCCACCGCCACCGCGCCGCCCGCGCTGGCCGTGCCGCCGATCCGGGCGGCCACGTCGGTCGCTGCCGCCAGCGCGGGCGTGCAGGTCATCGCCCCGCTGAGGAGCCCCGCCGCGATGGTCGAAGGCAGCCCCAGGGCACGGGCGCCGAAGTACGCCACCAGGGTGCCCACCCCCGCGACCGCGGTACCCAGCAGCAGATAGCGCGCTCCCTGCCGCCGGAAGGTATGGAAGAAGCGCGGCCCCGCCTGAAGCCCGACGGCGTACACAAAGAGAAGGAGGCCCAGGGTGCCGATTACGTGCGGCACGGGGTAGCCGAGGTGCCCGGCGATCATGGCGGCGAGCAGCACCCCCGCCACCCCGATCGAGATCCCCCGCACCGTGATGGCGCCCAGGAGGCTCCCCAGGAAGAGGATGGCGAACAGCACCAGCAGGTCGTCCAGCTTGAAGCCGGCAGCAGCGGGAGACACAGGCTTCCTCAGGAACGGTCGGAGCGAAGGCATATCCCACGGCTCCGTCGCCGCCCCCTGATCCCGTTCGCGCTTTATTATAGCCACCCAGGCCCGGCATTCTATCGGCGTAATGGGGGGTTCTGAGCGTGGCAGCGCGCCCGAAAAGAGAGCGTTTGATTCGCGTTTGCTGTAAAATACAGAGTATGAGAAACGGCAACGAAGCGGGGGATTCCGGCGACGGAGAGACGTTCGTGGACCCGCGCGACGAGGTGATCGAGGAGTTCCTGGCAGGGGCGCCACGCGCCGACAAGTGGCGGGAGTACCATGATGTCCTCCTGGCCCGCTACCGCGACGCGGTAAGCGCTCGCGACGCCGCCGACCCGGATGCGCCCGGCTTTTCCGAACTGGAGAAGCGGGTGCGCGAACTGCGCGAACAGGTGCGCGTGCTGGCCGAGGAGGAGGCGGTGACACGCTTTGTGGAGGACTCGGTGCGCGCCTCGCTGACCCGGCCCCGGCCGTTTGTCGTCCCCGGAGACGACGAGGACGACTTCTGAGGCGCCGCCATCGACGCAGCGAGGCGGCGTCCTGATGCCGCGCTGCCAGCGGACGTTCGAGCGGCTGCCGGAGGGGGCGACCTCCCCCGGCACCGGGGTTCGCCGCTGGGTGTGTGCCTGCTGCGACCCGCCCGAAGCCTACGAGACTCTGCGCGACCCCGACCTCCTGCACTACGCTGGCCTTGCGGAGAACGCCTGCGCGGCCGACTTCGGGCGCCCGGCGGACGCCTCCCGCCCCACCCTCCTGCTCCTTGGCCTGCGCCCGGAGTGCGTTCTCGAACCCGTCGATCGACGCTACGACATCTATCTGGCCCGCGGCTCCGACCCGCTCCAGATGCGGCTCCAGATCGGCCACGAAGTCTTTCACCGGTGCTGCTCCCAGGGGCGGGTGTTCCACTGGACCCACGAGATGCTGGCCTGCCTGGTGTCGCTGCGCCTGCTGCGCCGGCACGGAGCCGCGGACTACGCCGCCCGCGAGGAGGCGCGCTACCGTGAGGAGGCCCGGGCCTGCCCCCTGGCGGCCCTGCTTGCCGCGGACCCCTGGGCCAGCGCTGAGTACCCGCCGGGCTACTACGGACGCGCCTGCGTGGTGGGCCTCGCCCTGTCGGAGGCCGTGGGCTGGGACCGCCTGCGCCGCCTGGCCCGCCGCCTGACTCCTGCCGGTGTGCCGGACGTCGCCGGTTGGCGGGACTCCCTGCCGCCCGACATGCGAATCGCTGTGGACACCTGCCTTTCCCCGGACACGCCGGAGAATACTCCCTTCCCGAATCGCACGACCTCGGGTACAATACCGGACACCGATTTTTCCGGCGGCCCTCCCTCCGAGAGCGCGGGCGGCGGGACCGGCGGAGCGGCGCGGGCGGCGGCATAAGAAACATGGCGACGGGTCTACGGGGCACAGCAGCCCAGCAGCAGCAGCAGCAGGAGTCACAACAGCAAGAGCCACACGGGCAGCAGCCCGCCGGGGCGGCGCTACGGGGCGTCTTCTTCGACCTGGACGATACCCTGATCGGCTACGCGGAGGCGGAGCGCAGCGCGCTGGCCGCCGGGTGCGCCCTGGCATCGCGCCTGGAGCCGACGATCAGTGAGGAGCGGCTCGCGGGAGCGATCTACGATGTCTACCGCCGCCGCTTCGAATACGGCACGCCAGGCTACCGCGAACTGAAGACCCTCCCGACCCGCGCTCTGCGCCGCGTGCTGACGCGTGAGGCGCTGCGCGACCTGGGTGTCTCCCCCTCCGACGCCCTGCTGGAGCCGCTGATGGCCGCCTACGAGCGCGCCGAGTCGGAGGCCCTGACCGCCTTTCCCGATGCTGTGGAGACGCTTTCGGCGCTACGCCCGTATCTAAACATAGGTCTCATCACCAACGGCCCTTCCGCCATGCAGCGGGCCAAGCTGGCAGCACTGGCGCTGGAAGAGTGGTTCGACGAGATCGTTGTGGACACGGAGTTCGGACACCCGAAGCCGGACGCGCGCATCTTCGAGTTCGCCGCCGGGCGGGTGGGCCTTTCGCGCCAGGAGTTGCTGTTCGTGGGCAACTCGCTGGAGGCGGACATCGCCGGGGCGAACGCGGCGGGGTGGATCAGCGTATGGATGAATCCGGCGGGCGCGCCGCCCCCGGCGGCCTCCGGCCTCACCCCCACCTACACCATAGCCCGCCTGTCCGATCTGTTGACACTGCCGCCCGTAGCCCGGGCGCTAGGGGGGAACCGATAGTTTTGGCGATACGGAAGGTGACACGCTTTCTGGCGCTGCTGGCCGTGCCCACCGCCCTTCTGACAGCGACCGCGCTGGGCAGCGGCGTCCGGGAAGCGACCAGGCCGGTGCATCCGGCAGCGCAGGGGCAGGATGCACAGGAACGTCCGCAGGTGCGTCTGGCCCTGCGCATCCTTCGGGTGGAGGAGGGCGACAAGCCCGCCGATGCTACGGTAGGGTCAAGCGAAGCGTCCGGCCGGCCGGCCCTGACGGTGCTCGCGGAGCCGGTGCTGACGACTCTGGACGGCCAGACCGCGACTGTGGATATCGCCGGGAGTGACCCGTCCTACAGCCTCTCCCTATCGCCCACAGTCGAAAAGCGCGGTGAAGCGGGTAAGAATAATGTAGGGGATGAGTCGGCGGGGGCGACGGGAAGCGCCGCCCCGGGGTCCCCTTCGCTTCAGGTCAACTGGAATGTGCGCCTGAGCGGCAAGACCCTCCCCGGCGGCGTGACGGCCGTAACCCTGACGGGAGCGTCACGCGTCGTGGCGGGCAAAGAGTCGGTAATCGCAGCGGTCGCCCTTCCCGACCCGCAGACGGGGCGCGTGACGCGCTTCCAGATACAGGGCACGGTGACCGTCGGAGGCGTCGCTCCTGCGGGCGAGCCGGGCGGGGGCCCTCCGCCTACCGCGGAGGGCGCCGCCGGGTGAGGTAAGCCAGTTTGCCGGAAATCGGCATAGGGGCGTCGGAAGGTCGTGATTGGGGTACATTCACAGAACATGAGGAGCGAAGCGGCGACAACGGGTGCCGCGCCCTCGGCCGCGCGGGCGGGCCTGGTGCTTGTCCCGGAGGCGGGGCGCCTCTGGACCCCGGCGCAAGGAGCGTCCGGTCTGGTCCTGGTGGCGCGAAACCGCCCGCTCCTGGCGGTGGTCGGGGGGCGACTTGTTTCCCAGGAGTCAGCGGGGAGTGTAGCAGGGAATCCGCAGCAGGGGAGGGTTCGATCCGTGAGCGGACTGGTTATCGTGAACGGAACGCGACAGAAAGAGCCGACACGTATCATCGGCCATCCCGATCTCGCGTCCGGTGCGAGCGTACAGCGCGGCGACACACTGTATGTCTCCGTGGCAGAGGCGGTGTATCGCGAGTCGCGCGGGGAGAACGTGGAGATTCACCTCCACCCCACCGAGGAAGACGAAGTGGCGCTTGCCGACCTGCGCGCCCGTGCCCGGCATCGCTGGGAGAACGACCGCCTGCCCGACGGCTGGACACGCCCGCTCCCGCCCCCGCCGTCTTCCTCCCCGGAGCAGGATAAGTCCCTGCCGGAGGGCATGAGCGACGAACTGCGCCGCCTTGCCAAGCAGATCCGCGCCAAGGAAGAGATGCGCGGCAATGGCAAGCAGGGTGAGAAAGACTAAAATCGGTACCACTCTTCTGGGGACTCCCGGCCCCTGCGCCGGCGAGTCCTTTCTCTTGAGAACTATGGAAAAAAACGACTTGACCCGCTCGATCCGCCTCAAAGCCGCTCTCGCGGCGCTCGCGTTTTCGGCCATTGCTACCGTTGCCCCTGCCGCCTACGCCCAGGCTCAGGGAGAACAAGGGAAGCCTGCCACCGCCCCCACCACTGCCGCGGCGGCTCCCGCCGCCTCTCCCAGCCAGCGCTGGGAGCCTCAGATCGCCGCCTTTGAGGAGAGCGATCGGAAGATGCCCCCTCCCCCCGGGTCCGTGCTGTTCATCGGCAGCTCCTCCATCGTGAACTGGAAGTCCGTGACGCGGGACTTCCCGGGCGTGGTGACGCTGCGGCGCGGCTTCGGCGGGTCGCAGATCACCGACTCCGTGTACTACGCGGACCGCATTGTGGTGCCCTACAAGCCGCGTGCCATCGTGTTCTACGCTGGCGACAACGACATCAGCGCGGGGAAGTCCGCTGAGACCGTGCTGCAAGACTTCAAGGCATTTGTGGGGAAGGTGCGCGCGGGCGGACTGGCCGACACCACCGTCTTCTTCCTGGCCGTGAAGCCGAGCCCGTCGCGCTGGAAGCTATGGCCTACCATGCGCCGCGCCAACGAACTGGTGCAGGAGTGGGCAAAGACGCAGCCGGGCGGGAAGGTGGTCTTCGTGGACGTGGCGACACCTCTCCTGGCGCCGGACGGCCAGCCACGGCCGGAGTTCTACCTGAAGGACCGCCTCCACCTGAGCGCGGAGGGCTACCGGGTCTGGACGCGGACGCTCGCGCCCTACCTGGCGCCCTACGCGGAGGCGGCTGCCTCTGCGGCGCCCTCGGCAACGCCGGGCTGAGAGATCCGCGGGCAGCCTCCTTCGACAGCCACGGAAACCCCTCCTCTCTCATTTTTACTGGGCAGACACCTTTTTTCTAAACAGGTATTGCGCCCAGGGTAAAACCGTGTCTATAATCTCAGCACGCCGGTCCTTACCCGAGAGAGATCACACGTCGGAAAGTGCCTATGCGCGGCGCCCGTAGTCGCACCCGAAGCCGGGTGCGACGGCGCAACTCCGATGTAGACCGAGGAAGCTGAGCATGCCCGCATCTCCCCAATCGAAGTTCGGCCTCCTGCCTGAGGACCTCGCCGCCGGAAGTGACGCCTCCTCGACTCAGGCCCTTCTGGCGGCCCTGCGCAACGGCAGCGCAGCTCCGATCCCCGCGCCCGGCGACTTCGTCGCGGTCGAGGAGGACGCCGACATCCGGGCCCTGGACCGCTCCCTCGCGCGGATGATGCACCGCGCCTCCGAGCTTCTGGCCAAGAGCCACCTCTACTTCTCCGACAAGAACCTCCGAGAGTTGGCGAGCATGGCGGACGCCGCCACCACGGTCGCTGATGAGATCGACCTGCGCGCCCGGGGCATGCTGCTGCGCTCAGAGGTGCCGCACGCGCAGAAGTACATGACCTGGACGAACTACCTGCGCGCCGCCGTTCGCGCCGCGGGCCGCGCCGCCCAGCTCTTTGACCTGCTCCAGCAGGAACGGGCGCTTCCCGCCCTCTCCCCACTAAAGCGGATCGCCGAGGCCGCGCAGCGGGTCCTGCTCTATGCCGCCGCCACCCTGGAAACCGCCGACGCGCAGCAGCTCACCCACCTGGCCCGGCACAGTGTCGAACTCGCCGAGGCGTGCTCCCGGGCGGAGACGCTCCTGGTGCGCTCGCGTGCGCTCCTGCCACTGCCGGCCGAGCGCATGACGCGCGCGGCCATCTGGAGCATGTTCATCACCGCCGAGTGCGCCGCCACCGTCGCCTGCCAGTACCAGGACCTCCTGACGGAGCGGCGCGTCCGGGACGCCCACCGGGCACATGCCGTCTCCCGACAGGCGACCGCCCCCCCGCTGGCGCCCCGGCACACCGCGGCGCTCCAGGGCATGAAAGCCGGCGCCACGTCTTCGTCTTCGGCAGCGGCGCCCGCGCCCTCTCCGCCCCCCACCAGCCCGACCCCGCTGGCGCGCCGCGTAGCGCCCCGCCCTGCGGCGCCAACGCCCCTCCCCCACAATACGCCCCCGCCGGAGAGGGCGGCCGGAGGCAAGGTCCGGCGCAGCCTCGCCGCAGTCGCGCGGCTTTTTTCCAAGTAATCGGAGCCGCTTCCCCCCCCGGTCTGTTTCTGGTACAATACGCGTAACGAATATACGTGGCGTCGCCCGCGCGATGGGACTTCCCCGCAGCGCCGGCGGCGCTTACCGTGTCAAAGGATTGATTCCGTGGCCGCCACGTTCGCACTCGACATCGTCACCCCGGAGAAGACCGTCCTCTCCGACACCGTTACCTCCGTCCAGCTGCCTGCCGCGGACGGCAGTCTGGGCATCCTCGCCGGGCACGCCCCGCTCCTCGCCGAGCTTGGCGTAGGCGAGTGCATCGTCAAGACCAGTGCGGGGGGGGAAGAGGTCTACGCCCTGGCCGGGGGGTTCGTGGAAGTCTCCCGGGAGCGTGTGACGATTCTGGCCGACACCGCCGAGCACGCCAGCGAGATCGACCTGACCCGCGCGGAGGAGGCGCTGAATCGCGCCCGTGAGATGTTCACCCGGCTCGACGGCACGGTGAACCAGGACGAGGTGAATGCCGCCATTCAGCGGGCCCAGACGCGCATTCGAATCGCCCGCGGTTCGTAGGCGGCGCGCGCCACGCCGCGCGGCTCCCCGCGTCCGCGAGGCCGGCAACTGTCGCTAAAGTCAAAGGGGACGAACTCGCGTGACCGGCAGAAACAAGATATGGCGCCTCGCGGTCACCCTCCCGATGACCGTGATTCTGGCGCTCCTCGGGTGGTTTGCGGCCGATATGGCGTTGACCTGGTACGCGGGCGACCCGGACTATGGCCCCGTCATCATCACGCGCGCGCCCGCCTGGGTCGCCTCGATCATCCGCTTTACCTACCTGTCGGCGAGCGCCATCTTCGGCATTGCGCTCGGCCGCCTGGTCTTTCGCTGGCTGGAGAGCGTGGACGAACGCCTCCAGAAGATGTCCGGGCGTGACAAGCTGGCGCTGCTGGGCGGGCTCTCCATCGGTCTGATCCTGTCGGCCATCGTCTCCCTGCCGATCATCTTCAGCATCCCCTCCCGGCTGATCTCCACCACCGCGACTCTGCTGCTCGGGGTGGTCATCACCTTCGTGACCACGGCGGCCGCACTCTCGCTCAAGGAGGAGATCCGGCTGTACTACCCGTCGAACGCGCCGGCAGTGCCGGAGGAGAAAGTTCCGCCCCGAAACTACAAGCTGCTCGACACGAACGTTATCATCGACGGCCGCATCGCCGACATCGCCCGGGCCGGGTTCGTGGAGGGAACGCTCTACATCCCGGGCTTCGTGCTCGATGAACTCCAGCACATCGCGGACTCGTCGGATGATCTGCGCCGGCAGCGCGGCAAGCGGGGCCTGGATGTGTTGCGCCTGATGCAGGCGGAGCAGACGCTGGAGGTACGGGAGTACGACAAGCTGGCCGACGACGCCGACACCGTGGACGCCCGCCTGGTGAGCCTGGCGAAGGCGATGAACGCGGCGATCGTCACCAATGACTCCAACCTGAACAAGGTGGCCCGTCTGGAGGGCGTCAACGTCCTCAATGTGAACGAGCTTGCCAACGCCCTCAAACCGGTCGTGCTGGTGGGAGAAGACCTGCCCCTTACCCTGGTGCGCGAGGGTAAAGAGCCCTCTCAGGGGGTCGGCTACCTGGACGACGGCACCATGGTCGTGGTGGCCGGCGGACGACGCTACATCGGCCACACGGTGCGCGTACAGGTGACGTCGGTGACGCAGAGCACCGTGGGCAAGATGATCTTCGCACAGGTGCGCGAGGGGAGTGACAACACGGAGGACAAGCACGCCGACGGCGACGCGGCGCGGGCGACGACGGGGGACGCAGCAGAAGACCCCGTCGACGACGCCTTCGGGCCGAACGGCGGCAACGGAAGCTATGAGCGAGGTATGCGCCCTTATTCCGGCCGCCGGTCGCGGCGCCCGGTTCGGTAGAGTAGACGCGGCGGGCGTCCCCCGAAACAAGGTCTTCGCCCCGCTCCTGGGCCGCCCCCTGATCGGCTGGACGCTGGAGGTGATAGCCCGCTGCGACGCCATCGACCGGATTGTCCTGGTCGGGGGCGAGGAGGACCTGCCCGCCCTGCGCGAGATGGCGCGCGACTTCGGGGGCGGCAAGGTTGCCGACATCGTCCTCGGTGGCGAAGACCGTCAGACCTCGGTGCGCCGGGGGCTGGAGGCGTGCCGCGACAGTTCCCTGGTGGTCGTCCACGACGCCGCCCGCCCCTGCCTTACCCAGGACCTTCTGCTGGAGACCCTGCGGCCGGTGCGCCGTCCCGGCGGCGCCGCGGCGGCCACTGCCGCGTACCCCGTTGCGGACACTCTGGTGCGGGCGACGCCCGACCTCACCATCGCCACATCGGTCGACCGCAGTCAACTCTGGGCCATCCAGACGCCCCAGGTGTTCCGCACCGAGCGCCTCCTTGAAGCCCACCGTATCGCCCAGGAGCAGGCTCAGAGCGCTGGCGGCGCCGCGACCTCGTTCACAGACGACGCCGGGCTGATGGCGTTGATCAACTGCCCGGTCTATCTGGTCACCGGCTCCTCGGAGAATCTGAAAGTCACCCGTCCGGAAGACCTGGCGTTCGCCGAGGCCATCCTCCTGCGGCGCCAGAGCCTGCCGGAAACCGGCCCGCCCGCCCTTGCCGCGCCCCCACCGGACGCCACTGCGCCTGCGGCAGCGGCTCCCCGGGACCCCGCTGTGGCCCCCTGCCCGTTCCGCGTCGGCCAGGGCTACGATGTCCACGCCTTTGCCGAGGGGCGCCCCCTCTACCTGGGCGGCGTGGCGTTCCCGGAGGCGAAGCGCGGCCTGCTCGGCCACTCCGATGCAGATGTCCTGCTGCACGCGGTGTGCGACGCTCTCCTCGGCGCAGCGGGCCTCGGCGACATTGGCCGGCTCTTCCCCCCGAGCGACGCCCTCCATAAGGACCGCCCTTCGATCGAGTTCCTGCAGGAGGTCAAGGCCCGGTTGGACGCCGCGGGGTGGCTGGTGGGTAATGTAGACGTAACAGTGCTGGCCGAGGAGCCTAAAATCGGCCCTCGGGCGGATGACATCCGCGCTCGCATTGCCGTAGTCTTAGATATAGAAACCTCGCAGGTCAGCGTCAAGGCGACCACCAACGAACGGATGGGATTCGTCGGACGCGGCGAGGGGATCGCGGCCCATGCGACCGCGCTTCTATACAACAGGGGGCAGTCCGGAGTCTGAGGGGCCGTGCCTTTGGGGCGACCACTTCGACACGTAAGGGCTGCCGGGAAAGAGGGACAGCATGCAGGTTCAGGTACGCGGCAAAGGTGTCGTGGTTACGGACGCGCTTAGGGACTACGCTGACCGGAAGATCAACAAGCTGCACAACCACTTCCGGAACTTGAGCAGTGCGGTAGTTACGGAGACCATCCAGGGGAAGCAGCACCGTGTCGAGGTGCTCTTGGAGGGTGATGGCGTCAAGGTGCGCTGCGAGGACCGCGGCGATGACCTCTACGCTGCCGTCGACCGCGTCGTGGACAAGCTCGAGCGGCAGATGCAGAAGCACAAGGATCGCGCCCGCAAGACCCATGTTGGTAACAACCACCACCACCACTACGGCCGCCACGGTGAGGTGGCTTCGCCGCGAACCGCGCCCGTGGAGATAGAGGGTCTGGAAGAGGAGCCCGAGACCGGGAAGATCGTCCGCACGAAGCGGTTCGGCATCAAGCCGATCAGCCCGCTGGAGGCGGTCGAGCAGATGGAGCTCCTTTCGCACGATTTCTTCGTCTTCGAGAACGCACAGTCGGGTGAGGTGAACGTTCTCTACCGGCGCGAAGACGGGAATTACGGTATCTTGGAACCGGAACGATAGCTTGCCAGGCGAAGGCCCCCCTCCCCACGGCAACGCGGCGAAAGCGTCGTGGCTGTGGGGAGGGGGGCCAAGCCCTGCGCGGGCAATTTGACGAGGAGCATTTCGCAGTCCATGAAAGTCGGCATCTTGACGGGCGGCGGTGACTGTCCGGGCCTCAACCCCGCGATCCGGGGCGTCGTCTACCGCGGTCTGGATTTCGGATTCGAGTTCGTCGGTATCCAGGAAGGCTGGCGCGGCCTGGTCAAAGGCATCTATGAGCCGCTCGGCCTGGCAGACGTAGAAGAGATCCTTTACCAGGGCGGCACCATGCTCGGTTCGTCGCGCACTAACCCGTTCAAGAAGGAAGAGGACCTCCAGGCCGTACTTTCCAACATCAAAGACGCCGGCTTCGACGCCATCGTCGCCCTCGGGGGCGAAGACACCCTGGGTGTTGCCGCGCGCCTCTACTCGCAGCACGGCGTGCCGACGGTCGGCGTCCCCAAGACCATGGACAACGACCTCAACTCCACGGACTTTACCTTCGGCTTTGATACCGCCGCGGCCGTGGGCATGGAGGCGCTGGACCGCCTGCGCGACACCGCCCGGAGCCACCGGCGTGTCATGGTGCTGGAGGTGATGGGGCGCCACGCCGGCTGGGTCGCGCTGTATGTTGGTCTGGCGGGTGGTGCCGACTGGATCACCCTCCCCGAGGAGGAGCTGGACCTGGACGCCCTGTGCGCCCACCTCGACCATGTGCGCGCGCGCGGCAAGAAGTACGCCCTGGTAGTGGCCTCCGAGGGCACCGAGCTTCCCACCCGCGTGGAGGGCGAGGAGCAGCGCCTCGATGCCTTCGGCCACGTGATGCTGGGAGAGCGCGAGGTCGGCAAGTTCCTGGCGGAAGAGATCCAGAAGCGCACCGGCTGGGAGACCCGCTCCGCGGTCGTGGGCCACGTCCACCGGGGCGGCGCCCCCACTCTCTTCGACCGTGTGCTTGGCATGCGGGTCGGTATGAAGGCCGCCGAGCTGGTGCGGGACAAAGAGTTTGGGAAGATGGCTGCTCTGGTAGGCACCGAGGTGAAGGGGGTTGACATCGTCACCGCCACCGCCACGCTCAAGACGGTCCCGCCCGCCTTCCTGGAGATGGTGAAGGCCACCTTCAAGTAGTCTTCCCGCCACTACCACACGTACCGCTGCCGTGGCTGCCGCCCCCTCCCCGCTTTGGGCAGGGGGCGGCGGCCGAAGTGGTACAATGCTACGGCACGAAGCAACGACGTGCGAACGGGGACGAGAGACCAGGCAGAGTTTTCCTACGGGGGTTTCAGGGGATGGGTCTGGAGGATTTCAAAGAGAGGGTGCGCGCCGCGTTTGGGGACGACCTGCACAAGGCCTCGCCGGCGTCGGTGCGTGACTTCCTCGACGGCCTGCACACCGACGCCCCGATGACGTTCCGCAGTGACGCCCGCATCGTGGTGGATGAGAGCGCACGCTCCTATGAGGAGGTCATGCGGACCTTCTTTGCGCGGGTCCTGGAGATGCCGGAGGATCAGGCGCTCCAGATGCTCTGGGCGGTCGCCTTCGACCTGTGCTACGCCCTGATTGAGACGCACGACGCGGAGCGTATCGGGCATCTCTTCAAGAGCCTCGAAGAGCCCACCGGTTAGTAGCGCCCGTTCTCCGGGTCCACGAAGGGCCAGCCCGTCACCCTCGACAGGTACGCGCCCAGCGCCGTCATTCCGTCCGCTCCCGACTCCAGCGATAGCCCCAGGAGCGTGGGCCTTTCCCGCGAGTCCAGGGTAATCCGCTTCCCCAGGTTCTGCACCACCAGACGCCGCACCTGGCGCCGCCCGCCGTTCCGCGACCAGTACTCGCGCGTCTCCGCCCGCAGCATCCCCATGGTCATCCGCTGCGCCCGCCGGTAGCCCCACAGTTCCTGCCGCACCTCCAGCATCCCCGGCCCGACCCGCACCTCCTCCTTCGCCACGAAGACCCAGAGCAGGTACACCGCCGCCGCGGTCCCCAGCAGGGCGAGCGTCAGCACCCCGACCACGGGCACCCGCGGCGTGGCCTCCCCGCGAAAGCCACCGAGCGCGGCGCTGAGCACCCCCTGGAGTACGAAGTAGACCACCATGAAGACCGCCGCCGAAAGCGGGACCGCCGAGGCCCGCACGCGGGCCCAGCTGCCGCGCCGCATCCGCACCGTGCCATCCGGCAGCGGTTCCACCTCCCAGCCGTCCGGCACCGGGCCGAGCATCAGCAGGTCCGCCGACTTCGCGCCGCTCAAGGGGTCGCCCCACGATGCCTGCACCTGCGCCGGTATCGGCGGTGGAGCAGAGGTCACGCGCCCGCAGCCGGGGCACGCGCTGGCCCGGTGCGGCACGGCCACCCCACAGTTCAGGCAGGGATAGGTCGGCTCGCCAGGCAGAGGGGCGTTCGCCGGACGCCGGTCCAGAGACTGCCCGCAGGCGTAGCAGGTCGTTCGGTTCTGGGGGTTGGGCGCCCGGCAGTCCGGGCACCGCTTCATCTCGATCGCCATAGTTCTCCCCCTGTAAGACGCATGGGGAGGGGATCAGGTTGCGCCCGGGTCAGCGCAGCGGGCGTCCGCAGTCGGGACATGTGGCGTAGGGCGGAGGAACGGCGTGGCCGCAGGCGTGACAGTAGCGAAGGTCGAGTTCCCGGTCCTCCTCGTCCGGAAACGACTCGTCCGCCTCAGGCAGCGGTTCGTCGGGGAACGGCTCCTCCCACAGGCGGTTCAGGTCATAGGGGTCGGGCCGCGTGCGCCACAGGTTCCAGCCCTGCCAGGCGGCGAGGCCCAGCCCCAGCAGCAGCAGAAGGCCCCCCAGGATCGGGACGCCCCCCACCAGCACCCCGCCCGCCAGCGCCAGGAGCAGCGCGGCGATCAGACCGGCGTAACGACGAAACGCAGCCATGCCCTATTATACGCGCCAATGCGCGTGCCCGGCGCGCGATACGCGCGCCGGGCAGGAACGGCGAACGGAGTCAGACCTCGGGGCGGGAGCGGGCGAGGGCGGTAGCCAGGCCCGTGTAGGTGGCGGGGGTGAGGCGCAGCAGGCGCTGCTTGTCCGCAAACGGCAGGTCCAGCGTGGCGATGAAGGCGCGCATCTCCTTCTCACCAATGGCCGTGCCGCGGGTCAGCTCCTTCAGCTTCTCGTAGGGCGCGTCGTGGCCGTGCTTGCGCATCACCGTCTGCACCGGCTCGGCCAGCACCTCCCAGGCGCGATCGAGGTCGGCGGCGAGCGCCGCTTCGTTGACGCTCAGTTTGCGCAGCCCCCGCAGCGATGCCACGATGGCAAGGTACGAGTGCCCCACCGCCGCCCCGATGTTGCGCAGGGCGGAGGAGTCCGTCAGGTCGCGCTGCCAGCGGGAGATCGCCAGCTTGCTCGCCAGATGCTCCAGAAGGGCATTGCTGACGCCGAGATTCGCCTCGCTGTTCTCGAAGTCGATGGGATTGACCTTATGGGGCATGGTGGACGAGCCGACCTCACCGGCCACCGGCTTCTGCTTGAAGTAGCCGAGCGAGATATAGCCCCACACATCCCGGTCGAAGTCGAGCGCGATGTTGTTGAACCGGATGAGCGCGTGGAACAGCTCCGCCATGTAGTCGTGCGGCTCAATCTGCGTCGTCATCGGGTTGTAGGTCAACCCCAGGTTGTCCACGAAGCGGCGGGCGATCTCGGGCCAGGGGACGTTCGGGTAGGCGGCGGTGTGGGCGTTGAAGTTGCCCACCGCGCCGTTCATCTTGCCCAGGTACTCCTGGCGCCGAATCTGCCGGAGGACGCGCTCCCAGCGGTGCGCGAAGACGGCCATCTCCTTGCCCACCGTGGTCGGCGAGGCGGGCTGCCCGTGCGTGCGGGCGAGCATCGGGATGGCGCCGTACTCCTTGGCGTGGAACTCTACGGCGTTAGTCAGTTCGTCGGCGCGGGGCAGCCAGACGTTCTCGATGCCCTCTTTGAGCATCAGGGCGTACGCCAGGTTGTTGATATCCTCGGAGGTGCAGGCGAAGTGGACCCACTCGCGCACGTCTGCGAGCGTGGTCTGGGCGAGCTGCTCCTTGAGGTAGTACTCGACCGCCTTGACGTCGTGGTTGGTGGTGCGCTCGATCTCCTTGACACGCGCCGCGGCGGCGTCATCAAAGGTGCGGGCGAGGCGCTCCAGGTACGCCGCCTCGTCCAGCGTGAACGGGCGCACCTCAGGGATCGCGTCGGACTCGGCGAGGGCGCGCAGCCAGCGCACCTCCACCAGCACGCGGTACTTGATCAGCGCGTACTCGGAGAAGTAGTCGGCCAGCGGCGCGACCGGGGCTTCATAGCGCCCATCCAGGGCGGTGATGGCTTTCAGGGACATAACGACAGAACGGGCCTCCGGGAGTTACGGCCCCATTGTACCGGACATTCGCCCCGCCGCCTCCCCCGAGTGCGAGAACCGCGCGGAGTTCAGCACCAGCCCGGACCGCCCGTGACGTGCGGCAGGCGGTCGTCGAACCACTGGGCCATGCCGGGCGGCACCACGCCCGTGGTGGGCCGGGTGAGCGTACCGAGGAAGAGAACGTCCGCCGGGTCCTGCGGGCCGTCGTCGCTCGCCGCGTCCCGCAGGTCCTGCTGGACCGTCGTCACCGGGACGTGGGCATCTATAGCGTAGATGCCCTCACCCAGCTTCAGCGTCTCAAACGAGTTTTTCAGATAGCGCTCTGCGGCCTCCTGCCGCGCCGGGGACACCAGGCGAATCACCACGAGGAAGACGTTTGCGGCCATGTGCTTCGGTTCCTTTCGTGCGATGCAGAATCCCTCCCCCGCGCGAGGAGGAGTTTACTCCAGCCCGTGCGCCCGGTGGCCGATGTCGTTACGGTAGAAGGCGCCGTCGAACGAGATGCGGTTAACCGCCGTGTAGCACCGCTCACGCGCCTCGGCGAACGTCTCTCCGGTCGCGGTCACGCTCAGAACGCGCCCGCCATCGGTCAGCACTTCGCCCCCCTCACCGGGCTTCGTACCCGCGTGGAAGACCGCCACCGCGTCCAGCTTCGCGGCGGCGTCGAGCCCCCGGATAGCTTTGCCCTTCTCGTAGTCGCCGGGATAGCCTTCGGACGCCATCACCACGCAGAGCGCAGACCGACGGGCGAACGTTACCGGGACCTTCTCCAATTCCACGTCCGCCACCGCTACCAGAATGTCCGCCAGGTCCGACTCCAGGAGCGGCAGCACAACCTGCGTCTCTGGGTCGCCGAATCGGCAGTTAAACTCCAGGCACTTCGGGCCGTCCGCGGTGAGCATCACGCCCGCGTAGAGAACGCCCCGATAAGGAATGCCGGTCTCGCGGATCGCATCGATGGCCGGTCCGAGGATCTGCTCCACCACCGCCTTCACCACCGATTCGGGGGCGGCGGGCACCGGGGCATAGGCGCCCATCCCGCCGGTGTTCGGCCCTGTATCGCCCTCGAAGGCGCGCTTGTGGTCCTGCACGGCGATCATGGGCGCGATGGTGTCACCGTCCACGAACGCCATCATGCTGGCCTCTTCACCCACCAGGCACTCCTCGATGACCACGCGCTCCCCGGCCGTGCCGAAGACCCGCTCCTCCATCATCGCCCGGATGGTGGCGTCTGCCTCCGGGAAGTCCTTCGCGATGACGACGCCTTTGCCTGCCGCCGCGCCGTCCGCCTTGATAACCAGAGGGAACGTCTGCCCACGCAAATAGTCGCGGGCCAGCGCCGGGTCGTCAAACACGGCGAAGGCGGCCGTGGGGATGTTCGCGCGGCGCATGATCTCCTTGGCGTACGCCTTGGAGCCTTCCAGCATGGCAGGTTCGCGGGACGGGCCAAAGATGCGCAGGCCGCGCGCCTCGAAGGCATCCACGATGCCATCGATCAGCGGCTTCTCCGGCCCGACCACGGTCAGGTCGATCTTCTGATGCTCGGCGAAGAGGCGTAGCGCCTCGATGTCGTCCGCAGCGATCGGCACGTTCTCGGCCACCTGCGCGGTGCCCGCATTGCCGGGCGCGCAGTAAATCTTGTGCACATCGCGGCTGTGGGCCAGTTTCCAGCACAGGGCGTGCTCGCGCCCGCCGCCTCCGACGACCAGTATCTTCAAAACGGGTTATCCTCGCGGTACTCAGCCAGGTTATCGAACCGGGCAAACTTGGGCATGAAGGCGAGTTTCACGGTGCCGGTGGGGCCATTTCGCTGTTTGGCGATGATTACCTCCGCCTCCTCGGTGTCATACTCGCCCGGACGCCGGTTCTCCTCCTTTTCGGCGTCAGCCTCCTGCGAGACGGCCTCTTTTCGCTCGTAGTAGGCCGGCCGATAGATAAACGCTACCACATCCGCCTCCGCCTCGATGGCGCCACTGTTGTGCACGACAAGCCCTTCCGCGATGAAGTTGCCCGTCTCCGGCACACAAATATCGTACGTCTCTTGCTCGCCCACACTTTCTACGGACCGCACACGCTCCCAAAGAAGGTCGGAGTCCGCCCACATAACCAGTTCCTCGTCCTGCAGACGAGTCCCCCACTCTCGGCAAACGTCCCTACGTGGCCGCTTGCCCTGATGCTTCCCGTACAAGCGCTTACCGCCATCCAACTTACGTCCCTGCTGACGCAGGTGCTTCGTTTTCTCGAACATCAACTGCGACACGTGCGGCGGAAGGCTGAAAACTCCCGGATTCGTGGCGACATGTGGTGTCTCCTCGAGAATTGCCCGAAGCGTCTCCCCTTTCCTACCAGCGGGAATGACCTGCTCCGCAAACCGACGGAGGTTGTCGTTCTGTGGGTTCACGCTGATTCGGTAGATAGGGCGGTAAATCCCATCCTTGCGCTGCGCCCGCTGAACCGTAGCGACCACCCCGATACGAAGTAGAAGGTGCTGCACGTCCCTAGCTAGGCCATGACTGACCGTATCAAAATGGACGCCGAATCCCCCCCGGTTCGCTTTTCGCTTCACGCAGCCATCCGTCGCCAGGTAGCCGGCCAGGAACTCCCGGGCTCCTATTGCGCCCGCCTCGAAGACCCACTGCGGAACCCGCTTGTCATGGCAGAGTTGGCCAAGAATTCCCAACTCTTCTCTCAGCCAGTTGATAAGCGGGTTGCCGAACGGCTTTCCATATCGCCCATCGCCATGATGGCACACGAAGTCTACTTCCCAGCAGGTCTTCTTGAAGGTTGTTTCGCTCTCGTTGAAACGAACCTCAGGGAAGTGTGTCCTGACAATGGCCTTAACATCTTCGTATACAGCCCGATCCGCAGAAATAAAGGAGAGAGTCCTGTGCTTCCCATAGTGTCCATCACCGACCATGTACCCCAGGAAGCGACAGAGATCGGCACGGTCGGGACGCTCCACACCATGCAAAGGTAAGCGCATTGGGGTTGCCAACAGGTCCCCCACCTCCAGTTCGGCGAGCGGCTTGTAACCGTTCTGTGTCAGGAAGGGGTGGTTAGCGGTACATTCGAGCACCCGCCCGGTCTCCGTTGTCACGCGAAAGATCGGCTTTACGCCCTTCTGCCATACGTGGGATACTGTGGCCGCGACTGCCTTCTGCCCGGGGTTGACGCCCAGAATACGCATCCCAGGCGTCACGTCGGCGATACGGACGAGGCGCCCAGTATCGGCGCAGTACAGGCGCGAATCGCCCGCCAGGCACTCTCTGAGGTCAGAGAGCATGGGGCGCTTGTCCTCGCGGCGCTCTACGGCGCGCGAGAGCTGCGACAGGGCGATCACGGGGACACGCATTTCGCGGGCAAGGCCCTTCAGGCCACGCGCAATCTCGGATATTTCCTGGTTACGGTTCTCGGTGTTCTTGCCGCTGCCGCGCATGAGCTGCAGGTAGTCCACCACCACCAGGTCCAGCGCGCCGTACTCGGCGCGCAGGCGGCGGCACTTGGCCCGCATCTCCAGAGCGCTCATATCCGTGCTGTCGTCAATCAGGATATTGGCATCCCAGAGCCGCTGCACGGCGTCGGCGAGCCGCGTCCAGTCATCGTCCTGCAGGAAGCCTGTGCGCAGGCGGTGCGCATCCACGCGCGCCTCGGAGCAGATCATGCGCTGTACAAGCTGCTCCTTACTCATTTCCAGCGAGAAGACCGCCACCGTCTTCCCTGCCTGGAGCGCCGCGTTCTGGCCGATGCCAACGGCAAGACTTGTCTTTCCCATCGAGGGACGTGCAGCGAGAATGAGCAGGTCGCTGGGCTGGAGACCGGAGGTGATATAGTTCAGGTCCGTGAAGCCGGTCTCGATGCCGGTGACGACGCCCTTCTCGTGGTACAGGGTGTCGATCTTCTCGAACGCCTCGTTCAGCAGGGGGCGCAGCGGGGTGAACGACTGCGTGGAGCGCTTGCTGGCGACCTCGAAGATGGTGCGCTCGGCCAGGTCGACGATGGTGTCTACCTCTTCCACCTCGCCATAAGCCATGCCCGCGATCTGGGATGCCGCCTCGATCAGACGCCGCAGGAGCGCCTTCTCGCGGACGATGCCGGCGTGATAGCTCACGTTCGCGGAGGTGGGCACGAAGTCGCCGAGCTGCATCAGGTAGGCGATGCCGCCCACCACGTCCATCAGGCCGCGCCGGTCCAGCTCGTTCTTGACCGTCACAAAGTCGACCGGATCGTCCCGCTCCGAAAGGTGCACCATCACGTCGAAGATGTGACCGTGCGCCTCGCGGTAGAAGTCCTCCCGTCGCAGCACCTCCGTGGCGCGCTCCACGGCGGCCCGGTCACCCAGAAACATGGCCCCGAGGACGGCCATCTCCGCTTCGATGTTCTGCGGGGGAATTCGGTCCATGACAACCAGACAGCCCGCGCGCGCAGGTGCGCGCGCAAAAAGAAACGCGCGGCGGGCGCGATGCCCGCCGCGCGCCCGCCTCGTAAAGTTACCGAGGAGGCTTACGCGCCCTTGACGACCTCGACCGTGACGGGAACGGTGACGTCCCGGTGCAGCTTGACAGGAACCGTGAACGTGCCCATCGCCTTGATCGGGTCGGTGAGCTGGACCTTGCGCTTGTCCACCGCCACGTTCAGGTCCTTCTGGATGGCGTCCGCGATGTCGCCGGCCGTGATAGAGCCGTACAGGCGCTCGCCCGCGCCCGCGCGCGCCTCGATCCGGACGGTCTTGCCTTCCAGCACGCCCGCGGCCTTGTCGGCCTCCGCCTTCAGCGCCTCAGCCCGCTTCTCCTCCTGAGCCTGGCGCATCTGGACATTCTTGAGTGCGCCGCCGGTGGCCTGCACCGCCAGACCGCGGGGGAACAGGTAGTTGCGCGCGTAGCCATCGGCGACGGTAACGACCTCACCCTCTTTGCCGACCTTCGCGAGGTCCTTCTGCATGATAATCTTCATCTGCTTCTATCCTTCCGTGAAACCGCCGGGACGCCCGGCGCCCCTGGCGTCGCGACGGTTAAATCTCCCGCGTCAGTTCCGTATTTGTACGCCGAGGACGGCGCGGTTGCCATTTCCTACCGAGTCCACCCCGGCCGTAACACTGGTGGTACGCTCCCGGTTCAGATACGCCTTTAGACGGGCGTTCGCCGTGAAGCGGTTCGGGTCGAACAGGTCGAGCCGCCAGTCGAACATGCCGGTGCGCCAGTCTGCGCCGGCGCCGAACTTGCCCGCGAACAGCCCGAAGCGGAACGCCAGGTCGGAGTCCGGCCCCTGCCACTGTCCCACCTGGAGGTTCAGGCGGTTGGTTTCCGATAGGTCGTGGAAGCCCACCCGGTAGAAGCGGTCCTCCCGCCCGGTCAGCAGCGTGTAGTTCGTATCCACGCGCAGGCGCGATAGCGTTGTATCATACACCGAATCTATCGCCAAACCCGACTCCACCAGGGACGTCGCCGAAGCCGCTCGCGGAGCGCGTGGGGTTTGCGTCCCCGGCTCGCTCTCGGTGCGGCGACGCTCCCCCGGAAGCCGGATGGTCTCCGCACGCTCCGCAAGGTTGCGGAACGCCGCCGACGTCTCCTTCAGATTTGCCACCGTCTCGCGGATGTCGGCGTTCAGGCGCGGGTCGGCGGCCAGGTTCTGGATGTTCGTCGCCGTGGCGTCGAGCCGCGCGGAAACGGACGCCAGATTGTCCGTGGCAGCGATCAGGTTCGCCTTCAGCTTGTCGTCGCCCACGGTTTCCTCGAGCTGGCCAATCAGGCCCGCGATGGCGGAGGCCGCCTCGTCCGCATTCTGCAGAATCGAGGTAAGCGTTTCGCGGTTCTCGTTCAGAGCCGCGCGCAGATCCGTCGTCAGCCCCTCCGTATTCTTCGCCAGACGCTGCCCGCTGGCCGAGGCCGCCTCCAGGTTAGCCAGCACCCGGTTTGCCTGGAACGACAGCGTCGAGACCTGCGACTCCACCTGCGCCGCGAGCCGCGGCAGCGCCTCGCTGCCGCTCTCGAAGTTGCGGGTGGTCGCCTCCATGTTGGCGGTGATGCCGCGGACGCTGCTCAGGGTTTCGTTCAGACGGCGCAGTTCGGCTGTGTTCTTCGGGTCGGCCAGCACCGCCGTCAGCTTCTCGATGTTCCTGCTGGTCTGCTCCGCGGACGAGAGGATGGCGTCCGCCTGCGCCTGCTGCGTATCGCTCAGGGCGCTCTCGAACAGTCCGGGCGGCTTGCTCCCCTGGACGATCTCCCCGTCCTTAATATAGTCCGAGGCGGCGCCCGGCCGGGGTTCCACGGAGAGGACCGCCGTGTTGCCGAGCAGGCTCCCCCGGATCACGAACTTCGAGCCGCGCGGAATCGGGTACTTGCCGTCGATGCGCAGGCCCAGGCGAGCTTTATAGTCATCGGTCAGGCCCACACTCTCCACCTGCCCGATGCGCACCCCGGCCATGCGGACCTCGTTGCCCTCAGCGATCCCCTGCGCGTTCTCGAAGTCGGCCTTGATACTGATTCCCGGCCCACCGGTCAGCAGCCCCCGGAGATACAGGAAGGAGTAGGTCGCCCCCACCAGCGAGAAGATGGTGACGGCCCCGACCAAAAAATTGTAACGAAACTGTGCGTTCATGAAGCGTTCTTGTTTCCGGAGACCAGAGGGCGGCCGGCCTCACGCGACTGCCGACGGGTCACCGACGGCGCACCTGGATCGGACCGTTGATGTCACCCGCGATGAACTGGCGCACCACCGGATCATTGGATGCCCGTACCTCGTCCCGGGTGCCGTAAATCTGCGCCTTCCCTTCGTATATCATCAGGACCCGGTCCGCGATGCGAAAAATACTCCCCATATCGTGCGACACCACAACACTGGTCACGTTGTTCTGGTCGCGTGTGCGCAGAATCAGGTCGTCGATCTGGGCAGCGGTCACCGGATCCAGGCCGGATGTCGGCTCGTCATAGAGCACGATGTCAGGCGTGGTTGCGAGAGCGCGGGCGAGGCCCACGCGCCGCCGCATGCCACCCGACAGGTCCGCGGGCATCCGCTTCTCGATGCCCGGCAGGCCCACGTCCCGCAGTCGCTCCGCCACCATCTGCATCAGCGCGCTGCGCTTCAGTTTGCGGTTCTCCCGGCGGCGCGGCCCGCGCAGGATGCCAAACGCGATGTTCTCAAAGACGTTCATTGAGTCGAACAGCGCGGCGTACTGGAACACGACCCCGATCTTGGCGCGCACCTCCAGAAGCTGGTCCTCACTCAACCGCGAGATCTCCTGGCCATCAATATAGATCTCGCCTCGCGTCGGCTTCACCAGCCCCGCCAGGTTGCGCAGCAGCGTGGACTTGCCGCTCCCGGAAAGGCCCATTACGCACAGCACCTCGCCCGGCGCGATGCTCAGCGTGATCCCCTTCAGAATCTCCCTATCCTCTACGGAAAAGTGCAGGTCGCGTATATCAATCTTTGGCCTCACCGCCGCAGAGGCGGTGGCGGAGGCGGGAGCAGTGTCGGCGGCGTCGGACATAGGCGTGGTGGTGCAGCGCGCTCCCCGTATCAGAACAGGTTTGCGTTCTTCATGAGGAACGACAGGAAGAAGTTGGCGATGAAGATCAGCACAATGGCAATCACGACGGAGCGGGTGGTGGACCGGCCGACCCCCGTGGCCCCGCCGCTCGTCTCCAAACCCTCCCGGCAGCCGACCAGGGCAATGATGCCGCCGAAGACTACCGTCTTGAGAAGCCCCTGCGTGATATCACGCCCGTCCGGCTCCATGAGCAGGCGGATCGAGGACAGGTAGGTCGTCGCGGGTATGTCGAACCCCGCAGCTACGACGTACCCCCCCCACACCCCCGCGATGTCGGCGCAGACGCAGACCACGGGCAGCATGACCAGTGAGGCGACCAGGCGCGGCACGACCAGGTACTCCACCGGGGACAGAGCCATAGTGCGCAGGGCATCTATCTGCTCCGAAACCTTCATGGACGCGATCTCGGCGGTCATGGCCGACCCGGCGCGGGCGGCGATGGAGACGGCCACCAGGATCGGTCCGCTCTCGCGCACGATGGAGAGCGCCACTACCCCTCCCACAAGGTCCGCCGCGCCGTACTGACGCAGGGTATCGGCGGTATATAGAGCGAGGATTGCGCCGGTAAAGCCAACGGTGAGCAGGGAGATGGGCACAGACTCGGCACCGATTACGCTCATCTGGCGCAGGAGGTCGCCCCCGTGGAGCCCGCGCGTGAACAGAGCGCGGACGCTCTGCAGCAGCAGGGCCACCACCTCCCCGAAGTAGGCCACGAGCCCGGCCAGGCTCCCCAGGGTAACCCGCAGCGAGAAGCCGCCGACATCCTCCAGAGCCTCCGCCACCTCTTCCGCCAGGTTCTCGCTCGTCGGCTCCTTCGGCGCTTCCCCCTCCGCCTCGCTCTCCGGCGGACCCGGCGTTTCGCCCTCGCTTCGTTTCGTGGTCACGGCAAGGTGAGTGTACAACGGGGCGGGAAGGGTGTCAAACGGCGTGCCACCAGACACCCGTCCTGCGTGTCCTACCGGCAGTACAGCACGCGGGAGGCAAACTTTGACCAGACTGTTTACGGCATCCCAGTTGGCAGAGGCGGGACTCCTCCGGGGAATACTGGAGGCGGAGGGGATTCCCTGCACCGTCCGAAACGAGTACGCCGCGATGGCGGTGGGCCGTATCCCCTTTCAGGAGGCGCAGCCCGAATTGTGGGTGCTGAACGAGGCGGACCTGCCGCGGGCGCAGCGCCTTCTGGACGCGTGGCGCAGCGCCGCAGACATCGCCGACGACGATACTGACTGGCTCTGCCCCGACTGCGGCGAGGAGATCGAGGCGCCGCTCGGCCTCTGCTGGAACTGCGGCGCAGAGCGCCCCACCTGAACGAAGGGCGGGCCCGGGAGGTCTCTCCCGGGCCCGCTGGCGGCTGGTGTTGCGCACGCCCCTGTCACCGTCCTACCCTCGCGTCCTACGCTGCCTTGCGCAGGTACTCCTCGGCGTCTTCGTAGTCCTCGGCGGTGTCGATCATCGTCAGCAGTTCCGTCTGCTCCAGGCAGGGACGTACGTGCTCACTCGGGACCAGAACGAGGTGCGAGCCGCGCTGCGCGCACGTGCGCTGGAGCAGCGCCAGGTGGTAGACGTTGCCGGAGTCCAGACGCTCCGTCTGATTCATATCCAGGATGATGCGTGTGTTGCCGTTACGGGCGACGGACTCTACCAGGTCGAGCACCTCGGCGTCTCTCCCCTTGATCGTCTTCGGTGTCTCGAAGACGTGCAGCGCGATCCGGCCGCGGGCATCCCCTGACGATGCCGGTGCGTTCTCCTCTCCCGCCGGTTCGACATAGCGAATCCGGTACCGGTATTCCATCGTGCAATCCGCCTTTTGCGTGGTCTTTGTTTCGGTCACTATCATGTCTTCCACTTGCGCGGTGTCCCGCGTATCCTTGCAGGGGACAAGGGCAACACGCGTGCCAGAAATTGGGCGCACAGCGGGCAGGCGGCCGTGCCAAGCGTACTTTTCTCTCAAAGTACGCATCTCGCGGGAGGGAAATACGTACCCGGCACAGGCTAGATTACGGGCCAACCACTACTTTCCGCGTGCCAGAAAAAGACCGTTCCGGGAGCAAAGAAAAAGGGCCTGACCAGAGTTGTCAGGCCCTTCCACTACAGCACGTGGAGAGAAAAGGAGATCACGGGTTCTATATATCCCGTTCCGCGCTGGCATGTCAAGACGTTATACACATAAAGACGGGTTCGTTCGAACTATCGGTTTCTCTCGGAGGACTGCCGCCCGGACGCTGCCAGGAGGGCCAGCACCTGCCGTCGCACCTCTTCGTCTTCGATCTCTTCCGCGTAGTCACGAGGCGTCCAGCCGTTGTTGTCCTCCCCCTGGGGATTCGCACCGCTCCGGAGCAGTAACCCCACCAGTTCCGGCCGCTCCGCGACGACCGCGAACATCAGGGCGCTCGTCCCCTCTTGGTTCACCGCCCGCACGTCGGCCCCACCGCCTATCAGTGCGGCGGCGGCCTCCTCCTGCCCGTGGGAACAGGCCACAAGCAGGGCGATGCTGCCCCTCCGTCCGCCCGCGCGCCCAGTTCCATCAGCAGGCGCACCATCGGCAGGTCGCCCCGCCCCGCGGCGGAGCTGAGGACGGTCAGGCCGTCCTCGTCCGCACGCTCCAGCGGCGCGCCCCGTTCCGCCAGATGGCGCACGACCCCGGTGTGCCTCTGCTGCGCCGCCCACTCCACCGGAGTCTGTCCCCGGCTCTCGTCGTCCCGGCGCGCTCCCTGGTCCAGCAGACACTGTACGACGGGAAGGTGTCCCTGGTAGGCGGCGTACGCGAGGGGGGGCATGCCGTTGGCGCCGGGCAGGTTCGGGTCCGCCCCCGCAGCCAGGAGGCGCCGCACTGCCGTGAGGCGTCCCCAGCAGGCGGCAAACAGGAGGGGCGTAAATCCCTCCTCATCCGTACCGTCGGGATCGTCGTCTGCGCCCTCCCCGACCGTCAGCGGGCGGCCGTTTTCCCGCCCCTGTCGTAATGTGGCGAGGACGCGCCGCACCCAGTTCCGCTCCTGCCTTTCCCAGGTCGCCGGGTTGAAGGGGGACAGGAAAGACTCGTCGAAGGTCCAGTTCTCGCTCTGCAGGCGCCGGACGAAGCGCTCCTGCTCCCGGTGGCACGCCCGCTCCACCCGCAGCCGATTGTGCTTCCGGTACGGGACACCGTGCCCTTCTATGCGGCCATGAGTCGCCTCGTGGATGAGCAGCGAGGCGATCTGCGCCACGTACCACTCGTAATCCACGTCGTCCGGGTCCAGCACGCCGTCATCCCGGAACTGCCGGTCGAAGTCTATGCAGCACTCCCGTATGCCCGCGGTATAGGTTCCCCCCACGTCGGGCGACGTGGTCGCGTTCGTGATGAGCCGGATCTCGCGCCGCAGGACCCGCATCCGGCGGGGGTCTGTCCGCTCGATCAGGTGGAGGGCGTCCGAAGTGAGGCGGACGAAAAGGGCCGTCCACCCCGGATCATCAAACTTGCGCCCGTTCAGATCGAGCAGTCGGATGCCGTGGCAGACGCCGTCGGTCTGTCCGTAACGGAGGAGCAAGAACACCGGATACAACGGCTGGAACGGGAGGCGGTACAGGCCGTAGGCGAGCCTCTTCAGTGGCCGGTGTCTCAGGAGGAACCGGCGGAAGCGCGACGTGCGGGGGCGGGCGAGAGGAAGGGGTTCATCAAGCACGAAGTTCTGTTCCGTGCCGCCTACCGGTTCCCCTGCAGATCAGAGGGCGCCTGCCGACAATCAGAGCGTTGTAGTGTGGTGCAACGAAGTGACGCAACGGGAGCGTCCGGAGGACTGACTGTTATGGCAGAAAAGAGGCGGTTTCTTGTGCAGGTCGGGGGCGGAGTTCTGGCAGCGGTGGGGGCGATGGCAATGGCGGACGCCCTGGCGCCGCGCCTGGCACCTGTAGTGTGGACGCTCCCCACGGTTATGATCGCTTTCCTGCTGCTCGTGCCCGGCTTCATCGCGCTGGGCGGCACTTCGGCCTTCTTGCTGCGGGGCATCCGCGGCGCGACCTGGATGGTCGCTGGCCTTCTGCTCGTCCGTCTGCTTGCCTTCCACGCTCTGTTCGTTGCCCCGCGCCAGGCGGCTATCGCCCTGGAGTGCGCCCGCCCCCACTCGTTCTGCGCGACGTGGCGGGAGAGCGCGGCGGACGCCTGGAGTGCCACAAACGACGTCCTCCGCGGCGCGGGTCTGGCCTGTACCATCGGGGGCGTGGCGGGCATTCGCGGCTTCCGCTTCGGTCGCCGCCGCTCGCGCACCGCGGCATAGCAACTCTCCCCGGTGCCGCAACAGCCGCACCGCCGAGCGCGCGCTACGGGCGTGAGCGCCGGCGGAGGCGCTGCCACGCGCGTACGCCCAGAACTCCCGCGACTGTCAGCGCCAGCACGGCGCCGCCAGCGAGGAGCAGGCGGTTGCGGGCGGACCGGCGCGCGACCATCACGGGAGGCTCCCGCGTGTCGCGCGCCGCGGGGGCGTCCTTCGGCAGGAGTACCCGCACCGCGGAGGGCACCACCTCCACCGTCAGCGAGGACATCCGCCCGGCCTCCTCGCCGTCGAACTCCACTGGTTCCGGCCGCCGGGAGGTCAGGCGGATGCGCCGCGCCTGGTACACCTCGATCTCCGGGGCCTCCTGCGTCCGCCCCAGCACCGCGTAGCCGAACAGGCGCAGCCACTGCCAGAAGGTTCGGGCCTTTACGATCGCCACATCCAGCAGGCCGTCGTCGGGTGCGGCGGTGGGCAGCGCCTCCAGCCCGCCCGTGATCTTGCCCATGTTGGCGATCAGCACACTCTTGGCACGGCGGCGCAGCGGCGGGCGGTCATCCAGGCGGATCACCACCGCCTCCCGGCGCCGCGACAGGTTCTTCGCCGCCGCCCAGAAGTAAGCGAGGACGCCCAGGCGGTTCTTTGCCTCGCGGTCCGCCTCCTCGATCACCTTGCCGTCCAGCCCCATGCCGCCCATGATGGCGAAGTAGCGCCCTTCGGACGAGCGCGCGAGGTCCAGCGAGTACGGCAGGCCGGAGAGCGCCACCTCCACCGCATCCGGCACGGCGCCCGGGATACCGAGGTTCGTAGAAAGGAGGTTGCCGGTCCCAGCGGGCAGGATGGCGACCGGAATGTCGGTGCCGACCAGAGCGTGCAGCACCTCCATGACCGTGCCGTCACCGCCCGAAACGGCCACCAGGTCTACCCCGTCTTGAATGGCCTCCTCGGTCAGCGCCTTCGCCCCCCGCTCCTCGCTGGTGACGATGAACTGACAGGTGTAGCCATGCCGGGCGAGCGCGTCCGAGATCGCCTTCTTCCGCTCGTCCGGGTCCGAACGGCCCGACACGGGGTTGAAGACCACGAAGACGCACTTATCCCCGACACCAGGGAGGGCTTCCCCTCGCTGTTCGGTCTCCGGTTGGGTCAAGGTCTGCTGCTGCACACCTCTTTTGTACCCACGGCGCCGCGATTTCCGACGCGGTGACCGGCGGTAACTTCGCGCGTCCCGCCGGCGGGAACAAACTTCATGCCCCCGCGGTATCCTCTGCTATGCTTCGCCCCTTCCGGATGGCGGCACTCCTGGGCGTCCTCTGCTTGCTGCTGCTGGCCGGCTGCAAGCGGCTGGAGAATCTGCGGGTGGAAAACCGGTACCCCTTCGCCATTCTCCTGAAGCAACGCGGGGACGCCATCGGCACGGTCCCCGCGCACGGCACGCGGACATTCGCCTGGAAGGCCGGGTTCGACGGCAGCGACATTGACCGAACCACCTATGAGGACGAGCGGGGGAAGCTCCTCGGCACGCTACGCTCGCCAAGCCGCGCCGCACGTTCCGTCCCGACGAGCGGCTTCAACAGCCCGGCCGTCTGGCACGTCATCGTCGGCCCGGCCGCCCCCTGACGGACTTCCCCGGCATGCGAATACCACCGCCGCGCTGCTCACAGCCCCGCCTCGCCCGCGCGGGCGAGGACGTGCTCCACCGTCTCGTCCACGGTCAGGTCCGCCGTGTCCAGCCACAGGCCGACGCCTGCCAGTTCGGCGCGCAGGACGGTGTCCAGGTGCGTCCAGAGCGCGGCCACGGTCTTTTCGGGGCGGGCGCGGTCCCGCTCCAGCGCGGCGGCGACGCCCGGCGCGAGCGTCACCAGGCGCACGGTAAGCCCTTCGAGATGCCCCCGGTACTCCGCGACGCGCTCCCGGTTTACCACCACGTAATCGAGGACCGGCACGAACCCGGCTTCGGCAAAGGAGCGGGCGAGCAGGCACTGGTTCCGGACGCAGAGGTGTATCTGGCGGGTCTCCTCCTCGGCGGGCTGCCCGCCCGGCGGCACGCCCCCGGAGACGATGCACGCCTGCAGTTGGTCGCCCTCGACGTGGGCGCTCCGGGGGAAGCGGCGCGCCAGCGCCCGGGCCACGGTGCTCTTCCCCGCTCCCGGGATGCCGTTGATGATCCAGACGTCGCTCATGCTCCCTCCCCTTCCCCCTGCGCACTCGTATCGCCGTCCATGATGAGGATACGGGCGCCGAGGCGCTCGGCGTGGCGGACGCCCCACTCGCTTATCGAGAAGATGGCCGCCTTCAGCGCCCGCCCGTGCTCGGTCAGCGAGTAGGTGACGGTGGGAGGGTTGGTCGCCTCCACCCGGCGCGCCACCACGCCGCTGCGCTCCAGCTGGCGAAGATGCTCGATCAGCACCTTCTCGGTCACGCGGGGGATGGCGCGGCGCAGTTCCCCGAAGCGGCGGTCGCCGCGGCTCAGGTGCCAGAGGATGACCGGCTTCCACTTGCCCCCCATCGCCTCCAGGGCCGCGTCCACCGGGCAGTTGAAGACGCGAGGCTTCGCCGCCGTTTCCGCTTCCGTTCGTTCCATGTGCTTACTATAAAGTAAGTCCTTGTCGATTCGCGGGCTCCGCGCCATAATCCGTTTTGCCACGGGCCGGGCACCGACCCGTGGCGGAAGGAGATGGTGAGATGACGACGGAAGTGATCCGCTACCGTGTTCCCGCCGGGCGTGAGGAAGAATTCATGGCCGCCTACCGTGAGGGGCGCCGATACCTCGACGCCTCCCCCGAGTGCGTGGGATACGACATCCTGCGGGGTATCGAGGAGCCCGACCGATTCGTAGTGCTCATCCGCTGGACGTCGGTGGAGCGCCATCTGGAGGGGTTCCGCAAGGGACCGCAGTTCCCGCCGTTCTTCCAGGCAGTGAAGCCGTTCTTCGAGAACATTGAGGAGATGAAGCACTACGAGGCCGTGCCGGCGGAGTAGGCCGTTTGGTACAATAGACGCAGCCGCGCGGGCGCGAGCGAGCGCCCGCCACCAACGTTGCGTTTGGAGAGTTCCCATGCCCCGATCGACCCGTCGCGAGTTCCTGACGACTGCCGCCGCCGCCGCTTCGCTGGCGGGGCTGCCCCTCGCCGAGGGCACGGCCGCGGCTCAGACCGCGGCGCCGCGCATCCCGCGGCGCAAGCTCGGCAAGACGGGCATGAACGTCTCCGTACTGGGCCTGGGCTGCGGCAGCCAGTTCCTTTCGGTCGGGGACGACGACAAAACCACGGAGATGGTGCACGCCGCCATCGACGGGGGCATCAACTACTTCGACAGCGCGTGGAACTATGGCAACGGCAACAGCCTGCGCCGCCTGGGGATCGCGCTGGAGGCCGGGAAGCGGCGCAAGGACGTGTACGTGACGTCCAAGTCGCAGAACCGAAACCGGGACATCGCCCTGCGCGAGCTAGAGAAGTCGCTGACGAACCTGCGCACGGACTACATCGACCTGTTCCAGATCCACCTCATCAGCCCGCGGGAAGACCTGGAGGCCCTGCTGGGCAAGGACGGCGTGTATCAGATGCTGCTCCAGCAGAAGGAGCAGAAGGTCATCCGGCACATCGGCATCACGGGGCACCTGGCCGCGCGCAATATGAAGACGCTGGTGGAGCGGATGGACGCGCTGGACACGGTGCTGTGCCCCGTCAACCCGAAGAAGGACAGCCGCCACTACCTTTCGAAGTACGACGACGCCAACCCGGACGGCCACTTCGAGGAGATTCTGCTGCCCGCAGCGCGGGCGAAGGGCCTGGGCATCATCGCCATGAAGGTGACGGCGCAGGGGCAGCTTATCGGGGAGGGGCCGGGCAAGGCGGATATCGCGACGCTGTTCCGCTGGGCCGCCAGCGAGCCCGGGGTCGCCACCTGCATCATCGGTCCCGGCTCCATGGAGAACCTGCGCCAGAACATTGCCATTGCGCAGAAGTTCACTCCGCTCCCGGATGTCGAGCGCGCCCGCCTCGTCGCGCACATCAACCGGGTGCCGCACCTCTTCGCCTACGAGCGGCCGGACTATCTGGGGGGATAGGCGGCGGCGGCTCCGGCCCGCTCTCCGCGGCAGAGCGGCGGGGCTCGATGTAGCCCGGCAGGACCGTCAGCAGAGCCTCCTTGGTGACCATCCCCCCGGCCACATCCCGCGTCAGTCGCTCTGCCTGCTGGGCGGTCAGGTTGAGGGTCAGGTCGTGCCGGTTGAGAAACAGCTCCGTGGCCGCCAGCGCCGTGCGCTTGTACCCATCCGCGAAGGGATACGCCCGGCACAGGTGGTACAGATAGGCCGCGGCTTTCGCGTTCACGGTCGGGTGCAGGTCGTGCCCGTTCACGCTCTGCGCGGGCATCATCGCCACGGCCTCCAGGAGAGCCTGGTCCCGCACTCCGGGCGTTCCGCCATACAGGCCAATCATCCACTCATGGATGCGAATCAGTTCCGCCAGCGTAAGGACGCGCGGCGCCCCCTCAGCCCAGGGCGGCTCCTCTCCGGCGTCCGGTGATGGCAGCGCGAGCGCCGGGACCGGGTCCTGCTTACGCGGGGGTCTCAACGGGCCAGGTTCCTGAGGGCCGCGCCGAATCTCTCCACCACCGCCGCCAGGTCCGCATCCAGACGTCGCTCGCGCGGCGGTGTGAGTTCGGCGTGCAGGATGTACTCCCGCACCGGGTCCGTGAAACGCTCCGAGAGCGCCTCGACAATCAGGGCAGAGAGCGCCGTTTCGTGGTCGCCCGCTCCGCGCCTCTCCGCCTCGGTTCTCAGGTTATGCACCAGTTCCGCAGGCAGTCGCACCACGATATCTTCGAAGCCGGTTGAATTCGGGACTCTCACCCTGTTGCCTCATCCCTGCTACACGGTACCGCCTCGTCGCATGGCCCGCTCCGGCGCGCCCTACCCTATTATTCCGCATCCAGCGCGCCCTTTTGAGATTCCAAAGACAGGCAAAAACGCCCCGCCCAACAGGGGGCGGAGCGTTGAG
>CALEKU010000236.1 GCA_937902745.1 uncultured Armatimonadota bacterium
GGACGCTTCCCATCGGCAGGGGCGGGGGCTCCATCTGCCGGCGCAGCGAGGCGAGTGCCTGGCGCAGACTGGCGCGGGCGGCCTCCACGTCGGAGTCGGGCCAGAATCGGTCGGCGAGCTCCTCGCGCGGGTGGGAGCGGTCGGGGAACAGGGCGAGGTAGGCGAGCAGTCCTCCGAACTTCTGCGAGCGGAACCGCTCCACCACCACGGCGCCCTGCTCCGCCCGAAGCCCGCCCAACAGATAAATACGCCACGGCTCCGTCATGGCTGCTGTCCGAGCCGTGCGAGGATTGCGCCCACGTCGTACACGCAGCCGCCCCAGGTGCCGCCGCTCACCCCCTGCAGCGCCGCCCAGAGTCGCGTCGCCTCCGGCAACTCCGGGTCGGGCGCCAGATCCGCGCGCGGCGCCCGCGCAGCAAGGTGTCGGGTGCCCTCGGCGGCGCCGAACAGGCGCCCCTCCGCGCCGACCAGGTTGACCGTGCCGGAGAGGTTCGCCCGGTCGATCACAATCTCGATCAGGTCGCCGTCCTGCACCCGCCCGATGGGGCCGCCCGCCAGGGCTTCCGGGCCGATGTGGCCGATGCAGGCGCCGGTGGACACGCCGGAGAACCGGGCGTCGGTGAGCAGAGCGACGTCCCGTGCCCAGGGCAGGTACCGCAGCGCCGCCGTGACCTCGTACACCTCCTCCATGCCCGCGCCCATCGGGCCGCGGCAGATCAGCACCACCACATCGCCCGCCTCGACCCGCCGCCCGTCCGGGTGCGTTCCCTTGATGGCGTCGATGGCGGCGCGCTCCGTGGTGAACACCTTCGCCGGCCCGACCTTGCGGTACACGCCGTCCGAGCTCAAGAGGGCCGGGTCAATGGCGGTCGCCTTGATGACCGATCCCTCGGGGCACAGGTTGCCACGCGGGAAGCAGACCGTGGACGTGATGCCGCGCTCCGCCGCCCGCTCTGGCGAGAAGATTACCGCGTCCGGGTCCACCCCGTCCGAGCGGCGCAGCACCTCGCGGACGCGCTGGCGGCGCTCCGAGCGCTCCCATGCGTCCAGGTTCTCGCCCACGGTTCTGCCGGTTACGGTCAGGGCGTCGAGGTGGAGCAGGCCGAGTCGGCGCAGGTGCTGCATCACCTCGGGGACGCCGCCGGCCAGGAACAGACGGACGGTGGGGTGGCCGGATGGCCCGTTCGGCAGGACATCCACCAGGCGCGGCACCTGTCGGTTGACCCGCTCCCAGTCGTCCACGGTCGGGCGGCGCAGCCCTGCCGCGTGCGCGATGGCAGGGATGTGCAGCAGCAGATTGGTGGAGCCGCCGCAGGCCGCGTGGACCAGCATCGCGTTCTCAATCGCGGCGTCGGTCAGGATGTCGGCGCTGGTGATGCCTCGCCGGGCCAACTCCATCAGGGCGCGCGCGGAGTCCCGCGCCGCCTCCTTCCAGATGGCCGTGCCGGAGGGCGCCAGAGCGGCGTGGGGGAGGGTAAGGCCCAGTCCCTCCGCGACCGCCTGGGTGGTCGCCGCCGTGCCGAAGAACTGGCAGCCGCCGCCCGGGGTGGCGCATGCGCGACAGCCCGCCTCCGCCGCCTCCTGAAGCGTGATGAGGCCGTGCGCGTATCGTGCGCCGAGCGACTGGACCTTGCCCGCGTCCTCGCCGACCTCGGGCGGCAGAGTGACGCCCCCGGGCACGAGCATAACCGGCAGGTCCCGCGCCGCCGCCAGCGCCATGAGCATCGCAGGGAGCCCCTTGTCGCAGGTGGCAACGCTCAGGACGCCGCGCCGGTTCGGCATGGTCCGAATCAGGCGTCCCAGCACGAGCGCGGCGTCGTTGCGGTAGGGCAGGGAGTCCATCATACCGACCGTACCCTGCATACGGCCGTCGCACGGATCGGAGACGAACCCCGCGAACGGCACCCCGCCCTCCGCCGCGATCTCGTTGGCCGCCGCCTCCACCAGCAGGCCGACCTCCCAGTGGCCGGTGTGGTAGCCGAGCGCGACCGGAGAGCCGTCCGGGCGGCGGACGCCCCCCTGCGTGGAGAGGACCAGGAAGTTGGGGCGGTCCAGCTTGTGGGCGTCCCAACCCATGCCCGCGTCCTGGCTCCACGCGAAGATGTCGCCGGAGGGCCGGTGGAGGAGCATCTCGGCGGTCAGGGGCAACTCGCCCGCCGGTCCCGACGCCCGCGTCGGGATGTCGTACACGTCAGCGTCGCTCATACCGGTAGGATTCTCCGGCGACCCCCGCGCTCCCTTTGCGCACGGGGGCGGCGCCGGTCAGAGCAGGTCGCGGAGCTTGACCGTCACGGTCCGTGCCGGCGCCGCGCCGGATGCGTCCTGCACCTCCACTCGAACGCTGCGGTCGCCGGTCTGCCGGAACACGGCGCGTATCGCGGAGGAGGTCATCTGCTTTATCGGGGTGCCGTCGATAGCGAGCACCAGGTCACCCGTCTGGATGCCCGCTTCCGCGGCGGGGCCGCCCGGTACCACGTGCGCCACGTAGTAGGTGCCATCTTCCCGCATGTCCACGGCGATGCCCGCGCGGCTCTGGGAGAACGGAGCGCTGAAGTGAGCATTGGGCCTCAGGTACAAGCGCTTGTTCGGGTAGTCGAACGTGACGGTGAACCGGTGCAGGATACCAGACCCGATATTGCCGACCTCGTGGTCATCGTGGAAGGCGCCGCTCTCCTGCCGGGACAACTCCGTGATGACGCCTTTAATCTCCGCCCCGCCGATCTTGAACGAGCCGACCCGCACCAGATCCCCCTTCAGGAGTCCGCCGACGCCGCGCCCCGTGACCGTCTCGACGCGCGGGCTGTACCGGTCCCGCAGCTTTTTCTGGTCCACAAACGGCTTGAAGAGCGTCAGAGCGTCGCCCGCTCCCGTGTCGAGTCGGAACCTGCCCTTTTCGCCGTCCACCTCGGCCTCCACGGTGGGGATATTGTTGTCGAACCCGAGGTCCGCCGCGGTCGTGCCCGCATCCAGCGCAGGCTTGCCCCGCACCAGGATAAGCCGCTTCTTTTCGTAGTCAATGGTCACCGCAAAGTGGCGCAGCAGACCGAACCCGAGCAGTCCGTCGCATGCGAGCTGCGGAGGGAGGGGAACCACATACCCCTGCTCGTTCTCCAGCACCGCTCCGCCGACCGAAAGCCGGTCAATCCGCGTTTGAAAAGCGTCCACCGTCGTGGCGCCGCGCGCCTGGGCCGCGGCCAGAGACTTCAGCCCGAAGCGCTTCGCCGCATCCGGCGTGAAGATATTCGCGCCTGCGCCGGAGTCCAGCACAAAGCGCGCGGGCTTGCCATTCAGCGTGCCGTCCACGAAGATATGCCCGCCGTCCAGGGTGAACGGTACCTCGACGCGACCCGACGGGTCTTCAATCCGCGCGCTGACGGCTGGTGCGCCCGACGTCTGCGCCGCGACCGGCGACCCGCCTCCACCGAAGCCGACAAACAGGACAAAGGCCCCAATTGCCGCAGCCTTCACGGCGCGGCTCATGCGAAAAATCATAGTCTCTCCTTTTCGTTCCTTCAGCCTGAAGACAGCCGCAGACGGGCCGGCGTTACAGCCCCATCAGGGGCCGTCAGCCATAGCGGACCATCTCCGAGGGAACGCCGGGCGGTAGATCGGGAGTTGGCGGGCTGGGGCGGGCGGCGAAGGTGCCCGCTTCGGCGAGGAGGGTAAGCAGAGTGTCCGCGGCGTCCTTGCCCGCAGGGAGGTTCAGGACGCGCAGGGTGCCGCCGCGCCCGTCCCGGTTCGGCGACTCTGCGGCGAGGTCCGCCCACCCCTGCTCCAGCACGCTCCGGAGGAACGGGACGTCGGTCGTGTTGTCCACGAGCAGGATGACGCGGCCAAGCGGAATCAGGTTCAGAAGCTGGTGCAGTTCAAAGACACACCCCTGGCGCTGCGGCGAGAACGTCCGCAGGTCCATCAATACCACGTCGCTCTCCGCCACGAGGTGCAGAAGGACGTCCTGCCAGGTGTCGTCGTGGCAGAAGAACTCATTTACCGGGAAGCGGCCGTCGGCGTCCGGGCGCGTGTCCAGGCGGGCTAATCGCTCGGAGAGGTCCGCGCGCCCCTTGATAAAGCGGCGCGACAGCGTGCCGCCCATGAAGTCCAGAAACTCATGCGGCTCCAGAGTTGCGGAGGCCAGGTCGGTCCCTGCGATCATTTGGATGCTGCCCGCGTAGCGCCAGTGCGCGGCCACCGCCTCAAAGAGCCGTTCGCTCCGTGACCGGGAGCCGAAGACGCGCAGCAGCAGGAGGCGCCGCGGACGCTCTGCGGCCGCCGCCCGGCGCATGGCGGACATGCCGATGGCGACCACGATGCGGTAGCCGACAAACGGGAGCAGTTGAAGGGCGCCGCGCGCACCCTCGCTGGAGACAGTACTGAGAGTCTGCCAGACGGTGAAGGCGGCGTAGTAGCAGTCCACAAGCGCCGACTGCTCGCCGAGCCAGTGCCGCTCGTGCGCGCGGGCGATGGCGCGCACATAGAGCCACGATGCGCCGATGGAGAGCGCGAGCGCCACGAACGGTAGAGCGGATACGATATGCTCCGTCCCCGGTGCGGAGACGTGCGTCAGGAGCCAGTACCCGAGGACGAGGAGAACGCCCCAGGTGAAGATGAGGAGGGTACTGGTCACCAGCACGAACGGGCCGACGGCGCGAACCTCCCGGTTTGCGAGAATCCAGACGGCCACGGTTGGCACAAGCCAGGTGACGGCCCAGTAGAGCAAGACCAGTTTGACAAAGTATTCCTGGGCGGCCAGCGCGCTCAGGCCGAAGTAGACCCCGAGCGCGGCGGGATACCACTTCCAGCCCGGCTCCCGCCACACCAGTGGGAGGGTGAGTACCACCGGCCAGAGTCCGGTCAGGATGGTGACCGCAGTGCGCTGCGGCAGAACTTCCATGCCGGAAGCAACCAGGGTGAGAACGCCGGACAGGACGGCATACACGACGCCTGCGATTCCGTACACGAGCGCGGCCTGACGCGGCCTGCTCCAGAAGCGGTCGTGCAGCGGCTTGGCGGTGGGAGATAGGGGTATATCGGCTCCCGCGTCCAGAAACACCGCGGGAAGGGAGGCGTTCGGGGAGGTGCCCTGCGGAGGCGCGGCGGGTGGCGATGGGGTTACGATAACAGGCGGAGCCGGAGGAGACGGTACGTCGGCCCGACTCATCATGGATTTCAGAACGGCGCGGCGGTAGCGGGCTAGCAGGAAGAACGAGATGGGCAGGGTAAGGAGCAGCGCCCCAATGAGAGCCCCCAACAGCGCCTCTGGCCCGAAGAACAGCTCGTATTGGATCGGTTCGTCCATAACCGACTCCTCCTCAACCAGAAACCAGGAGAGGGCGCCGCTGGTCCGGTTTCCTCCGATAAGATGTCGATATGGAGAAACAGGCTTCCGGATCAATCTATGACAGGCTGGGCGGCACGGAGGGTGGCGCGCCCGAGGCCTTCGCCGCGCTCGTGGACGCCTTCTACGACGGCGTAGCGGCGGACCCGCTTCTGCGGCCTATGTACCCGGAGGGAGCCCTGGCCGAGGAGCGCGAGAACCTCGCCCTGTTCCTTATCCAGTACTTTGGCGGTCCCGCGCTCTATGCGATGAAGCGCGGCCACCCACGCCTCCGGATGCGGCACATGCCGTTCGCCATCGGCCCGGCGGAGCGGGATGCCTGGCTGCGCCATATGAACGCCGCCCTCGACGCCGTGCCCGCCTTCGCGGAGGTCGCCGCTGAGATGCGGCGCTACTTCACGGACGCCGCCGAGTTCCTGCGCAACCGGCCGTAAGGGACGCGCAGCCCGCCGGGTGCGCAGCGGCCCATTACCGGCATAGGCGTGTGGCCTGATATAGTAAGTCGTGTTTTTACTCCGCCTGAAGGGCGAAACAGCACCGCAGCATGTGGCGATCGAGCGCCAGATCGACCTGAAGCGGGTCTGCGCCTCGCGCGAGGCGTATGCCGCGCACCTCGCCCGCCTGTACGGCTTTTACCTCCCCCTCGAAGACGCGCTGCGTCGGCACGTCGCGGCGCGCGAGGCGGGGGTGGGGGAGCGGCGGCGCAAGACACCGCTTCTCGCCTGCGACCTCGCCGTCCTCGGTGTGGATACGGCCCGCCTGCCCCTTTGCGACGCCCTGCCGCCTCTGGAGAAGGAGGAGGAGGCCATGGGCTGTCTGTACGTGGTGGAGGGGGCATCCCTCGGCGGCCAGATCATCTCGCGCATCCTGCGTCAGCGCCTGGACATCGGCCCTCGGAACGGTGCCGCCTTTTACAACGGCTACGGTGACGAGACACCGGCGATGTGGGAGGCGTTCCGGTCATATCTAGAGGCGTACGCGCACGACGAAGCGCGTCAGGAGGCGGTCATTGGCGCTGCCCGGGCAACTTTCGAGGCGCTGGGCGCGTGGCTTTCTCGGAAGGAGTTGAGTTCTATCGATGCCTGAAGGCGGCCCCCTCGACATCAGCGCCTGCGAGCGCGAGCCGGTCCACATCCCCGGGCGCGTCCAGCCGCATGGCGCCGTGCTGGTTCTGCGAGAGACGGACCTGACGATCCTGCAGGCGAGTGCGAACACGGACACACTCCTAAACCGGCCCGTAGAGGAGTTGGTGGGTCGGTCGCTGCGGGATGTCCTTGGAGACGAGGTCTCAGAGAGACTGCGCCGGGCCGCGCCCTGCAAGGTCATCGGGGCGGTGCCGGTCCGGCTGCAAATGGTCCTGGCACCGGAAGGCGGACAGTCCTTCGATGTCTCAGCGCACTGCTCCGGGGATGTGCTCATCCTCGAACTCGAACCGCGCGAGGCATCGCCCGGGCCGGTGAGCGCCCCCGACCTTCACTACCTTCTCAAGGCCGGCTTTCACCGCCTCCAGCACTCCGACTCGCTGGAGGCGTTCTGTCAGGCGGCGGCCGAGGTCGTGCGCCGCCTCACCGGCTTCGACCGGGTCATGGTCTACCGGTTCGATGAGGACTGGAACGGGGAGGTGATCGCCGAGGACCGGCGCTCGGACTGGGAGCCGTACCTGGGGCTGCGCTACCCGGCGTCCGATATTCCCCGACAGGCACGCGACCTGTATCTGAAGAACGCCCTGCGGCTGATCGCGGACGTTCACGGAGAGGCGGTACCGCTGGTGCCGGCGCTGAACCCCATGACGGGCGCGCCGCTGGACATGACGTACACCACCCTACGGGCGGTTTCCCCCGTGCATATTGAGTACCTGAAGAACATGGGGGTCGGTGCGTCGATGTCGATCGCGATCCTCCGCAAAGGCACCCTGTGGGGGCTGATCGCCTGCCATCACGCCTCGGCCCGCTATGTGCCGTACGATGTCCGCGCCGCGTGCGAGATCCTGGGCCAGGCGGTCTCGCTGCTGGTACCGGAGAAGGAGGCGGCGGGGGGGCACGAATACGCCCTTTCTCTGAAAAGCAAGCAGGCCGCGCTCGTGGCGTCGATCTCCGCGATGGGGGATGTGTTGCGCGGGCTGGCGGATGCTACGCCGAGCATACTGGACTACGTGGAGGCGGAGGGGGCCGCCGTCCTTCTGGAGGGGCGGTGTGTCCTTCTTGGCCGCACCCCGCCCGAGGAGGACGTGCGCCGGCTGGCGTCGTGGCTCGCGCAGGTGGCGACCGGAGAGGTGTATGCGACGCGCGCCCTCGCACGCGCCTACCCCGAAGCGGGCTCCTGGGCGAGCGGCGTCGCCTGCGGGCTGCTCGCCATCCCGCTCTCGCGTGCCAGCCACAGCTTCATCCTCTGGTTCCGGCCCGAGGTCGCGCGCACGGTCAACTGGGGGGGCGACCCGCACAAGCGCGTGGAAGTCGTGGACGGTACGGAGCGGCTGTCGCCGCGCAAGTCGTTCGCGCTGTGGCAGGAGCTGGTGCGCGGGGAGTCCGCGCCCTGGAGGAGCGTGGAGGTGGAGGCAGCCCGCGACCTGCGGCAGGCCGTTCTCGGGATGCTGGTCAGCCTGGGCGAGGTGCGCCGCGCCGAGGAGCAGAAGCGCGCCGCATACGAGCGGGAGCGGATGATCGCGGAGACCCTCCAGAGTGCGCTGTTGTCGGATGTGCCCCGGGAGGGCTTCCCCGGGCTCGTCGTCGCAGCGATGTACGCCGCCGCCTGGGCGGAGGCTAACGTCGGGGGCGACTTCTACGACACCGTGGCCCTGCCGCAGGGCAAGCGCGTGGCGCTCGTGGTGGGGGACGTGGTGGGGAAGGGGCTGGCGGCTGCGCAGCACATCATGGAGGCCAAGTTCGCTCTGCGCGCGTTCCTGATGGAAAACAACGGCGACACCGCCGGGGCCATGACGCAGTTGAACGCGCTGGTGCATGCCCTGCACGACGGCGATCCCTCGTCCCTGATCGCGCTCGCCGTCGTCGTCGTAGACCCGGAAACGGGCGCCGTGGAGTTTGCGTCGGCCGGGGCAGAATACCCGGTTCTGGTAGGCGAGGGAGGGGCGGTCCGGTCCCTGGAGCAGGGGAATGTCGTCCTGGGGGTGGCGCCGGACACGCGGTATGAGTCAGGCCGCGCCGTGATGCGGCCGGACGAAACGCTGCTTCTGGTCACCGATGGTATCACGGAGGCGCGGCGCAAAAACGAGTTTCTGGAGGCCGAGGGCGCAGCGCGCCTGTTGTCCTCCGTGCCCGGTGACGCCCCCCTGGAGCAAGCGGCCCGGACGGTGCTGGAAGGTGCGCGGGCCTTTTCCGGCGGTACCTTGCGGGACGACGCCTGCGTTCTGGTAGCCCGCCTGCGGCCAAAAGGGCAAGGGTAAAGGGAAGAGCAAATCCTTCGTTCTGCGGAGGCAGGGCGCCGTCGGATCGCTTATCCTTAATTCCAACAGTGCCAAGATCGCTCCCAACGATGAGAGCGGGTGACGGACCGGAAAGGAAGCTACGATGCGAATCCTGTATGCGACCGACGGGTCAGAAGGGGCGCTGGCGGGTGCCGGCCTCCTTGCGCGCCTTCCCCTGACGGCCGAAAGCCACATCCATCTCCTCGCCGTGCAACAGCCCGGCGAGGCCTCAGAGGGCGCCGACGCCACGGGTGAGGCGTTCGACGCCGTGAAGCGCGTCCTCGGCCAGGAGGGGGGAGGGGCGCGCGTGGAGACGCATGTCCGCCAGGGGACTGCGGCGGCGGACGCGATCCTCGCACTGATTCAAGAGTTTCAGGACCAGGGCGAGCCGGTGGACCTGGTGGTGGTCGGCTCGCGCGGGCGCTCCGCTGTCGCCCGCTTCTTGCTGGGCAGCATTGCCGAGCGCGTCGCGCGGCATGCCCCGTGTCCGGTGCTGCTGGCCCGCCCGTTGCGGGGCGACCTAGGCCGGGCGCTGCTGGCCACGGACGGCTCCGGTGGGGCCGAGCGCGCCGCAGAGTTCCTGTTGCGCCGCTTCCCGCTCCCGGCGGCCTGCCTGGTGCGGGTCGTTGCCGTGGTGACGCCCGCCTTCGCCCAATCCCCGGCATCTTCCCTGGTTGATCTCGCCCCCTTCGCCGAGGAGGTGCGCGCCGTGGCCCGCCAGGAGCGGGAGAAGGCACAGCAGCGGGTAGACGCGCTGGTCGCTGCATTCGCGGCAGCCGGTCAGCCGGCGGACGCGGAGCTACGGGAGGGGATACCTGCCCCGGAACTGATCGCGGCGGCGGATGAGTGTCAGGCAGACCTGATCGTGGTCGGCTCGCAGGGACTTACCGGGATAGAGCGGTTCCTGCTGGGGAGCGTGTCCGAGCGCGTGCTGCGCCATGCCCACTGCTCCGTCCTCCTGGTCCGATGAGCTGCACGCGCCAGTCGGACGGCCCAGAGGGTCAGGTCAGGTCCAGTTCCATACCGACATCCGCACGGGCGTAACCGTGATTGTCTTGCAGCGGGACGTAGTGAAAGCCGTGCTTGGCGTACAAACGTAAGGCTGGCTCTAATTGCGAGTTCGATACCAGCATCAGGGTTTTTGCTCCTGCGCGCCGGGCGAACTCGATCGCCGCCTCCATCAGCAGGTCGCCGTAGCCGCGCCCCCGCGCCCGAGGGTCAACAGCCATCTTCGCCAGTTCAAAGACCTCGTCACTGAGCCGGATTACGGCGCAGGTGCCCAACGCCTGCCCGTCGGCGAGGACGAAGAAGACCTGACCTCCCGGCGCGACAATAGTGCCGTAGGGATCGGCCAGAACGGCGCGGTCCGGCTCCTCCAGGGTGAAGTGCTGCTCAATCCACTGGCGGTTGAGGGACTCAAAGGCCGGGGCGTACTCGGGGGAGAACTCGATAACCCGGGCCTGAGGAGGCTGGTTCGTCGGATTTATGTACATAACTGGGATTATCGGACGTTAGCAAGCGGATGCCGCGGGGAGCCGATTTTCGTAAAGCATCCGATGCGTACTACGCCGGCGTGCCGGCGGCGGGCGACTGGAGATCGCCGAGCTTCTGCTCAATGGCGCGCATCTTGTCGTGTGCCTGCTCCAACAGATCCTGAACCGTCTCCACGTGCGGCGCCAGCGAGCGCGAACGGGTCCAGAATATGTAGGCGGCCACGGCGGCCGACACCGCAGCGGCGACGATGCCTACAACGATGATGTACGGCGTGTTGTCGTGTGGTTGACTACCAATGTTCTCCTCGTTGCCCATGTTTTCGAGTATAGCACAGGCCCGTGGTCCTGGCTACAGAACCCGCTCACGGCTGGAAGAACTCAATCAGGGCGTTTGCGAAGATCTGGTGCCCCTCACGCGTCGGGTGCGACACCCGATTCGACATCAGGTCCGCCGGCGCCGCCCCCATGCGAATCGCTCCCTGGTAGACCGCGTGAACATCCGCCAGGCCCACCTCGCGCTCCCGCGCCACCGCGCGAATCGCACGAACGAACTCCGTCACCGTCCCATCCTCCTGCAACGCATCGCCCCGGGTGTTCGGCGTTACCAGCAGCAGGTCCGCACGGGTCTCCCCCTGGACTCGCTCCACAAGGCGAACTAAGTTTGTCTTGAACGCGTCCAGCGCCTCCGTACCGCCTCGCGCGTCGTTGAGGCCCAGGCAGATCGTCACCAGGTGCGGGTCGTGGCGCAGCACGTCCCGGTCGAAGCGCGCAAGCGCACCGGATGCGTTCTCGCCGCCCAGCCCCATGTTCAAAACGTTCACCACCGCGAACGGGTACAGGGACGACAACTTGCGCCGGAAAAGCGCCGGATAGGCCGCATCAGCGTCCAGAACGCCGTGCTCCAACCATCCCGCCGTTACCGAGTCGCCCAGGGCGACATAGCGGACACTCTCACTCCCCGCCATGCCGCTGGAGCGTTTGAGGGCGTCGATCGTACGCGCCACAAAACGGTTCTTCGGATTGCTCACTATGCGGCTACCTCCTCAGGCTCTCGCTCTTTCTGCGCGGGGATCAGGCCGTGCGCCCGCGCCTTCGCGCCGAACAGGCGCAGCGCCTCCTCGCCCCGCGCATCCAGGTCGTAGCGCATCACCTCGGTCAGATAGGCGTAGGAGCGCTCATAGGTCTCGTTCAGCCGCTCGAACTCCCGACGGGCAATGTGCTCGGGGTTCGCCTTCCCCCACTCCTTCGCGCGCACGAGCAGTTCGCAAAGCTCCGGCGTCAGCGCGGATGGTCGCCCGATCCAGAGCGCATAGGCGAATGGCAGTCCGGTAAGCTCCTTCCACGCCTCGCCCAGGTCCAGCACGTGATACCCCGGCCCGTAGTCCCGGTAGCCCGGGTCCCCGATCAGCAGACCCGCGTCGGCCTCCGCCAGCATGGCCGTCAGGTTCGGCGGGTGCGGCAGGTACTCGGGCGCGAGGTCGTACCGCTCCGCGAGGAGGATCTTCAGCAGCGTCACCGATGTCAGCGAGGACGTGTCCAGCGCCACGCGCCGCACCTCCCCCACCGGTACCTTCGAGAGCATGCGGACGGACCGCACTGGGCCGTCCGCCATCACCGCAACACCGGGAGCGTACGCCAGACCCGGCTTTCGGTGGTACTCAATCGAGGAGACCAGAGCCGTCGCAATCTCGCCCCGCTCCAACAGGCGGGCCAACTCTGAGGGAACCGCCTCCACCACGCGCACCCCGGACGCCCTGCCCTCCTCCGTATCCGTAAACCAGCGGATCAGCGGCAACGCGTTCAGATACGGCACCGACCCGATGACAACTGTCTCCATTCCTTCACTCCCACCTTCCCAATTTCAAGGACAGGCGCGGTGCCGCTCCCACTCCCGGATTTTCTCGGTCAGCGGGTGAAAACGTCCAGCGCGGTGAAGAGCAGGAGGCCCGACGAGACGGCGATATTCACATAGAAGAAGGCGACATTCAGACGGCGCAGGTCGTCCGGGCGAATGATCGCGTGCTCGTAGGCGATCAGGGCAGCGGCCAGAACCACCCCCACGTAGTACCAGAGGCCCAGACCCGCCGCCTGCCCCATCAGGACCAGGAACACGATCATCAGAGCGTGCGCGGCCCGCCCCAGCCAGAGCGCCCGCAGCGGTCCCAGGGCCACCGGCATGGAGTGGAGCCCCGCCTTCTCATCAAACTCCACGTCCTGAAGCGCGTAGATGATGTCGAAGCCGATCAGCCAGCACACCACCGCCGCGGCCAGCAGAAACGGCGTCGGCTCCGCCAGGCTCCCGCGGACCGCGACCCACGCGCCGACCGGTGCGACCGACAGCGCCAGCCCTAGAAAGGCATGGGACCAGGCGGTGAAGCGCTTGGTCAGCGAGTAGAAGAAGACCAGCAGCAGCGCGACCGGCGAGAGCGCCAGCGCCAGAGGGTTGAGCATCCCCGCCGCCAGAACCAGGAGGCCGGACATGACCAGGGTAAACCCGGTCACGAACGGCACCGAAACCAGCCCTGCGGGCAGGGCGCGCATTCGGGTCCGCGGGTTCCGCGCGTCGTACTCCCGGTCCACGAGGCGGTTAAACGCCATCGCGGCGGAGCGCGCGCCGACCATGGCGACCAGTATCCAGACGATCTGCCACGCCGTCGGCAGGCCGTTCGCGGCGAGCAGCGCCCCCAGGAACGCAAACGGCAGCGCGAACAGCGTGTGCTCTATCTTAATCATCTCCAGCACCACGCGCAGTTTCTGCCACGGGGTCACCGGGATGGACGGTCCTTCTGCGGTGGCGGTCATTCGTGCCTCCACTCCCCCATCAGTTCATGTTCGACGCCCAGCGCCTGCAGCGTCCGGGCGACGATGGTATCAACCAGGTCCTCCACCGTCTTCGGCTGGTGGTAGAACGACGGCGCGGCGGGCAGCACCGTCGCTCCCGCCTCGGCAAGCTGCGTCAGGTTCCGCAGGTGGATCAGGCTCCACGGCGTTTCGCGGACTACCAGCACCAGCTTGCGCCCCTCCTTCAAACAGACATCCGCCGCGCGGGTGGTCAGATCGTCGCTAATGCCGTGCGCAATCCGGCCCGCGGTACCCATCGAGCAGGGAATCACGACCATACCCGCGTGGCGGAACGACCCGGAGGCGGGCGGGGTGAAGTAGTCGGAGCGATCGCAGAAGCGGATCTGCGGCGCCTCCTCGCCCAGGAGTTCCCGGGCGGTGGGTGGCTGCGATAGCCGGATGCCCGCCTCCGTTGCCAGCACGGACGGCGCGTTCGAGGAGAGCATCAGGTAGATCTCGTCGAAGTGGCGAACGGCCTGCCGGAGGAAGCGGACGCCGTAGATCGCGCCGCTCGCCCCGGTCATCGCCACCACCAGACGCCTATCCGGCGGGACGCTGCGGGTGCTGCTGCTGCTGCTGCCCATCGCCCCCCTCCACCGCGGCGAGCGCGGCATCCAGGACCCGGGTCTCCAGCGGCCCCAGGAGCCCCCGCGCCTCGTCCACCGGGACGACGCGGCGGGCCACTACCCCGTTCGGCGCCGGGTCATGAAAAGGGCCGTCTCCGAGGGTCGCCACCGAACCGGTGACCCACAGAAGGTAGGTCGGGTGGACCCGGTAAACGCGGCCCGGCACACGATTTAGAAAGTCGATACGCGTCGCGGCCACCGGCCGGTGGCCCGGCTCCAGGCAGGCGCGCGCCTCCTCCCAGACCTCACGGGCCAGCGCCGCGTCCGCGGTCTCCATGCCCTCCAGGCGCCCGCCGGGAAAGGTGAACTTGCCGTCCGCGTTCTGAACCAGGAGGAGGTGGCGCTCGCCCTCAGCGGGCACGAACCCGACGACGTGCACGGAGCGGACACGCTCGGGAGCATCGACCAGAGACGGCGGGCCAGTGACCAGACGCACGCGCTGCGCCTCGCCCCAGGTCGTCTCACAGACATGCCACGCGCCCGGCGGGATACCGGCTCGCGCCCGTTTGTGTCGGGCCGCCGCCATTCTTATGGTTGATTTCCCGGAACGGCGGACCATCTACAGGCCCAGTTCGTTCCACATCGCGTCCACGCGCGCCCTGATCTCCTCGCTCATCTCGATCACCGGCGGCCAGCGGCGCGTGAAGCCCTCTTCGGGCAGTTTCTGTGTCGCGTCTATACCCATCTTCGAGCCGAAGCCCTGTTCGCGGCTCGCATGGTCGAGCACATCGATCGGGCCGTGCACGAAACTCGTGTCGCGCTCGGGGTCTATATTATTCGCCACCACCCACAAAACTTCCTGAAGATTCTGCACGTCTACCCAGTCGTCCACCACAATGATGATCTTTGAGAACATCATCTGGCCCAGGCCCCACAGGGCGTGCATCACCTTGCGAGCGTGACCCGGGTAGCGCTTCTTGATCTTGACGATGACCAGATTGTGGAACACGCCCTCGACCGGCAGGTTGTAGTCCACGATCTCGGGCACGAACAGGCGCACCAGCGGCAGGAAGATCCGCTCGGTCGCTTTGCCCAGCCAGCCGTCCTCCATCGGCGGGCGGCCGACGATGGTCGCAGGGTACACCGGGTTCTTGCGGTGGGTGATCGCGGTCAGGTGGAAGACCGGATACTCTTCCTCCAGCGTGTAGAAGCCCGTGTGATCCCCGAACGGCCCCTCGATGCGCCGCTCGCCCGGGGGCACAAACCCCTCCAGCACGATCTCGGCGTCCGCGGGCACCTCTAAGGGCTGCGTCTTGCAGGGGACCAGATCCACCGGCTTCTTGCGCAGGAAGCCCGCGAACGACATCTCGTCGATCATGTCGGGCAGCGGCGCCGTGGCGGCATAGGTGAGCGCCGGGTCGCCACCGAGCGCTACGGCCACGGGGATGGGGCGGTTCTGCGCCTCGAACTCGGCGTAATGGCGGGAGCCGACCTTATGGCGCTGCCAGTGCATGCCCGTGGTCTTCTCGTCGTAGACCTGGATACGGTACATGCCGACGTTGCGCTTGCCGGTCTTCGTCTCCTTGGTGAAGACGAGCGGGAGAGTCACAAACCGGCCGCCGTCCAGCGGCCAGCACTTGAGGATGGGCAGCTCCAGCAGGTTGATGTCGGAGCCGGTCTTGACGACCTCCTGGCAGGGGCCATCGCGGACGATACGCGGGGCGGTGTTGCGCCCGATCTGCGCCAGGCCCGGCAGGAGGGCCGCCTTGCCCATCAGGCCGGGGGGCATGTTTCCGGGGAGTTGAACGAGCTTCTCAATCTCACGGGCGACCTCTTCCAGGTCGTCCACGCCGAGGGCCATGCTCATGCGCCGCCGCGTAGCAAACGCATTAATGATAACGGGGATGTCGCTGCCCTTCGGCTTCTCGAAGAGGAGGGCGGGACCATCCGCCTTGACTACCCGGTCCGCGATCTCCGCGATCTCCAGGACCGGGTCAACGGGACGGGCGATGCGCTTCAGTTCGCCCTTCGCCTCCAGCGCCCGGATGAACTCCTGAAACCCGCCCGTGTACGCCATTGCGCCGCGCCGCCGTTTCTATGCTGAAAGTCCGTGCGTTATTTCACAAAGTGGTGAGTGGACGGTATAGAGTGTACCGGTCGCCCCTTCCCTTGTCAAGCGGCCCAAACGCCGCGCGGGGCGCCGGTCATGACCGGCGCCCCGCGGGCTCACAAGGGTATGGTGGGCAGAGCAGGATTCGAACCTGCGTAGGCTTTCGCCGACGATTTTACAGACCGCCTCCTTTAGCCACTCGGACATCTGCCCCTATTATGTGATTGTTGGCCCGGCCAAGCCCCCTCGGAGAATCGAACTCCGGTCAACAGTTTACAAAACTGCCGCATTAACCACTATGCTAAGAGGGCCGCTTGCGGAAGTCCCGCCCGTTGCCCCGGTTCAGCCCACGGTACGTGGGTGTTAGCACATGACAGTGCCACAGAACCGGCAGGGAGCGCGGTATTTGCGCGGCATCGGCATGGTGGCGACTCGACAACGGGCATTATAGGCCGTGGGTACCGCCTTGTCAAGGCAAGCGGACCGCTGCTTTATGGCTTGTTTCGGTGGTTTTCCACATGGACGGCAAGGGCGAAGAGACCGGTCATGCCGCCGAGGGTGAACGCCAGGAAGAAGCCAAAGTAAAACGGCGCCCCGAAGAAGCGGGTTCCCGCCCATCCCCCTATCACCCCAGCGATAAGCGACAGGATCGTATACAGCAGCAACAAAGGGCGCAATCTCACGCTGGTGTTCCCTCCCCCAATTCAAGCTGTGCCTTTTCGCGCCAGTCCGGCCGTGCGTCTGCCACAACCTCGCGGAAGTGCGCCCGCGCCTCGCCGTCCCGGCCCAGCCGCAGCAGGGCGAGCGCCAGCCAGTATCGTCCCTCGCCCGTAGAGTCAAACATCCGCGCCCGCACCCCGGTCAACGGGGCGAGCGTCACCGCCGCATCCTCCCACTGCTCCGCCCGGGCATAGCTGCGTCCCAGCGCGATGCGCCACGCATGGACGCGCCCGAGCGCTGTGAAGTACGGCGCCGCGGCCAGAAGAGCGGCCACGGCCTCCAGCCAGCCGAGGTGGCGGGCCGCGCCCGGCGCCTGCCCCACCACCGCCACCAGAACCAGTCCTGCGCCGACCGTGCGGACCCCCAGCCAGGCGAGCGCCCGCGCGTGGCGGCGGGCAAGCTCACGCAGCGCGGTCTCGCGCGGGGGCAGCGCCTCCGAAGGGGTGTCTGCCATCAGGCGTCCCCCTCCCCGGCGTCCGAAGCGCTGTCGGTGCGCTCCCCGCGCAGCAGACGCCCCAGCAGCGTCGGAAGGTGCATCGAAACGGATGAGTTTGCAGCGACCATATCCGCGCCCGCCTCGCGCGCCGCCTCGTGCTTCTCCTTCTCGACGTGCCCCGCGAAGGCGAGCACGGGGACGGAGCGGGTCGCCTCGCCTGACTTCAGCGCGCGGATCACAGAAACCGGGTCGTAGCGCCGGGCCGTCAGGTTCACAAGCACAGCGTCCGCAGGGGCTTCGGCAAGCGCGGCCATCAGCGCGGCCTCGGTCCCGACCACGCGCAGGCTGCCGCCCATCGGGCGCAGTCCCTCGCGGATGCGGGACGGGAACATCAGGTCGTCCGCGACCAGGACGACGCCGGGCGGAGAGTCGCTCATGCCGGTATTGTACCGGCGCCCGGAGGGGCGTTCAAGCGCGGTACACTGAGAGTGGAGGGGTTACGAACTATGTTCAATGTTGCCCGAATTGTGTTTTTCCTGTTTGCGGCGCTTTTGCTCACGGGCGGCATCGCCGGTTTTATGGAGAAGCAGTCGGTCCCGTCGCTGGCCGCGGGCGTGGTGTGCGGCGGTCTGTCGCTGGCGGGCGCCCTGATGCTGCCAACACGCCCGACCCTGGCGCTCAGCCTGGGCATCGCCGCCGCCGTTCTGGCGGCGGGCGGTATGATCCCGCGCATGATTAAGGCAGAAAACAAGGTGTGGCCGAGCGGTACCGTGGTGGTCGCCAGCGTCGTCACCCTGATCGTGGGGGGCGCCGCGCTCGCCGCCGCGCGGGGCGCAGCGAACACGCCCCCGGCCGGCGTCGGGCCGTAACGGAGGCGTGTAAAGATGCTGGTCCATGAGGACGCGCGCTACCTTGCCCTGATTGCGCACGACGGAAAGAAGGACGCGATGGCCGAGTTCGTCCGTCGGCACCGGGAGCGACTGGCAGTGGTGCCGCTGGTCGCCACGCGCACCACGGGGGGCGTGGTGGCGGAGGCGACGGGGCTGGATGTGACCCGGGTGCTCTCCGGTCCGATGGGCGGCGACCTTCAGATCGGGGCGCTGATTGCGGAGCAGAAGGTGCGTGGGGTCATCTTTCTGCGCGACCCGCTCCAGCCGCACCCCCATGAGCCGGACATCTCCGCGCTGATGAAGGTCTGCGACACGCACGATGTTCCTCTGGCGACGAACCTCGCCACGGCGGAACTGCTTCTCGACAACCTCTGTCCCCTACCCTTCTGAGGGCGGCGGGGCGGACGATTCTTCGGGGACGGCGGGCGCGCGGTCAGAAGAGGCCGCCGAGGGGGACGCCTCGGGCAGACCAGGCGTTACCGGCACGACCTCAGGCGGAGACGCGGCCGTGCGCTCGTCGCTCCCGGCGGAATAAAACGCGAAGTACCCCAGCGCCAGGATGGCGGCAACCACAAAGACGAGGGCGATGATCGTGCGGCGCCCGTTCTCCGTCTTCGGAGGCGGCACCCCCGGCGCCCGGCGAGGCGGGGCAGGCGTGCTCACAGGGCGTCCTCCCCGTCTTCGAGGCCATCTCGCTCAATGCCCATCTGCTCACGCCAGAGCGCCAGCAGAGCCCGCTTCTCTGCCGGGGTCAGCGTGCTCAGATCCACATCCTGTGTCGCCTCGCCCGTGTCGCCAGTCGAGAGCGCCAGCAGCATCAACTCCGCTTCCAGAGCCTCCTCGTCTTCTTCCTCTCTGCTGCCTGCTCCCGGGTCCGGCAACCGCGATCCTATCCGTTGTATATCCCCCTCGTACTCCGCGGTCATTGCCGCTGCTCCTTTCCACCAACAGCCCGGTTCGATATCTCAACCCTCCCGGTTGGAGACAGTGTACCCGGGTCCCGCTTCAATACCACGCGTGATATACTGAGGGCGACGTCGGCGCGGGTTTTGACTCGCGCCGACTTGCCTATCTGGCCAGGAAGGGTGTGAAACGAAATGCTCAGCGATCTCTCTAAAGATGTGATCTCGATTCGCGAGCGTCTCGAAGAATTGGGTGGGCATCTTTGACATTCCGAAGCGTCAAAGAGAATTAGAAGCGCTGGAGGCCCAGAGCGCAGAGCCGGGCCTGTGGGACGACGCCGAACGGGCGCAGCGCACCATGCAGATGGTTGCGCGGGTCCGGGACAAGGTGGAGCCCTACTTTAACCTGAAGCGGCGCATCGAGGACGCGGGAACGCTGCTGGAGTTGGCCGAACTGGAAGAGGGCGGCGAGGCGTTCGAGGGAGAAATCCGCTCGGAACTAGCCGCAATCCTGGCCGAACTGGACGCGCTGGAGGTTAAGAGCCTCCTTACCGGTCCACACGACGCCGCCGATGCGATCGTGGAGTTGAAGCCGGGCGCGGGCGGTACCGACGCCTGCGACTGGGGCGCGATGCTCCTGCGCATGTACCTGCGCTGGGCCGAAGAGAACGGCTTTAAAGCCGAGATCAAGGACGAGCAGCCGGGGGACGTGGCGGGTATCTCGTCGGCGACCGTGTTCATCAGCGGGACCAACGCCTACGGACTTCTCAAGTCCGAGCACGGGGTTCACCGCCTGGTGCGCATCTCGCCGTTCAACTCGAACGGCAAGCGGCAAACGTCCTTCGCGGCGGTGGAAGTGCTGCCGCAGGTAGACTTCACCGAGCAGGTGAAGATCGACGAGAAGGACCTGGAGATCGATACGTACCGCTCCAGCGGTGCGGGCGGCCAGCACGTCAACAAGACGTCGTCCGCGGTGCGCATCACGCACGTGCCCACCGGCATTGTGGTGCAGTGCCAGAACGAGCGGTCGCAGCTCCAGAATAAGGAGGTCGCGCTGCGGGTCCTGGCAGCGCGGCTGGCGGAACTGGCCGAGCGCGAGGCCGAGGAGAAGCTGAACCAGCTTCGCGGCGAACAGCGCTCGATCGAGTGGGGTAGTCAGATACGGTCGTATGTATTTCAACCGTATCAGATGGTAAAGGACCACCGGACCGGCGTGGAGACCGGCGACGTTCAGCGCGTCATGGACGGAGACCTGGGCGACTTTATCACCGGGTACCTGAAGTGGCGTGCGGAAGGGGGCAAGGAAGTAGGCGATGGAGACACGCTCGCGTAGGCCGATCGACTCGAAACGGCGTTGGATCGGGATCGCCCTTCTGGGCGCGGCGGCCCTGGGTGGGGCCGCCGTGCTCCTGTTCCCGGTGGCGCGGGCTGCCGTTGCCACCGCCGTAGGCAAGCCCACCGCCCCCCCCTCCTCCCCTGTTGCCGCGCCCCGTCAGGGAAGCGTCAGCAACGTGCGTCACGAGGAGTCCGAGGTCGGGAACCTGGTGGCCGACAGCATCCGCGCCGCCGCCGGCGCCGACATCGCCTTCCTCCCGGCCGCCGCTTTCAAGAGCGGCGCGTCGGTGCCGAAACCGGCGACGCCCGCTCAGGTTGCCGCCGCCCTCGACCCCGCCACGGATACCATCGTGGTACTGAGTCTGCGCGGGGAGCAGATCCTCGACGCGCTGGAGCGCTCCGTCTCCTTCGCCCCGCAGCCCTCGTCCGGCTTCCTCCAGGTTTCGGGACTGACGTTTACGTACGATGCCTCGAAGCCCGGCGGCAAGCGGGTCGGCTCCGTCACCGTGGGCAGCGCCAAACTGGAAGCGGCGAAGACCTACACTGTCGCCACGACCCGGCCGCTGGCGAACGGCCAGCAGGGCTACTTCAAGATCTGGGAGAAGGAACAGATCACCAGCGACACCGGCAAGACCCTCGCCGACGCTCTGGAGCAGGCGGCCTCGGCGCGGGGCGGCACCCTCTCGGGCGCGGTCGATGGCCGCATCCGCGCGAACTGAATCCCGCCTCCGGAGATGTTCCGACATGCCCAAACGGCAGCTTTCACAGACCTCGTTTCTTCCTGGCGCCCTCGCAGCCGTCGTGCTGGCGGTCGCCGGGTGCCAGCCGACCAACGCCGTCGGTGACCCTCCGGTAACCTCGCCCGTGAAACCTGCCCCCACTTCTTCTGCATCTTCGTCGCCCTCCCCCGCACCCGTTGCCGCCCCGCCCTTCGACGCGGAGCGCGCCTTCAAGGACCTGACCAAGCAGACCAGGTTCGGCCCGCGGTACTCCGGGTCGCCGAACTACCCGACGATGCGCGACTGGCTGGTGTCGGAGCTCACGAAGGCCGCGGGCGTCCCGGCAAAGCGTCAGAACTTCACCGCGCGGCTGGGCAGCCAGTCCCTACCGATGAGCAACATCTACGCGCACATCAACCCGACGGCGAAGAAGCAGGTCATGCTCTGCGCCCACTGGGATACCCGTCCCACCGCCGACCAGGAGGTCGATCCCACCCGGCGCCGTAAGCCCATCCTGGGGGCGAACGACGGCGCTTCGGGGGTGGCCTGCCTGCTCGAGGTCGCCCGCCAGCTCGCCGCGAAAAAGCCCGACATCGGCGTGCAGATTGTGTTCTTCGACGGCGAGGACTACGGCCCGCAGATCGAGCGGATGTTCCTCGGCTCCAAGTACTACGCGAAGAACCCCGCGATGCCGAAGCCGGACTATGCCATCCTCATCGACATGATCGGCGACAAAGACCTGAACATCATGCGTGAGGTGAACAGCGAGAACGCCGCAACGCACATCAACGACAAGGTCTGGAGCGCTGCGGAAGCGCTCGGGGTCAAGCAGTTCATCAACCGGATAGGCTATGAGATTCAGGACGACCACCTGCCCCTTCAGGCGGTCGGCTGGAATGCTATCGACCTGATTGACTTTGACTACGGTCCGTGGCATACTCTGGACGACACAGCGGATAAGTGCTCGCCCGAGTCGCTCAAGGCCGTGGGGACCGTCCTGCTGAAAGTCATCTACGACGAAGGCAGGTAGCAAGGGGTATGCGCAGAACGGTCTTGCAGGGCTTCGCGGCGCTTTTTAGCCTGGTATTTTTACCTTCAATCGTCCGCGCCGCGGACGGAACACTCCGGGTGGCGACCTGGAACGTTACGGATTACGGAGGGGCGGGAGCACGCGACGCACACTTCCAGAACGTGTTCTATGGCACGTTTGAGGGCAGGCAGTTTGCCCCCGATGTGCTGCTCGGCCAGGAGTTCCTCAGCCAGGCGGCGGTCACCTCATTCGTTAACCTGCTGAACTCCGCCGCGGGAAGCCCCGGCGACTGGGCCGCCGCCCCCTTCCTCAACGGCCCGGACACCGACAGCGCCCTGTTTTACCGCACCAGCAAGATCGCCTATCTCAGCACGAGCATCGTCTCCACGGGCGGCGTCAATCCGGAACCTCCACGAAACACCTACCGCTACGATGTCCGCATCCTCGGGGGCGCCGAAGACTCCCAACTCGCCCTGTATTCGACCCATATGGCGTCGCAGAGCAACCCGTCATCCCGCCGCCTGATCGAGGCGCAGCGTATTCGGGAGGACGCGGAGTCGCTGGCGCCGGGGACGCACTTCCTCATCGGTGGCGACTTCAACATCACCTCCAGCTTCGACGCCGCCTACATCGAGCTGACGGGCTCCCAGGCGAACGACGCCGGGCGCTTCTTCGATCCCATCGAAACGCCCGGGGACTGGAACAACAACGCCGCGTACCGGTTCGTCCACACCCAGGCGCCGGGGCTCGGCACCAACACCGGCGGCATGGACGACCGGTTCGACTTCCTGCTGACCTCGGCTAGCCTGGGCGACGGAACCGGGTGGGACTACGTCGGCGCGTTCGGCGTCCCCTACTCCGCCACCTCCTGGGACGACTTCAACCACTCCTACCGGGTCTGGGGCAACGACGGCACCTCGTTCAACACGTCGCTGACCACGACCGGCAACCAGATGGTCGGGCAGTCCATCGCGCAGTCTCTCGTGGCCACGGCCCCGAACGGCGGCCACCTGCCCGTCTTCATGGACCTGCGCTTCAACGCCGTCGCCGTCCCCGAACCCGGCACCGGCGCGCTGCTCGCCCTCGGCGGCCTGCTCCTGCTAGCCGCCAGCGGACGCCTGGCCCGCCGCCGCGACGCCTGAACCGGATCGACGGGATGCCCCCGAAGCGCCCCCGCCCCTGCCGACGCTCGGCTTGCTCCCGTCCTTCTGGGTGCCACACACCCAGAATGATCATGGGGGCAAGCCTTTGTCGCCGGACCGGGTTTTCTTCGCCCCGCCACCGCCGGAGATTGGCCAGATTCTCTCCGCCTTCAGCACCCTCCGCCAGCGTGATGCCCGCGATTCGCGCCGCAGAGACCGGCGGTTCAGAGCGTTCCTCTTCGTGACCGTCTTCGTCTGGTCGATATTTCTGAGTTTCCAGATTCTGCCCGCGTACATGGCGGTGCCTCTGGCGCTGCTAATGGCTTCACTCACCTGCACCGACAATTTTACGTCCATTGTACGTAGCCCGTGGACTGTGCGCAGCACGTGCAGGTATGTCGGCGCGGAGGGAATCGCGGAGTTCAAGCTAGCCGGCGCTTTCTCCGGGCGCGTCGGCAAAGACCGGGTTAGCGTAAAGCGCCTGCTGTTCGCGGAGGCCGACCAGTACCAGGTCGGCTCGACAGGAACTGCTCAGTCTGATCGAGACAAAGATCATCGGTTCCGCGCCGCTGGAAGCGGAGACATGTCTCCTGGAGTACGCGGCGGTACTGGGATTGCCTACCCGCCCGGACGATCAGCCTCTCGACACCTGGCAGAGAATCCGGGCTCAGAAAAAATCACCTCGGGCTCTGGATGCGGAAGAAAGATCGTTTGCTTCCGCGTTGCTGGCCAGGGAAGACACGCGCAATACCCTGCTGGCAGGAAGGCTATTCGTGAAGAAAAGGGACCTGAATAGCGGTGACCTCCAATGGATTCAGAAGCGCGTGATGGCGCAATCCCAGAAATCGACCGGAAGCACACAGCAGTACTGGAAGTTCGTACAACGGGTCTGCGCGCGCCGAAACCAGTAGGCATTGGGACAACGCCTCCCACCGTTTCAGCCAGTCCCATCGGCTACAAATCTGATGCCGTCGAACGTCTCGTCAATAACCCACAAACCAGACCCAGGACCAGAGGCTGAGAAAGGGACAAGCCGCCCACGGAAGCAAGGTCCGTAGGCACGGTATCGAAAGCGACGAGCAGGGCAAAAAACGAATGCACGAATCCCGCCGCCGAGAGACTCCAGAGGGCTAACGGGAATCTCTTAAGGGGCCGGAGCGCGCAAACCGCCGTGGTAACGACAGACAAGACGACTGAGGGGATGAACGTAATCTCGAACAGCCACTCCCCAACGGGTTCAATGAAGAGGGCGTTCATAAGCTGCTCCGCCATCTGATACCCGAGGCTGCCGACTCCCGCAACGATGAGCAACCCGCTGGTGAGGGCGAGACGTCTTGCCACGACAGCCTCCTGGTACGCGCGAACGGCAATAAAACGGAAGGCTACTCCACGATCGGCGGCTCTTCGCCGGGGTGGGCAGGCTCGAAGCGCCCGCCGAGGTGCCTGGCAAGGAATTCCTCGGCGGCGGCGCAGTACTTGATGCGGTTCTCGGGGCGGGCGAACCCGTGTCCCTCATCCTCGAACAGCAGGTATAGCACGTCCTTGCCGTTCTTGCGGGCGGCGGCCACGATCTGGTCGGACTCGTGCTTCTTCACGCGCGGGTCGTTTGCGCCCTGGGCTACCAGGAGCGGGCGCACGATGCGGTCCGCGAACGTCAGCGGGGAGCGTGACTCCACGAACTCCGGCTCCGTGTCCGGGTCCCCCACTCGCAGCAGGAACTGCTGCTTCAGCGGCTCCCAGTAGGGCGGGATCGAGCGGATGAGCGTCGCGATGCTGCTCGGCCCGACCACATCTACCCCACAGGCGAAGAGCTCGGGGGTAAACGTTAGCCCCGCGAGCGTGGCGTACCCACCGTAGGAGCCCCCCATGATCGCGACCCGCGCCGGGTCAGCGTAGCCCTGCGCCACCGCCCACTGCACCGCATCTACCAGGTCGTCGTGCATCCGCCCGCCCCACTCGCGGTTCCCGGCGTTCACGAACGCCTTCCCGAACCCGGTGGAGCCCCGGTAGTTCACCTGCAACACCGCGTAGCCGCGGTTCGCGAGCCACTGGACATCCGGCGACAGCCCCCAGGTGTCGCGCGCCCACGGCCCCCCGTGGACGAATATCACCATCGGCAGGCTCTTCGGCGCCACCCCTACGGGCAGGGTGAGGTAGCTCGGCAGCGTTAGACCGTCCCGCGCCGGAATCTCCACCGGCGTCATCGGCGCCAGCGTCCAGTTCGCCAACTCCTCCCGTGCCGAGAACAGGAAGTCGAGTCGCCTGCCCTCCCGGGTGTAGAGGTAGTAGCGCGGGGCGTCTGTATCCAGCGTCTCCGCGACCACCCAGCGCTCGTCTGCCCGGTCACGGCTCAGCAGCGACCAGTCCCCCGATAGCTGCTCCGAAATCGCGGCGAAGTCCGGCGCGATATCCGGGTCGATCACGACCCACTCGCGCCGCATATGGTTGTACGCGACCGCCTGCAGGTTCCTGCGGGTCGGGTGCAGGGCGATGCCCCCCAGGTCTACATCTTCGCGGGAGTGCAGCAGGGTCAGGGCCCCGCTGGCCGGGTCCGCGGCGTACAGACGCAGCGTGTTGACATCCCGGTTCGTCAGGACGTACAGACTGCTGTCCGCCGCAAAGTCAATCGGGCTGGCCTCCTCGCCGAACGGCACGGACAACAGTGTGCGCCAGTCCGCCCCCTCCCCCTCCCGAACCAGAACGTCCGTTCCGCCGTCCGGACGGGCGACGGTTGCGGCGCGGACGGCCAGCGCGTCGTCCGCCACCCAGCCAACCACGCCGCCGGGATTCTCCGCCGCAAGCGTTAGCTCTCCGGTCGCCAGATCGCACCGGTAGGCGTCCATCAGGCGCGGGTCACGGCGATTCATGGTCAGAACGACGCTCCCGGGTACGTCCGGGCTGGTAGCCACCAGCCCCGCGCGGACGCCGGGAAACGGCGTCAGTTCCCGGATGGCGCTGCCGCCGTCGCCATCCGCCTCGGCAGCAAACAGGTGAAAGTTCTCATCCCCCCCGGCGTCCTGCGGGTAAAGGAGGTAGCGCCCGTCCTCGGACCAGTAGAAGGCCCGGATGGGACGCACCGTTTCGCGGGTCACCGGCCGGTCGTCGCCGCCCGCCACGCTCCGCACCCATACGTTGACCACCCCGTCGCGCGGCGCGAGGTACGCAAGCCGGGTGCCGTCGGGCGAAATCTTCGGACTCATCCGGTCGGGGTTGCCAAAAAGCACGGAGCGCGGGATGAGCGGTGGGAGCGTGTCCATGGGGGTCACCTCTTGGGGAAGATCACGGCGGCGACCACGCCGCCATCCGCATTCTGCAGCGTGAAGTCGCCCTGAAGGTCGCCGCGCGTCAGTGTGTCCACGATCTGCAGGCCGAGGTCGTGGTTCTTGCGCGGGTCGAAGTCGGGCGGCAGCGGCTCGCCGTCGTTCCAGACCTCCAGGCGCCAGCGGTCGTCGTCGGTTTCGCGGAGGCGGACGATGATGCCGCCCTCGTTAACGTTCTCGAAACCGTGCTCGACGGCGTTTGCGACCAGTTCGTTCAGAACCAGCGCCACCGAGTTCGCCTGATGGGACGACAGAAGCAGGTCCGGCCCCTCCACCCGCATGTCGATGCGCTTGTCGGGCGAGGTGAACGACTGCTTGGTCGCGGTCAGGATGGAATCGGCGATCTTGCGCACCGAGATGGTGTCCAGATCCTCGCGCGACAGGAGATCGTGCACCGCCGCGACAGCCAGCACCCGGTTAATCGACTCGTTCAGGACCTCCTGGGGCGAGCGGTCCGCGGCGTAGTGGGACTGGAGGCGCAGCAGCGACGCGATGGTTTGCAGGTTGTTCTTGACGCGGTGGTGCATCTCCTGAAGGAGCGCCCCTTTGACCATCAACTTGGCGTTCTCGATGGCGACCGCCACCTGGTTGCCGAGCGTGGTCAGAACCGCGATCTCGTCCTCGGTGAAGTCGTGCGGCCGCTCTGTGTAGCAGTTCAGGACGCCGATCACCCGCTCGCGCACCTTCAGGGGGACGCACGCCAGGCTGGTCAGCCCCTCGCGTTTGGCGACCTCGGGGTAGCGGTACTCCGGGTCCTTCTTAACGTCCGGCACGGTCACGATGCGCCCGGTCTCGATCACCTTCCCGGCGATCGACTCGCGCATGGGCAGATTCGGCTTGCGGACGTACTCCCGGGACTGGGATTGCGTGGCCTTGAGCACCAGCTCCTTACGCTCCTCGTCCACCAGCAACAGCGCGACGATCTTGAAGTTCATCGTCTGCGCCGTGGCGGCGACGGCTAGCTGCAGGATCTCCTCCAGGTACAGGTTGGAGGTGATGGTCTTGCTGACCTCGGCGACCGTGGAAAGGTGCGACGCCCGCTTCTCCGCGGTGCGGTAGCGGCGCGACGCCGCGATGGCTCCGGCGACCTGCGAGGCGATAGAGGAAAGGAGCTGGACCTGGGTCTTGGTGTAGTCGTGCGGGGCGAGCGTGCGGACGTTGATGACGCCGATGCAGTCGCCGCGCCACAGGAGCGGGACGGAGAGGATGCTCTGAAAGTGCTCCTCTTCCAGCTCGGGAACGAACTTGAAGCGCTCGTCGTTCCACGCCTCGGCGGCGATGGCGACGTGCTCCTTCTCGCGGGCCACCCAGCCGGTGATACCCTCGCCCACCTTAATCCGGATCTGGCCCGCCATGCGGGCGCCGACTTCGTCGGTGGCGGCACGCAGAATCAGGAGGTCGCGGCTGTCGTTGAAGAGGTAGACCTGGGCGGACTCGGTCCCGGTGACCTCGACGGCCACCTCGGCGATCAGCGGCAGGATCTCGTCGGTGTTGACGACCTGCCCGGTCGCCTCTCCGATTCGCCGCAGCGCCGCCGCCTCCTGGGCGCGAGCGTCTAGCGTGCTCTCGAGCTGGCGGATGCGCGCTCGAAGTTCGGCGATCTCATCGTCCTTCTTTTTAAGCAGACGAGCGAGGTCGGATTGCCCGGCCTCGCCCCTGCTCAGAAGGTCCCCAAAGGGAAGGCGCACGGCCCCTCCAATCAGACGGAGTTGGCGATAATGATCGCCTCGGCGATCTCCCGCATGGACTTGCGGGTGTTCATGCTCTGCACCTGGATGCGGCGGAAGGCGTCCTGCTCCTTGAGGCCATACTGGTCCATGAGGATGCCCTTGGCCCGGTCCACCGCCTTGCGGGTCTCCAGCTTATCTTCCAGCTTGTCGACCTCTTTTTCCAGCTCAAGGAACTCCTCGAACCGGGCGATGGCGATCTCGATGGCCGGCATCAGTTCGGCCTCCTTGAACGGCTTGACCAGGTAGGCGAAGACGCCCGCATCGCGGGCGCGGTCCACCAGATCCTTCTGGCTGTAGGCCGTCAGGAGCAGCACCGGAGCGATGCCCTCGGTGGAGATGACCTTGGCCGCGTCGATGCCGTCCATATTGGGCATCTTGATGTCGAGGATCGCGATGTCGGGCTTCAGTTCCCGGCACAGTTCCACCGCCTGGGCGCCGTCACCGGCCTCCGCGATCACGATGTGGCCCATATTCTCAAGCGTCCGCCGCAGGTCGAGACGAATAATCGGCTCGTCATCCGCGATCACGATGCGCAACGGTTCCACTGCTCACTCACTCCTTGATTATCGCAAAGCCCGCGGCGCGAGGGGCGGCTGGGCGCACGGCGCTCCGGGCTTCGAGTCCCTGAATTATTCAGCTGCTGTATCTAGATAACGGCTCGATGACGCCGAACCCGACGGCGTTTCCCGTCGTCCGGGGGGCGGGCACGCCTAAGGCGCGCCTCGACACAGGCGTTCCGCGATGGCGCATTGTATACTGTGTCTGGCCCCGTTGTCAACCGAGGACGGCTCCCGTGAAACCGTTTTCACCGGGCGCCCGTCCTCTCGAAAGTGACGCTATGCCCGAGCCTATTGAAGCCCACCCGACCCTCGAAAGCGC
>CALEKU010000237.1 GCA_937902745.1 uncultured Armatimonadota bacterium
CTGAACCCGGAGATCGGCCTGATTAATGTTGCCCTGGCGAAGCTGGGCATCTCCGGCCCTGCCTGGCTAACGGACCCGGCCTGGGCCAAGCCCGCCCTGATTTTGATGGGGCTGTGGGGCGCGGGCGGCAGCATGGTCATCTACCTTGCGGCGCTCCAGGACATTCCGGAGTCCCTGTATGAGGCGGCGTCGCTGGACGGCGCCCGGGGTCCGACCGTGCTGTTCCGCATCACCCTGCCCATGCTGACGCCGGTCATTCTGTTTAACCTCATTATGGGCCTCATCGGCACGTTCCAGTACTTCACGCAGGCGTACGTCATGACCAGCGGCGGACCGCAGGACAGCACCACGTTCTATGCCCTGCACCTGTTCAACCAGGCGTTCCTGGACTTCCGCATGGGCTACGCCTCGGCGATGGCGTGGGTCCTGTTCCTGATTACCCTGGCCTGCGCGCTGCTGGTGTTCAAGACGTCCGCGCGCTGGGTCTACTACGCCGGGGAGGAGCGTTAGCACGGCTATGGCACTCGCCTCGAAAAAGTCGCCCGTCCGCGCCGGGCTCTCGCACCTGATTCTGATCGGGTTCGGCCTGTTCTTCGCGCTGCCGTTCTACTGGCTGCTCACCACTGCGCTCAAGACCGACGACCAGATCTTCCGCATCCCGCCGGTCTGGATACCGAGTCCGGCGGTGTGGGAGAACTTCCCGCGCGCTCTGACCTACGTCCCCTTCGGCCGCTACACCTGGAACACGCTCCAGATCTGCGTGCTCTCCGTGGTGGGGACCGTGCTCTCCTGCGCTCTGGTGGCCTACTCGCTGGCGAAGGTGCCCTGGCGCGGGCGCAACTGGGTCTTCTACTCGCTGCTGGCGACCATGATCCTGCCCGGCCAGGTCACCATGATCCCGACGTTTACGATCTTCAAGGCGCTCGGCTGGATCGGCACATCGCTGCCGCTGTGGGTGCCGTCGTTCTTCGGGTCGGCGTTCAACATCTTCCTGCTGCGGCAGTTCTTCCTGACGATCCCGGCCGAGCTTTCCGACGCGGCGCGTATCGACGGCTGTTCGGACGCCACGATCTTCTGGCGCATCGTGATGCCGCTCAGCAAGCCCGCGCTTGCCACCGTCGGTCTGTTCACCTTTATCGGGAGCTGGAACGACTTCCTCGGCCCGCTGCTGTACCTGAACGACGAGCGCGCCTATACCCTCTCGATGGGGCTACAGCGGTTCGTCAGCCAGCATGGTGCGGAGTGGTCGCTGCTCATGGCGGCGTCCACCGTGATGACCGTCCCGATCATCATCCTGTTCTTCTTCGCGCAGCGCACCTTCATCCAGGGCATCAGCACGACCGGAATGAAGTAGTCGCCGCTGCTGCCGATAGCGCGCCGTTCACACGCTCATGAGAAACCTAACCGTAAGAAACGCGATCCCCCGCCGTGCTGCGCTCGCTCTCGCTGCGCTGGCGGCTGTCCTGATCGCAAGCCCGGGCGCGCCGCAGGCCGCGCCCCGCCAGGAAAAGACGCCCCCGCTGCCACTGGACCTTTCGTCGGGCCGCCTCCGGCTCACCGTGGAGCGCGGCGCACGCTTCCGCCTCCTGGTAGACGGGGTGCCCGTGGTCACCCACTCGCACCTGTATCTGGTGAAGCCCGGCTGGACCGGCCTGTACCTGAACACCGACGAGACGACCCCGAAGTACACCGTTACCGAGGAGAACGGCCAGAAGGTCGCGACTGCTGCGTTCGAGAACGCCGACAGCTACGCCCGCTACCGCTTCGAACTGCGCCCTGCAAGCGGCGCCAGCGGCAGCGGCGGCGCCCTGACCGTGCGCGTGGCCTATGGAATGAAGAACGGCCAGCCCGCTGAGGTGGAGTACGCCGCGGCGTACCTGAACGCGAACCCCGTTTCGGGCCAGCCGTTCCAGGCAGACACGGTGGAGGGACCGCGCGCCGGGACGGTGCCCCGCGCCGCGGCGCACGAAGACCAGATTCGCAGCCGTCTGACACCGTTCGTGCGGCGCGTGCGCTTCGACTCGCGCCTCGGCCCGATCACGGTGACATCCGAGGGGCAGGGCGGGGCGGACGCCGGCGCGCTCAACCTGTTCGATGCCCGCGGCGGGACGCAGGAGTGGGCCACGCGCCACCCCATTCTCTGGCTCGGTATCGGGTCACCGGCCCGGCCCGTTGCGGCGGGCGAGAATGTGGTCAGTGTGACCTACGCCTTTGGCCCCGCCCCCCGGCGCGAGGCGGCCAAGAGCGTGACCGCGAAGAGCCCCACCGTGGCTACCGTTGCGGACGCCCGGGTGCCCTTCGCCGGAGAGCGCCCGCTTATCCCCCGCCCCAAGGAGATAACTCCCGGCGCGGACACCAAGCCACTGCGTCTCGGCTCACAGACCCGGATCGTGCTGCCCTCCGCGCCCGCGGAGGAGGAGAAGCGCGCCGCGGAGGAACTGCGGGCGGAGCTTAAGGAGTTCTGGCACCTCGACGTGCCCGTGGTGACCGGCGGCGCCGCCCAAACCGGCGATATCCGCCTCGGCAAGGGCCTTAGCCTGCCGGGGAACCCCGCCCCGGCGCCCGCCGAGGGGTACAACCTGCTGGTGAACGCCGACGGAGCGATCCTCTCGGGGACCGACGGGCGCGGCGTCTTCTATGGCGTCCAGACCCTGAAGCAGCTCTTGAGCGCGGACGCCCGCGGCGTCTATGCCCGGGCCATAACGATCCGCGACTGGCCGAGTTTGGCCTGGCGCGGCGTCCACTGGTTCGGCGGGCCGCGCTCGTGGCCGTTCCACGAGCGCATGATCGACCGCATCATCGCGCCGCTGAAGTACAACGCGATGGTCTACGAGGTCGACTACACCCAGTGGGAGAGCCAGCCGAAGACCTGGTGGCCGGACCGCAGCACGCCGAAGGCGGATGTCCGCCGGACGGTGGACTTCGCCCGCGCCCATCTGCTGGAGCCCATCCCGCTGGTGAACGCGCTCGGACACATGGAGTGGCTGTTCGGGAACGGGCAGAACCTCGATATCGCGGCGGACCCGACCCACCCCTACGCCATCGACCCGGAGAACCCGCGCACCTATGAGGTGCTGCTCCCCCTCCTGGACGAAGCGCTGGAGATGTTCCGCCCGAAGGTCCTGCACATCGGTCACGACGAAGTTGCCCTGGAGGGCACCTTCCCGAAAAAGGGAAGCACGAAGACCGAAACCGAACTGTTCCTGAAGAACGTCAACCAGCTGCACAGCCACCTGACGAAGCGCGGCGTCCGCACCATGATGTGGGGCGACATGATGCTGCACTCCTCGGAGGGCTCCGGCGGCGCGGCCTACGCCGCCACGCCCGCCGAGTCCGCGGAGCGGCGGGCGGGCGTCCCCAAGGATATTCTGATTGCGGACTGGCACTACGGCGGCCCGGAGTACCCGAGCACGGCTCTGTTCAAGCGCGAAGGGTTCTCGTCGATCGCGGGCACGTGGTATGACCCGTCGAACATCCGCGACTTCGCGCGGGTGGCGGCACGGGACGGCGCGGACGGCCTGCTTCAGACCACCTGGGCGGGCTACGCCATGAGCCTGGAACTGGTGCGCGGAGACTCGTTCGCGCAGTTCGTGGCGTACGTGACGGCGGCCGAGCACGCGTGGAACGGCGGCGCGAACGACCGGGTAACGCTCGGATGGAGCCCGGATGAGGCGTTCCTGGCGCTGTGGGACCGCAAACCTGTGGACCTGACGTCGAAGCGCGGCTTCACCGTGGACCTTTCGGCGGTCGCCAACAGCGATGTCCTCGGCGGCGGGGAGCCGGGGACGGCGCCCCCGCCCTCCGCGAACTTCCCAACCGGTGATGTGTCGCTCGGCGGGACCCGCTACCGGGTCGGTCGCGGTGTGCTCCTGGCGGGCGGGCTGAACCGCTCGGGCGCCTGGCCCCGCGCCGTCACGCTACCGCTCGGGAAGCGCAAAGCGTCCGCGCTCCGCTGGCTGCTCGGGTCGAACTTCCGGGCGCCGCTCGGGACTACGGTAGGCCAGGTGCGCGTGGAGTACAGCGACGGCCAGAGCGTCGAGGCGCCTCTGACTTACGGCCGCGAGGTCCTGGCCTTTGACGACGGGCGGGGCAGCGCAGCAGCGGTGACCGCCTGGACGGGCGCCGTGGCCGGGCAGAATATCCGCCTGCGCCAGTGGACGTGGGAGAACCCGCGCCCCGGCGTGCCCATCACCCGGGTCACCCTCACCTCTGAGGGGACCGAGGCTGCGCCCGTACTGCTCGGGCTGACCGGCGTGGAATAACACAGAAGATACGGACCGCGAGGAGAGATACCCTATGACCAGGGACGGAAAAATCGGCATCGGCATCATCGGCTTCGGCGGCATCGCGCAGGCCGCGCACGCTCCGGGCTACCGCAGCATTCCCGACCAGTGCGAGATTGTGGCGGTAGCGGACATCGAGCCGAAGCGTTTGGAGGAGGCCAAGAGCGATAAGTGGAAGATCGCCCACGTCTTCGAGGACTATAAGAAGCTGCTGGAGATGCCCGAGATCGACGCCATCTCCGTGTGTACCCCCAACTACGTGCACATGCAGCCCACCATCGACGCCTTCGCTGCCGGAAAGCATGTCCTGTGCGAAAAGCCCATGGCCATGAATGCGACCGAAGGCCGGGCCATGGTGGAGGCGGCGAAGGCGGCGGGCAAGAACCTGCAGATCGGCTACAACTGGCGCTTCGCCTCGGGCTCCCAGTCCCTGAAGCGCGCGGTGGACGCCGGCAAGCTCGGCGATGTCTACTACGCGCGGGCGCAGGCTCTGCGCCGCCGGGGCGTGCCCGGCTGGGGCGTGTTCACCCAGAAGGACAAGCAGGGCGGCGGCCCGCTGATCGACATCGGCGTTCACATCACCGACCTGACCCTGTGGCTGATGGGGCACAAGAAGCCGGTCTCGGCGTCCGCAATGGTGGCAACGCACTTCGGTACGCGCGAGGGGGTACTGGGGACCATGGGGACCTGGGACCCGAAGACCTACACCGTGGAAGACTTCGCGGTGGGTCTGGTGCGCTTCGAGGACGGCAGCACGATGACGCTGGAATCGTCGTTCATTGCCAACATCGGCAAGGACGTGTTCTCCACGGACCTGATGGGCACGGAGGGCGGCGCCCGCTTCGACATGGGTAACTACACCCTGTTCCGCGAGGAGTTCGGCACGCTCACCGACAGCACCCCGGGCTGGCTGGAGCCGGTCCCCTCCTCCCACGGCGAGGAGGTCAAGGCGTTTGTCCGCTCCGTGCGTGAGGGGCTTACCACCGCGGAGGTCGGCGCGGCCACCGGGGAAGAGGGTCTGATGGTCACGCAGATCATGGACGCCCTGTACCGCTCCGGCGAGGAGCGGCGCGAAGTTCCCGTCTGAGTCTCCCCGCCTGTTGGCCCGTTGGGGCGCCCGCGTTTGCGGGCGCCCCAACGGGTTTTAGGCGTCCCCTGCAGGGACGAACACGACGCGGTCGACCCAGATGGCTTTTGCTCCGCTCCCGGTCGCGGGCGCGACCCACACGAACTGCTCTGCGTTCGTGTCTACCGTGCCGAGAAGATAGGAGCGGTAGCCGGTCCCGGCATCGTTGCTCCGCACGGAGATCTGGCCACGCGAGACGGACGCCCCCGGATCATAGACCCCCGCGGTGAACGCGACGCCGTTGCTGCCGGGCGCGCCGCCGCTCTCCACCCGTACCACCGCGTAGACACGCCAGCGCCCCCGGCGCACCTTCTCCGGCGCACGCGACAGCGGGATCTGGAATGCCCACTCGTGGTGGTTGGTGGGCATCCGCACCGCCAGCCCGTCCGAGGCGACCGGGTCGCCGAGCATCTCGCCCCACACCCCCTCCTGAGCTATCACCGCCTTGTCGTCCTGAACGTCCACCACCGACGCCGCCACGGTAAAGATATCCGGGATATCCGCGGGGAGCCCCGGACGTTCGCCGCGCTTCGGGAGCACCGGCGGAACCGGGTCCGGCTCGTCTACCGCGTAGCGCGCCACGAAGGCATCCGGCGTCAGCCTCGACTCGTTGACATGGGTCATCGGTTGCCAGCCCTCCGGCCCCAGGCCGGTCGCGATCGCCCGCCACTCATCGGCGACCGCTCGGCGTGAGAGCGGCAGCGGCCACTCCGCCTTCGCCCGGAGGCATTCGCGCCGCAGGGCGGGCCAGCGCACCAGGAACGCATACCGCACCGGCAGGTGGCCCTGCTGCACGCGCCACAGCAGTTCCGGGTCCTTCGCCGCGGCCCGCTCCGCCGCCTGCCACAGACGCTCGGCCTTTACCAGCGTTTCGAACGACAGGAACGGCGCTCCGGGAGAGCTGAAGCAGGTCAGGCGCCAGTCCCCCACCGCCCGGTGCATGAGTTTCAGGTACTCCCCGATGGGCTTCGCCGCCGCCCGGCCGTAGTACCCCTCCAGGAACTCGCGAATGAGCTTGCGGTCATCCTGGTACGGGTCGCGCAGGAGTTGCGCCAGCACCCACGCCCGCATCTCCGCCATCTCGCCCCCGTGCGATTGGTACGCTCCCTGCTCGAAGACGCCTCGGACCCCATGCCGGTGGAAGAAGCGCAGATTCGGGCCAAGCGAGAACCAGTTCGGGTGCGGCAGCGCGTAGTGCGCAAAGTTCGTGGTGTAGTCCCAGATGTAGAGCCGCTGGCTCACCCGGCTCCAGTCCCGGATGTCCCGCGCGAACGCAGTGTTGACCTTGCTCTTCGGGTCCTCCAGCGGCCGGCTGAAGTCGCACTCGATCGAGCACAGACGCACGATGACATTCGGCTCCGGCCGTAGCGTGCGCGGCGCGGCGCGGGTGTACTGGTAAGCGAGCGTATCGAACGCCACGTTCGGGAACTCGGGGCCCAGCTTCCGGGCCACGTAGTTCACCATCTCCAGCACGGACCCGCACGGTGTCCCCTCCCGCTCGTCGATCGCCTTGCACGCGGGGCACTGGCACGCACCGTACCAGTCGTTCTGGGAGATCGAGACGATGCGCGCCTCGGGAGTCTCCTTCAGCCAGGTCCGCACCTGCTCGGTAATAAAGTCGCGCAGTTCGGGGTTCGAGGTGCAGAGCTGCCCGCCCTGTACCTTCCGCTCCCCACCGATCAGGCTGTACCACTCCGGATGCGTGGCGAAGTGCTTATCCGGCGGCACGAGCGGGTAGAACGTGTGGACAAACCCCTTATAGAGGATGCTTCCGCCATGCTTTTCGGTCAGGGACGCGGACTGGCTATTCGAGAGGTTACGCGCCGCCCAGTCCGCGTTGAAGGCAGAGTACCAGAACGGATCGCGCGACTCGAAGGCGGGCTTTTTCGTTTCCCGCAGGTCGCCCACGGCAAACGTCGGCCGCTTCGGCACATGCACCGCCCAGGGCGTCCACCAGCGGATTCCGGCGTGCTCCTGAAGGAACCGGTACACCGCGTAGAGCGTCCCGCGCGGCCTCCCGCCCATCAGAAGGAGGCAGTTACCGCCCGTGGTCCGCAGCACCCACTCCTCGCCACCGAGTTGCGCCGGGTCCACATCCGGTGCCAGGCGGCTCGCCAGCGGCCCCTGCCCCACGACCAGCGCGTTTTCCGGGGCACCTCCCCCGCTCCCGGGCGCTGCTTCCCGCATCTCGAAGGTGGCCCCTGTCAACTCCTTGAGCCACCGCGCCAGCTCCTCCGCGGCGTACCGCTCCGTCTCGGTCGCGCCGGGTTGCGTCAGAATGGCTACCTTTGCCTGTCCTCGCTCCGCCAGGGTCACCTTTTCGGCTGCCGCCTGCGCTGTCCTCGCCCCCCCGTCCGGTAGGGCGGCCATCAATGCCGCCGCTGCGCTTGCTTGTATAAACCGTCGTCGTTCCATGCGCGTTCGTCTCCTAAAATTGAACTCAGGTTCGCCCTTTGCCGTCTGGAAACCTGTCCGAAAGGCTCCAGCAGGCTGCCGATAAGAGACCGACCTGTGCTATCATTCCGTTAACAGGTTTACGATCCTCACGAACACGCGCGCGCACGGCCGCCACCCGGGGGCCGTCAGGAAATGAGAGGCCCAGTATGCAGCGTCGCCGGAGCGGCTTCACGCTTATCGAACTGCTCGTCGTCATCGCGATCATCGCTATCCTCGCTGCGATCCTTTTTCCGGTGTTCGCCCAGGCACGCGAGAAGGCGCGCCAGGCGAACTGCCTTTCCAACAACAAGCAGATCGCCCTCGGGATTCTGTCCTACACCCAGGACTACGACGAGGCGCTGCCGCTTGGCTCTTTCATCCTGGTGGGGATGACCTCCGCGGTCACCTGGCAGGATCTGGTGGAGCCGTACATCAAGGTCGGTGCGGGCCCCGCCCCGGGCTCCCCGGCAAACCGGCGCGAGGTCACCTTCTGGGTCTGCCCGAGCATGGACAACACGGACATCCCGAAAGCCGCGGGCGACCCCGAGCCCGGCCCCTTCGCCGCGAACTACTACGCGCGCGCCCTCAGCTACATCAACAACGGCAACTACATGCCGACCCTGCACCGGACCGTGATCGACTTCGGGTGGTTCCCGGGTCAACCCTCCTCCTGGGCCGACGTGCAGTACCCCGCGCAGCTCGTCCTGGTGACGGAGGGGTTCGGCTACATCGGAAACACGGCGGGCGACGACTGGACGTCGGGGTGTACGGGCCACGAGAGCGGCTACCCGGTGGTAGCGGGCGCGATCATCGGCCGGGCGGATAACTACTGCGCCGGCCGCTACCGCCACGGCGGCGGGAGCGTCTACGCCATGGCGGACGGACACGCCAAGTGGTTCCCCGGGCCGAAGTCTTCGTGGCGGGCCACCAGCACGACCGGGGTGGCCTACCGGCGTTCGCTCGCCCCGAACGCCTCCGCCTGGTTCCGCGAGGACTGAGGGGAGACGGCGCCCCTGTGCGTATCCTTCTGCTGACGCCGGGCACCGGCAGCTTCTACTGCGGCACCTGCATGCGGGACAACGCCCTGGCGCTCGCCCTGCGGCGGCAGGGGCACGACGCCCTGATGGTGCCGATGTACCTGCCGCCGACGCTGGATGAGGCGTCGGCGGCGGAGGGCGCGCCGCTGTTCTACGGCGGCGTGAACGTCTACCTGCAGCAGGCGTCCCCGCTGTTCCGCAAGACCCCGCGCTGGGTGGATAGACTCTTCGATTCCCCGGCGGTGCTGCGCAGCGCGGCGAAGCGAGCGGGTATGACGAAGGCGAGCGAACTCGGCGCGATGACCCTCTCCATGCTGCGGGGGGAGGACGGCCACCAGGCCAAAGAGCTGGACCACCTGGTCGCGTGGCTCGCGGGCGACGGTAAAGCCGATGTGGTGTGCCTGTCCAACGCCCTGCTGATGGGACTGGCGCGCCGCATCCGCAACGAGACGGGGGCGAAGGTTGCCTGCACGCTCCAGGGCGAGGACACGTTCCTCGATAGCCTCTCGGAGCCGCACCGCACGGAGTCCTGGCGGACTCTGGCCGAGCGCGCGGCGGATGTGGACGCGTTCGTGGCCGTGAGCCGCTACCACGCGGACCTGATGACCGACCGCATGAAGCTGCCCCCGGAGCGGGTCCACGTCGTCTACAATGGCATCGACCTGACAGGCTACGGGCCGCCTACGCCGCTCGAACCGCCCGCGCTCGGCTATCTTGCGCGGATGTACCCGCCGAAGGGCCTGGGGACGCTGGTGGAGGCGTACCTCCTCCTGCGCAAGAGCAAACGCATCAAGGGACTGAAGCTGCGCGTCGCCGGGGCGCAGACGGCCGGGGATGTCTCCTACGTCGCGGACCTCCGGGCCAAGCTGGAGGCCGAAGGGCTCGGCGCGGACGTCGCGTTCTTCCCGAACGTTGACCGCGACGCGAAGATTGCCTTCCTGCGCGGCCTGTCCGCCTTCTCCGTGCCCGCGACCTATGGCGAGTCGTTTGGCCTGTACGTGCTCGAGGCGCTCGCGGCCGGAGTGCCGGTGGTCCAGCCGCGCCATGCGGTGTTCCCTGAGCTTCTGGCGGAAACGGGCGGGGGCGTTCTGTTCGCGCCACCGGACGACCCGCGCGCCCTCGCGGACGCTCTGGAGGAGCTTCTCTGCGACCCACAGCGGGCGCGGGCGCTCGGCGAGGAGGGACGCCGCCGCGTAAGCGAGAAGTTCCACGTGGACGCGATGGCCGCGAACGTCGCGCGCATTTTTGAACAGGTGGCGCATCCCGAAGCCGCCCGCCCCGTCACCACCGGAGGTTGACCCTGTGCGTATCCGCCGAATGCTCCTGCCCACCCTTCTTGCCGTGTCCGGCCTCGCCGCAGCGACGGCCCTGCCGCCGGGTCTATCCTCGTCCGCCACCGCGGCGCTGGCCCCGGCCGCCGCGCAACCGAAGGCGGAGGCCCGAGCCTTCCTGGTCATCGCGCCGAAGGCGTTCCATTCGGCGCTGGGGGATTACGTCCGGCACAAGCACAAGCAGCTGCCCACCCGCCTGGTGGCGCTTGAAGACGTGCTGCGCGCCGAAAAGGGCGTGGACGACCCGGAGAAGCTGAAGCGCTTCCTGCACCGGGAGTGGCGCGAGCGGAACGCGGGCTACGCCCTGCTCGTGGGCGACGCCGACGTGCTGCCGGTGCGCTACATGGTGCTCGACCGCATCACGAAGGAGGCGTTCGACTACGCCTTTTACCCCTCTGACCTGTACTACGGCGACCTGGCCAAGCCGGACGGCACGTTCGACGACTGGAACGGGCGCAAGGACGGCTTCCATGCGGGCTACTTTGGCGAGGTGCGCGGCGAGGCGAACAAGAAGGACCCGATCAACTTCGATGGCGTGGACTACCGGCCTGAGATCGCCGTGGGCCGGTGGCCGGTCAGCACCGCCGCCGAGGTGAAGACCGTTGCCGACAAGACGGTGCGCTATGAAGAGGGCGTGCGCACCAGCGCGAAGCCGAACGCCCGCCGGGCAGCGTTCGTTTCGGTTGGTGGCTGGGTGGACAGCCGCCCCACTATGGACGCGGCCTCCGACGCGCTCGGCGGGGCGAAATGGGAGGTAGCGAAGCGCTACTACACGGGCGGGGGCCGCGACGATAAAACGCCCCCGCCAAACGGCGCTCAGGTAACGCAACTCTTGCGGGAGGGCGCCGGGATCATCTTCCATGCCGGGCACGGCACAGACGACGGGTGGGACCAGTGCCTTTCCTGGAAGGACTTCGCCCGCATAGAAAACGCGGACCGACTGCCGGTGCTGGTGTCGGCGGGCTGCTCCACGGGGCGCTTCGCCACCTGCCCGCCCTATGAAGGCTACGTAGATGTGAACGGGCGTGAGCACAAGGGCACCAACGCCGGCCAGGTGTTCACCCAGCCCCCACCGCCGCCCGCGCCGTACCAGAAGGGCGCGCACAACCCGACCGGCCTTGGAGAACAGCTCCTGCGCGCGGGCGCGGGCGGCGCGGTGGCCTATATCGGATGCAACACCGGCAGCCAGCCGGCCGGGCTGACCCTGGTGGAGGGGCTGGCGGCCGCCGCGGCGAAGGCGCCCCTGCCGGGCCAGTCGCTGCGCCTCGGCGACTGCTGGGTGCAGGCGGTGCGCCACTACCACGAGAAGGAGAAGCTGGCGACCCTGGTCCCCACCGCGGACTGGTACCCCGCCAGTATCTACTTCCAGGCGATGAAGTTCATGCTCTTCGGCGACCCAACCCTCCTGCTGCCGTCCGGCGAAGCCGCGCCCCCGCAGCAGGAGGCGAAGGCGCCGCGGGCGGAAGGATAGCGCGCGATGGGTGAGGGACAGGCGGCAGCAACGGCGACGGCCGCGGGACAGCCGGGGATGGGCTGGCTGGTCTTCGCACTGATGACGGTGGTGTCCTGGGGCGTGTACGGGGTACTCCTGCACACCGGCCAGTTGGCGATGGGCGACCCGGTAAACGGGCGCTACAAGGCGTTTTTGTTCGTGGGAATCGCGTACTTCCTGACCGCGGTACTGGCGCCGCTCGCCGTGCTCCTGATGAACGGCGCGTCGTGGCAGATGCCGATCAAGGGGATGGGCAGGTCGCTGGTCGCGGGTATCTTCGGAGCCATCGGGGCGTTCGGCGTCCTGCTGGCGTTCGGGGCGAAGGGGTCGCCGGCCGTGGTCATGTCGATCGTGTTCGGCGGCGCGCCCATCGTGAACGCCGTGGTCGCCATGATCCAGCACCCACCCGCGGGCGGCGTTTCGGCCATCCGCTGGCCATTCTTCCTGGGCCTGGCGCTCGCCGCCGCCGGTGGCTGTCTGGTCACGCTGTACCGTCCCCTGCCGGCCCCCAAACCGGCCGCGAACGCCGCAGCGGCGACGCCCTCCCCCGCGGCGCCCGTTGCTGCCGCCGCTTCGGCGCCGGAAGTCCGCCCCCAATGACCGCTGCTGCCCCGTCTGCTCTGCTGGAGATGAGCGGCGTGCGCAAGACCTACCCGGGCGCGGACGGCGCGCCCGACGCGCAGGTGCTGCGCGGCGCGGACCTGCGGCTGGCGGCGGGTGAGGCGTGCGCCATCGTCGGCCCCTCCGGGTCCGGCAAGAGCACGCTGCTGAACATCATCGGGACGCTGGACCGGCCGGACGCTGGGCGCGTGGTGCTGGACGGCAAAGACCTGGCGACGCTCGGTGAGGCGGAGATCGCCCGCGTGCGCGCCCGGGAGATCGGGTGGGTCTTCCAACTCCACCATCTGCTTCCCCAATGCACGGTACTGGAGAACGTGCTGGTGCCGACGCTTGCGGACGGCGCGCCCCGCAGCGGCGGCGGTGGGGAAACGCCCGAGGCGCGGGCGCGGCGGCTGCTGGAGCGGGTCGGGCTGTCCGCGCGGCTTGCGCACCGGCCGGGGCAGCTTTCCGGCGGGGAGCGGCAACGGGTGGCGGTGGTCCGCGCCCTGGTGAACGGGCCCAAGCTCCTGCTGGCAGACGAGCCAACCGGGGCGCTGGACCGTGCCGCCGCGGACAACCTGGCCGACCTGCTGGCTGAACTCAACCGCGAGGAGGGCGTCGCGCTGCTCGTCATCACGCACGCGGCGGACCTCGCGCGCCGCATGGGCCGCGTCCTCGAACTACGCGACGGGCGGCTTGTGCCGTACGTTGCCGAAGCCGTGGGCGTCCCGGCATGACCCTCTGGGCGCTCGCACAGCGTGGCCTGCGCTTCCACCGGCGCGCCCACCTCGGCGTGCTTCTGGGCGCGGTGCTGGCCGCCGCCATCCTCACGGGCGCGCTGGCGGTCGGCGACTCCGTGCGCCACAGTCTGCGGGAGATGGCGCTGGCCCGCCTGCGCGGCGTCCACCTCGCGCTGCACAACCCCGGCCGCTTCTTCCGCGAAGCCCTGGCGGAGGAGGCCGCGCAGGAGCTGCGGGCCCCGGTCGCGCCGGTGGTCCTCCTGCGCGCCACGGCCACCGCGGGGCAGCGGCAGGACGGCACCGGAGGCGACGTCCGCGCGAACCGCGTGCAGGTGCTGGGTGTCACCGACGCCTTCTGGCGGCTGGGCGGCGCCGAAGCGCCGACAATGGCCGACCCCAAGACCGGTGAGGGCGTGGCTTTGAACGACCACCTGGCCCGCGCGCTCGGCGTCCGCCCCGGGGACGAGGTACTGCTGCGCGTGGACAAGCCGAGCCTGCTCTCGCGCGACGCCCCCCTTTCCACCATCGAGGACGCGACGGTGACGCTGCGCCTGCCGGTGACGGCGGTGCTGGACGACGCCCGATTCGGGCGCTTCAGCCTGGAGGCGAACCAGGTCCCGCCCTACAATGCGTTCCTGCCGCTCGCCGCGCTCCAGCGGGCGGCGGGCGTTGAGGACCGCGCAAACACCCTGCTGGTGGGCGCCCGCGACGACGGCTCCGCGCCCGCGCCGCAGGAGGCCACGCAGGCGCTCTGGCGCTTCTGGCAGTTCGCGGACGCCGGCCTCCAACTGCGCGAAATCGGCACCGACGGCGACAGCGGCCCCGCCCCCGCCCTGGAGCTGCGGACCGACCGCGTGTTTCTGGAGCCTCCGGTGGGGCAGGCGGCGCTCACGGCGCAGCCCGGCGCGCGGGGCGTGCTGACCTACTTCGTGAACGAACTGCGCGTCGGCGCGCGGGCGACCCCCTACTCCGTGGTCGCGTCACTCGCCCCCGGCGCCGGCCCGGTCCCCACGGGGATGCGCGACGA
>CALEKU010000238.1 GCA_937902745.1 uncultured Armatimonadota bacterium
GATCGACCTGGGAAGCGGTGGGGCGGCAGAGCGGCTTCTCCAGGCGGCGCGAGGGCATCTGGAGGAGGCGCCGCCCTCCCCTGCCGCCCGCCCCCTTCTGGATGCCCGCCTGCACCTGGAGGAGGGGCGCCTCCTCCTCGCGGGGCATCGTGAGGCGGCCGTCGCGGCGCTGACTGAAGCCCGCGACCGTTTTGCCGCTGCAAACCGGCCGGTGGGGCGCCTGGCCGCCGCGGTGGCGCTCGCGGCAGCGACCGAAGACCGGACAACACTGGAACGTCTGGCGGAGGACCCGCTCACAGCGCAGCGGCCGGAGCTGCGCCTCAAAATGCAGGAGGCCCTGCTTCTGACCTGCCTGCGGGCAGGAGCAGCGGAGAGTCCGGAAGCCGTGGAGACGCTGCTGGCGCGCTACGAGGCGGCGCGGCGGCGCTACCAGGACCTGACCGCGGACCTGCGGGTGTACACGGCGCTGGCGCGATACCGCGAAACGCGGGGCGACTTGGGCGGGGTATCCGTGGCAGCCGCGCGGGCGGAGGAGGCCCGGCACACGCTCCACACCCTTCTGAGCGGCGACCCTGAGGCACAGGTGGCCGTCGCGCCCCCGGCTTCCACAGCCGCAACTTAATCGAGAGCGGGCACGTCGGGCGCCGCCGCCGCCGCCGTGGCTTCGTGCCTATCCGACGCGCGGCGCGCGTCGGATAGGAGGGCGAAGCTAATCACTGTGGCAATGCTCAGCACGATCACGGTGGCATAGAAGGCGGAGCGCAGAGCGCGGCGCTCGGCGTCGGTCACCCGGTAGTAGGGATCCTGCGCCGCGAGCGCTGCCTGGCGGCGCGGGTCGCGAAACAGCGGCACGATCTTGCTGCCATCCAGCGGGACCATAGGCGCCAGGTTGAAGAGGTTCATCAGCAGGTCCAGGGCCGCAAGGAGCAGGAACAGCTCATGGCGCGTGGCGGCATACAGGGCGAAGCAGAGCAGGCCCGCTGCACCGCCAAACACCGGTCCCATCAGTGCCACGAACGCCGTTCCCGCCGCGGTACGCGCCCGGTCATGACTGACGAACGCCCCCATCAGCGGCACGAAGACGAGTGCGTGGACCGTCAGCCCGAGCCGGCGGGACGCCCAGACATGGCCGAGTTCGTGGATGAAGATCAGGAGAACGATGCCGACGCCGAAGCCCAGACCGTTGCCCGCCGCCAGCGCCCAGATGTAGGCGCCCATGGTGCCGAGCGTGAGGAGGAGTTTTCCCTTGGTCAGCAGGCCGAACAGCGCCGGCACAACCTTAATCAGCAGAAGCGCGAGCGAGGCCAGCGCGCCAATCAGGCCGCCCCGATTCTTCGCGGCCAGCAGTCCGCTCCCACCGCCGCCGCTGCTTGCGGGCGGCGGCGATGGAGAGGACGGCGGCGGGGAGGACGGGGTCACGGGAGTGAGCCGCTAGCTCTCAGGCCGCGGCAGCAGCGGCAGAAACGGAAGCCGCCTGGAGAATGTCCACCGTCTCGACCTCGGCGAACTTCGCCACCTGGGCCGAGATGCCGTTCAGGGCTTCCGGCTTGTGGCCGCGCACCTTGGCGGTCACCATGCCGGCGCCGTCCGCCAGAAACACGGTCGGCACCACACTGACGCCGTAGGTAAGGGTGTAGTAGTTGTCGGTGTCGGGCATCAGGGGGAAGGTGATGCCGTAGCGCTCGGCGAAGGCGCGGGTAGCGTCCGGGTCGCCCTGGGAAACGGCGAGCACAGTCAGCTTCCCGCTCTCCTTGTAGGCATCCGCCAGCCGCTGCAACACGGGGAGCGTCTTCTGGCAGTCAGGGTCGGCGGGGTCAAAGAACGCCAGCACGACCATGCCCTTCTTGCGCGCCGCCGCCGTGGACTGCGACACGCCCTTTATGTCCATGAGCAGCAGGTCGCGCATGAACTCGTTGGTGTTGAGCGTGTTGTCGCCCCAGCGCTGCTGGGACTGTCCCCCGAATCGAATGGCCATCACACCACCTTGAGTCTGAAATCTTTGCGGGCGGCGACGCGCCCCTTGTCGTCCCGTAGCGTCGCGGTCAGCTTCCAGACGGCCGGGCCGTTCAGGTTCACCTCGGCCTCGCGCGTGCCATGCTCCCGGGCGGTGTGGAGGTCGCGCCCGTCCAGCGAGTAGGTCACGCTGAACCGGTCCGCATAACAGCGCGCCCAGGCGGACACCCGCAGTATACCACGGGGCACGGTCAGACCGGCATCCGGCACCGGCACGATCGACACAGGCGACGACGCCCCGCTCTTCACCTCGCTCAGGAAGTACGCATCCGCCACGGCCTCGCGGTAGGCTGCCAGCACCTCGTCGGAGTCTGTGACCGAGTAGTTGTTCAACTGACGGCCCGGCATGGCGTAGGTGACGTTGTCGCAGTCGAAGATGTTGATGGCCTTGACGCGGGGGTACAGACGCGGCAGAGCAGAGTACAACTGCTTGATCCGGGACGCGGACCACTCCGGCCTGTCCTTGCGGTCCGCCGTGGAGTAGTGCGACGCTCCAAACTCGCACACCATGATCGGCTTCTTCGCCGCGTAGCGCGCGTACACATACTTCAGGTTGTCCGCCGGGTTCTCGTGCAGGCCGGGCCGTCCGGGGTCGTTATCGTAGAAGGGAACGGCATAGAAGTTGACGCCCACCCAGTCCACCAGATCGTCCCCCGGGTAGTACGCAGGAATTGGAGTCTCGGGGACGCAGTTGACGCACCAGACCATTGCGACGTTCGGCGCATAGCGCTCCATGACACGCTTGACCAGCGCCCACTTCTCCTTATAACGGCGCGGGTCGCCGCTGTAGCGGGTCCAGTTGCCGTTCATCTCGGAGGCGAACCGCAGGAAGATGGGGCAACGCGCACGCGCGCACGCGTCCGCGAACGTCCGCAGATAGGCGTCATCCTGCACCTCGTCGAGCCCGCGGTTCGGCTCCCAGGCGATATGCGGCGCGACGCCGTAGGAGCGCAGATGCGCCACCCAGCGCGTCGGAAACGGGCGACCGTACGCGCAGTAGCAGAACACCGACGCGTGCTTCTTGCGTGTCAGGTCCGCGAACGCCTCCGGGGGGTAGTGCTTCTGATGGTTCTCGTCCTGGAACGGCGGCGCAAGGCGCTCGTCCCGGTCGATGAATGCACCAACATAGCAGCCGTACGCAGGCTCCCACTTTGCCAGCGCACCGACTTTGGGCGTGGCGTCGGGAAGACGCTTTGTCCCCGTGAGGTGCGCGAAGAGCTGGACGCCGCTGCGGTAGCGGTCAGCCTTGCGCTCCTCGACCCTGGCCCCGTTCAGGTCGCCGTTCTTGCGGTAGATGGCGGCCTCACGAGTGTAAAGTTCGGCGGCTTCGGCGAAGCGCTCCGCCCGGACAGCGGCATCCGCGCGGCGGCGCAACTCAGCAGCGGACTGCATGGTGACTCCTTACACGTGGGACTGCACCTATTAGACGCCGAAAGCGGTCAACCGGTGACACCTGGCACCCCAACAAAACAGCAGGGGGCGGACGCAGGGGCGTCCGCCCCCTGCTCGTTTACACCCCCGTGCCCGAAACGACTACTCGAAGTCGCGGCGGGCCGCCACGAGGGCGTTCCGGTAGTTTGCCTTGTCCAGCCGATCCACGCCCACCTGCTTCTGGTTGGTGGAGGCATGGATGAAGTAGCCATTGCCGATGTAAATGCCGCAGTGGCTGATACGACCGGAGCGCTTCATGTCGAAGTACAGACGGTCGCCGGCCCTGAGCTCATCCGTGGAGTTGACCGGCTGGCCCTTAACGATCTGGTCGCCCGAGTGGCGCGGCAGGTTGACGCCAAAGGTCGCGAAGACGTTCTTCACGAAGCCGGAGCAGTCCAGGCCACGGCGGGTGTTCCCGGCCCAGACATAGGGCACACCCAGATAGGAGAACGCCTCACGCAGGAGCGGCTCCATCCGCGCGTCCACATCGCCCGCGAGCTGCCGCGGGTCCGTCTGGGAGGGCTGCGCCGGCGCTTCGGGCTGCGCGGGGAACTGGATCTCGACCTGGTAGTCCACCAGTTCCACGGAGGCCTTGGGAATCCAGCCGACCGTCTGGTCGATCATCAGGACGCCGTAGTGCGTGTCGGTCTCCTGCACCACCGCCAGGTTGGTCCCCCGGGGCACGATGGAAAGGGGCCGGGCATCCGCCTCGCGGCCACCGCGCAGGGTCGCGGACTCGGGCACCACGCGCCCCAGGCGGCCCGTCGCCACCTGCGGGGGGGGCGTGCCGGTTGCGGTCGCCTGTCCGCGCGGCGCGGAGGTGCGCCGGGAGGGCAGAGTGGTCAGCCGGGTAGACGTAGAGCGCGCGGGCTTCTTCGGAGCGGCCTGTTTCGGCGCGGGCGTCGGCGTCGGGCTCTTCTTCGCCGGAGCGCCGGCCGGCTGGGCCTCCGTCTTGGTGCCCGTGGCAGCGCCCGTGTTGAGCGTCAGGTCCAGCGTCGAATTCGGGGGAGTGACGGGCGGCTCAGCCTGCTGAGCGCGGGCGGCAGACAGCCCTCCCAGACCGGATACTAGCGCCGTCGCGCCGAGAAGGGCGGTCAGGCGACGAAATGAGGGGGTTAGCGTCGGCACGCGGCGACATCCTCCTTTAAGGGAAATGTCCGACCAGGGTGGCCAGACAGGATTGACAATCTCAGGAATTACAGTCTTTAGTATTGGCGCATGGTGACTAACGGAATAGACGGCCGGTACCAGTTTTCGCTTCAAAAAGAAAAAACCCTCCCCTGTTTTTACAGGAGAGGGTTGTTTTTTGGTCGGAATTAGCGCTTGGAGAACTGGAAGCCGCGGCGCGCGCGCTTGCGCCCGTACTTCTTGGACTCCTTGACGCGGGGGTCACGGGTCAGGAACCCGCCCCGGCGCAGCACGGGCCGCAGGTCCGGCTCCGCCTCCACCAGCGCCTTGGAGATGCCATGGCGCAGCGCCCCCGCCTGACCGGCGATGCCGCCGCCGAGCGCCTTGCACATCACGGCGTAGCGCCCCTCGGTGTCGGTCACCACGAACGGCTGGCGGATCAGCGCCTCCAGCGTAGCCCGGTGGAAGTACTCTTCCGTGGACTTCTTGTTGACAGTGATGGTGCCGTCGCCAGGCATCAGCCAGACCTTGGCGATGGCGTTCTTACGCTTTCCGGTGCCGTAGTATCGAGTCTGCTCTGCCACTTTTGCTTACGCCTCCTGACCGCTCGCGGCGGCCTTCGCCTTCTGCGCCCCGATCACCTGCGCCTCATGCGGGTGCTGCGGCCCGCTGTAGACGCGCAGCTTCTTGAGCATCTTCGCCCCCAGCGAGTTGTGCGGGAGCATGCCCTTGATGGTGCGGTAAAGCGCATACTCAGGGCGCTTCTCCAGCAGTTCGCCACGCGGCACCTGCCGGATACCGCCCGGGTAGAGCGTGTGCCGGTAGATGGGCTCCGCGGCCTTGTTGTTGCCGGTGTAGATGGCGCGCTCTGCGTTGATGATGATGACGTGATCGCCGCAGTCCATGTGCGGCGTGAAGATGGGCTTGTGCTTGCCGCGCAGGATGCGGGCCGCGTCGGCGGCGAGCCGACCGACCGGCCTGCCCGTGGCGTCCAGCACATGCCAGTCGCGGGTAATATCGCTCGGCTTGGCCGAAAAAGTTTTCATCGCTCCAGATCCTTAATCGTCAATCGTCGTCCGTATGTTCGCCGTCCACGCGGCGGAGGCGCGTCCCGTCGTACCGGACGCGCACCAGGCAAAGCCCCCGCGCCGCCGCAACGGGCGGGCAAAGCGCCCGGTCCCGGCTGCGCAGTATCTCTCCAACGCCCTCCGGCGTTAGCGCCCCCCGTCCCGCCGCGAGCAGCGTACCGACGAACGAGCGCACCATCTGGCGCAGAAACGCGTTCCCCTCCACGGTGACCAGGACGCAGTCCTTCCACCGCCGCACGTCCAGCAGAGTTACCTGCCGCACGGTGCTCTTGCCCGGCGCATCCGGCTGACCGAAGGCGGCGAAGTCGTGTACGCCGACCAGTTCGGCCGCCGCTCGCTGCATCGCCCCCACATCCAGCGGATCGCGCACGTGCAGCGCGAAGCGCCCCAGCAGAGCGGACGGCGCCGGCCGGTTCAGGATGACGTACCGGTAGCGCCGGGACGTCGCGCTGAACCGGGCATGGAACCCCGGCTCCCCTACCCGACCGGCCTCCCTCACCCGGAGGTCCTCCGGCAGGGCGGCGTTCAGCACCCGTTCCATGCGCTCCACCGGCACGCGCCACTCCGTATCGAAGTGAGCCACCTGTCCGAGCGCGTGGACCCCGGCATCCGTCCTGCCCGCGCCGTGTATCCGGGTGAACGTGCCGGACAGGCGCGCCACGGCCGCCTCCAGAACCCCCTGCACGGTGCGCTCCCCCTGTCCCTGCAGTTGGAAGCCCGAGAAGTCGGTTCCGTCGTACTCCAGGACCAGCCGGAAGCGGGGCATGTCTCGGCGTCGGCGCCCGCCCCCGCCCCTATGCCTTTCGGCGCAGAGACGGGGAGCGGTCAGCTTCTCAGTCCTGGACCAGCTCCAGGATCACCAGGGGCGCGGCGTCGCCGCGCCGGATGCCGACCTTGGCCATGCGGGTGTAGCCGCCGGGCCGGTCCTTGAAGAACGGCGCGATGTTGGTAAAGAGCTCCTTCACCAGGTCCTCGTCCTGCGCACTCTTGCCGCCGATGTAGGTGCGGACGATGCGGCGCGAATGAACGCTGTCGTCGTTCTTGGCCCGGGTGATGAGCTTCTCAATCACGGGGCGCAGGTCCTTGGCGCGCGCCTCCGTGGTCTGGATCCGCTTGTTAATGATCAGCGAACGCAGCAGGCTCTTCAGGAGCGCGCGCCGCTGGTCCGAGGGCAGGCCGAACTGCCTGCCGCCAATACGATGTCGCATGGTTTTCTTCTATCCTCGCGGGCGGCGCCGCGCCGGCATGTCCCCGCTGCCGCCGCCCGAAACGTCACGCCTGCTGCTACTACTCTTCGTCCTCGTCGTCATCCCCGCCGACGTACGGCGAGCCGTCCGAGTCCTTCAGGGTCAGCCCGAGCTGGTTCAACTTCTCCTTGACCTCGGTGAGCGACTTCTTACCGAAGTTGCGGATGTTCATCAGGTCCGCCTCGGTAATCTGCGCCAGCTCGCCAACCGTCAGGATGTTGGCCTTCTTCAGGCAGTTGTAGGTGCGCACCGAGAAGTCCAGCTCCTCGATCCGGGTCTCAATGGTGCCGCCCGGCGCCGCAGAGGCTCCCATCGGCATAGCCAGGATGGGACGCGCCCCCGCACCGGGGAACTCCACGAACCGCATGAAGTACTCGGACAGCGTCTGCGCCGCCTGTGAGAGCGCCTCGGACGGCTTGATCGTGCCGTTCGTGGTGATCTCAAGCGACAGCCGCTCGAAGTCCGTGCGATTCCCCACGCGGGTCGGGTCCACGGTGTAGTTCACCTTGCGAATCGGGCCAAACGCCGCGGGAACGGGGATCTCCCCGATCACCTCGGTGCGGTTGACCGACCGCTCGGGCACCACGTAGCCGCGCCCGCGCTGCACCTTCATCTCCATGTAGAGGGAGCCGGTCTCCTCGGAGATCGTCGCGATGTATGCATCCGGGTTGGCGATTTCGACGTCCGGCGGGCAGATAACGTCCGCCCCCGTGATACGCCCTGCGCCCCGCGCCTCGATCCGGATGACCCGGGTCTCGGGGTCGACCCGCGAGAACGAGCTGATTACCTCTTCGTCCTCGCCGCGGTCGTCGTACACCTTAACGAACAGCCCCTTGAGGTTGAGCAGGAGTTCGGTCGCGTCTTCCTTCAGGCCCGGGATCGTCTGGAACTCGTGCTGAACGCCCTCGATCTTGACCGCGGTAACTGCCGCGCCCTGGATGGAGGAGAGCAGCACCCGCCGAAGCGAGTTGCCGAGCGTCACGCCGTAGCCAGGCTCCAGCGGCTCCACGACGAACTTGCCGTAGACATCGCTCTGTTCCAGGGTCTCGATACGCGGGGTAACCGCCTCCATGACCACTGCTGCCATAAGCGTTTCTTCTCCTTTATCGGGATGGGTCGGATCGCGGCGGTTAGCGCGAGTAGTACTCGATGATGATCTGCTCTTTGACGTCCGAGTCCACTTCCTCGCGGATCGGCGCGTGCAGCACCTTCCCGGTGAACTGGTTGGCGTCCAGGGACAGCCACGTCGGGGTCTTGGTGCCAGCGCCGGCCAGAGCCTCCTGAATGGGGGCCATACGACGCGAACCCTCAGCCACGGTGATAACGTCGCCGGGGCGGGTGCGGTACGAGGGGATGTCCACGCGGCGGCCGTTGACCAGGAAGTGCCCGTGGTTCACGAGCTGGCGGGCCTGGGCGCGGGAGGCGGCGAAGCCCATGCGATGCACCACGTTGTCCAGGCGCAGCTCCAGAAGCTGGAGCAGGTTCTCGCCCGTGACGCCGCGGCGGCGGGTGGCTTCGGCCACGTAGGTGCGGAAGGGTCCTTCCAGAACACGGTACATCTGCCGCATCTTCTGCTTCTCGCGAAGCTGCATGCCGTATTCCGTGATCTTGGCGGGGCGGCCCGTGTTGCCATGCTGGCCGGGCGCGTAGTTGCGGCGCTCGATGGCGCACTTCTTACTGTAGCAGCGCTGGCCCTTCAGGTAGAGCTTCTGACCGGCGCGGCGGCACTGACGGCAGCGGGCATCCCCGCTGACGGAGTTCGGTGACTGAGACATATTTCTCTCTTCCTCCCCATCCAAAGCGCGTCTCAAGCGCGGATGAGTTTACGAGTCGGTGTTTATAGCACGAGGCGCCGCCCTCACCCCCTTGAGGTGAGGGCGGCACCCCATTATCTATTCGTCAGACGCGGCGGCGCTTGGGGGGGCGGCAGCCGTTGTGCGGCAGCGGCGTCACGTCGCGGATCAGGTTGACCTCCAGGCCCACCTGCGCCAGCGCGCGCACCGCCGTCTCGCGGCCCGATCCCGGCCCGCGCACGAAAACGTCGACGCGCTTGAGGCCGTGCTCCTGGGCGCGGCGCGCGGCCGCCTCGGAGGCGAGCTGCGCGGCGAAGGGGGTGCCCTTCTTGGTGCCCTTGAAGCCGACCTGGCCGGCGGACGCCCAGGAGATGGCGTCGCCCTTCACGTCGGTGATCGTGATGATCGTGTTGTTGAACGTGCTCTGAATGTGCGCGACGCCCACCGCGATGTTCTTGCGGACCTTGGGCTTGTTGCGCGCCGCCTGGGCGGCAGTAGGTTTACGTGCCATAGTCTACAGCTACCCCTGCTTACTTCTTCTTCTTCTTCGCGCCGACGGTGCGCTTGGGCCCCTTGCGCGTACGGGCGTTGGTCGACGTGCGCTGGCCACGCACCGGCAGACCGCGCCGGTGCCGGATGCCGCGATAGCACTGAATCTCCTGCAGACGCCGGATATTCATAGCGATCTGGCGGCGCAGTTCACCCTCGACGCGGTACTCCCGCTCGATGATGTCGCGCAGTCGGGCGACCTCGGCCTCGGTCAGGTCGGCGACACGGGTGCGGGGGTCCACCCCTGCCTTAGCCAGGATTTCGCGGCCGTTCGAAATGCCGATGCCGTAGATGATGGGAATCGCGTACTCGACGCTCTTGTCGCGCGGCAAGTCCACGCCTGCAATACGTGCCACTGTTGCTTCTCCTACCCTTGCCGCTGCTTATGCTTCGGGTTCTTGCAGATGACGCGCACGACACCTTCGCGCTTTATCACCTTGCACTTGTCACAGATCTTCTTAACGGATGCTCGTACTTTCATGCTTCTTTCCAGATCTCTACAGGGCGTGCGGACGCGCGCGTTATGCGTGCGCGCGCGCTCGCTCTGCCCCTACACCTGAAAGGCACGCCGCCCGCCGTTCTCCGCAACGCGAAGGACGGGCGACCTTTCGGATGCCGTCGTACCGCGTACCGCTTACTTGTAGCGGTACAGGATTCGCCCCCGCGTTAGATCGTAGGGCGACAACTCCACCAGAACCCGGTCCCCCGGCAGGATGCGAATGAAGTTCATCCGGATCTTGCCCGAGACATGGGCCAGGATCTCGTGTCCCGATTCCAGGTTGACGCGGAACATGGCGTTTGGCAGGTTCTCGGCGATCACGCCCTGAACCTCGATGCCCTGCTCCTTTGTGTCTACCTGCTCTTTAGGCTGCGGTCTCGGCCCACCGCCACCACCGGGCCGACGCCCGCCGGGGCGCCCGCCACCGGGCCTGCCACCGGGCCTGCCACCGCCGGGACGCCCGCCACCGGGACGTCCGCCACCACCGCCGCCAGGTCGTCCTGCCAATTCGGCCCCTTTCACCACGCTTGCCACCGCCGCCGCCCCTGCTGCCGCCCCGGAGGATACGGATCAGCCCCGGGCGTCAAACGGGTCGCGGAAGCAGCACACGCTGCTCGCTCACCCTTGCCTGACTCCGCTCAACCGCTCACGCCGGGGCCGACGGACGGCACTCCCGCGCGAAACGACACTCGACGGCAACAATTCCGCCGCGGCGCCGGGCAGAGTCAGGGTGCCGGCCCACAGCGGTGATCGCCACCGTATGTGCGAAGTGCGCGCGGGCGAAAACCGCCGCTGCGCCCCACCTTCGCCCCTTTCGTACACAGGACCGGCCGGTCGCCCGCCTCGCCGCGCCGTGATTCCGGCGGCTGCCCTGCGCACAATCATCAACTATACCAAATCTGCGTGTTTTTCGCCACACACGCCCCTTCCCCACCGACAAGCGCCGGGCAGGGAGGTGAGGGGAGCGGCCTACACGGGCGCCTCGTCGAGCGCCGCCAGGATTCGTGCGAAGACATCGTCCTCGGGGCCCTCTGCCGCAATCTCGCGCAGCAGACCTCGCTCCCGGTAGTAGCGCAGCAGCGGTTCCGTCCGCTCGTGGTACACCGCGAAGCGCGTACGGATGCGGTCGGGCCGATCATCCTCACGCACCGTCAGGGCGTGGCCGCAGGTATCGCAGACCCCGGCGGACCGGGGCGGGTCCAGCACCGCATTGAAGGAGGCTCCGCAGTTCGGGCAGGTCAGGCGGTTCCCCAGCCGCTCCACCAGGACATCCTCGGAGACGTTCAGCGCAATCACCGCCGTCAGCGACTCACCCCGCGCCTCCAGAAACCCCTGGAGCGTTTCCGCCTGCCGCACGTTGCGCGGGTAGCCATCCAGCAGCCATCCCCGCTCCGCTGCGTCCGGCCGGGTCAGTTCGCGCAGCACCAGCGTCCCGGCGATCTCGTCCGAGACCATCTGCCCTTCGCGAATTACCCGGATCGCGTCCACCAGTTCGGCCGGTGCGCTCTCACTGCCCCCGTCCAGCAGGCGACGCAGGATATCTCCCGAGGAGATGTGCGGAATGCCATACCGCTCCGCAAGGCGCGTGCCCTGCGTCCCCTTCCCGGAGCCCGGGGGGCCGGTGATTACCAACCGCGCCCCCCGCTGTCGCTGCTGTCCGCTCCTGCTTCTACCGTCATCGCCACCGCTGCTACTACCGACGCCGCCCGTTTCCATAAGATGCGGTCTACGCCGCTCTCCTCGGGCCGCCGGCCCCGCCGCCGCTGTTCGGGCGGATGAAGCCCTCGTAGTTGCGCATCGCCATCTGCGCTTCGATCGCCTGCATCGTTTCCAGCGCCACGCCGACCACGATCAGCAGCGAGGTACCGCCCACCAGCGTCACGGTGTTGATGCCCGTGAGGCGAGGCGCCCAGTACTGGATCAGCGAGATACCCGCCAGGAAGAGGGCACCCGCGAGCGTGATCCGGGAGAGCACCCGGTCCAGGTACTCGGCGGTCGGCTTGCCCGGGCGGATGCCAGGAATGACCGAGCCGTACTTCTTCAGGTTGTCGGCCATGTCCGCAGTGTCGTACTGGATCGCCGTGTAGAAGTAGGTGAAGGCCAGCACCAGACCCGCGAAGAGTAACGACGCCCAGACGCTGTTCCCCGGCTGGAGCCAGTTCGTCGCCGTCTGAAGCCACTCAATGTTCGGGAAGAACTGGGCCAGGGTCGCCGGGAAGAGCTGGATCGAGAGCGCGAAGATGATCGGGATAACGCCCGCGGTGTTGACCTTCAGCGGCAGGTAAGAGCTGGTCGCCTGGGTCATGCGGTTGCCGATGATGCGCCGGGTGTGCTGCACCGGGATCTTGCGGGTTCCCTGCGTCATGTAGATGATGCCCACGATGCTCGCCAGGAACAGCAGCAGCGTGGCGAAGACCCCCGCGTAGATGCGCGGCTCTCCCGCCTCGAACATCAGGCGCCCGGTCTGAATCACCTGCGTCGGGATCGAGATCATGATGCCCACGAAGATGATCAGCGAGATGCCGTTGCCGATGCCCTTCTCCGTGATCTGCTCTCCCAGCCAGACCAGGAACATGGTCCCCGTAGTGAGCGTGGCCACGACCGTGATCGCGGGCAGGACGCCGGGCTGGAGCGCGCCGCGCGTCACGAACAGCTGGTACAGGCCGAACGACTGCAGCAGCGCCAGACCCACGGTCGCGTAGCGCGTGATCTTGGCGATCTGCTTGCGGCCGGACTCCCCCTCCTTCTGCATCGCCTGAAGCTGAGGGATGGCGACCGTCAGGAGCTGCATAATGATCGACGCGTTGATGTAGGGCATGATGCCCATCGCGATCACGGAGAACTTACGCAGCGCACCACCCGAGAAGATGTCGAGGGCGTTGATGACGCCGCTATTGACAAGCCTCTCGACCGCCTCCTGGTTCACGCCCGCGGCCGGGATGTGCAGCGCCACCACATAGACGGCGAACATCGCCAGCAAGAACTGAATCCGTCGTCGAATGTCCGGAACCGCCATCGCGGCGGCCAACTTCTCCAGCATCGCCTGTTCTATCTCCTGCCCTAGAAACCGCAGAGACGCAGAGAACGCCGGGAGGGGAGGTGCCGGCGGCATCTTCCCCCCGTGTCCCCTGCGTCTCTGCGGTTCAACAACGCGGCAAGGACACGTATCAGATGAGTTCTGCCGTGCCGCCGGAAGCCTTGATGGCCTCTTCGGCGTTCGCGCTGAACTTCTGGGCCCGAACGGTGAGCGCCTTAGAGAGCGCGCCATCGCCCAGTATCTTTACGCCGATATTGGTGTCGGAAATCACCCGCTTCTCGAGTAAAAGTTCCGGCGTTACCACGGCGCCCGCGTCGAAGACCTTTTCCAGCTGGGAAAGGTTGACGATGTGGTAGTGGGTCTTATAGCGCCCGGTGTTGAAGCCGCGGGCGGTCAGGCCGGTGCCAACGCCGCGCTGCTTGGGCAGACGCCGGTGCAGCGGGGTCTGGCCGCCTTCGAAGCCCAGCTTGCTCTGGCCGCGGGCCTTGTCGCCCTTATGGCCGCGGGTACTGGTCTTGCCATGGCCGGAGCCGGGGCCGCGCCCGATCTTCTTGCGGCGGCTTACGGCCCCGGGGGCCGGTTTCAGGTCGTCTAACTTCATTTGCTTCCGTTCGCCTCCGCCGCCGCCTCAACCGGAGTCGCCTCCACGAGGTGGCGGACCTTGAAGACCATGCCGCGGATCGCCGGGTTATCCGGCTGAACAACCGTGGCGCCCAGGCGGCGCAGGCCCAGCGCCTGCACCGTGGCCCCCTGGCTCTTCTCATAACCGATCGGGCTGCGCTTCAGGGTGATCTTGAGCTGCCCGCCCGTGGTGGTTTCCTGCTCGGTGTTAGCCATCGGTCCCCTCCTCCGCCGTCGTCGCCGCCACGGGCACCGCCGGCGTCACCACAGCGGTCGTCACGGACGTGGCGCCGCCGTTCCCGTTGCCGGAAGTCAGGGCGGAGCCGCGCCGGACCTCTTCCACGCTCTTGCCGCGCAGCGCCGCGATGTCCTCGATGGTGCGCAGCTGCTTCAGCGCGTTGATGGTCGCCCAGGCGTTGTTCACCGGGTTGTTCGAGCCGATGGACTTGGCCAGGATGTCGTGGACGCCCGCGGCCTCCAGGAGGATGCGCACCGCGCCGCCCGCGACGACCCCGGTACCGGGGGCGGCGGGCTTGAGCAGCACCTGGGACGCGCCGTGCTGCGCCAGCACATCGTGCGGGATGGTGCCGTCCACGATCGGAACGCGGATCAGGTTCTTCTTGGCGTCCTCGGTGCCCTTACGGATCGCGTCGGGGATAGCGCGCGCCTTGCCGATGCCGGCGCCGACGTGCCCCTTCCCGTCGCCCACCACCACGAGGATGCTCCAACTCATGGTGCGGCCGCCCTTGTGCGTCTTCTGAACCTTGTTGGTGCGGACGACGCGATCTTCCAGATCGAGAGTGTCTGCGTTAATACGTGCCATTTCGCTTCCTTAACGTCGCCCTAAAAGTCCAGGCCGCCTTCGCGGGCGGCGTCGGCCAGCGCCTTGATGCGGCCGTGGTAGATGAAGCCGCCGCGGTCGAACACGACCTTGGTCACGCCCGCCGCCTTCGCCTTCTCCGCGATGGCCTTCCCGACGGCAGCCGCGCCCTCGATGTTGCCGCCGTTGCTCGCGCCCAGGGAGGACGCCGCCGCCAGGGTGTGGCCGGCCAGGTCATCGATCACCTGCGCATAGATATGGCCGAGCGAGCGGTAGACGCACAGCCGGGGACGCTCCGGGGAGCCGACCACGCGCTTGCGGACCCGCGTGTGGCGCCGCTTGCGCGCCGCTTCGCGATTGAACTTCATAGGTTTTATCCTTCTCATGGGCCGCCGATTCCCGACCGGCCGCCCAAAGGTGACAGAGTTATCGCCCTACGGGCTACTTCTTCTTCGCGCCGCCCTTGGCACCGGCCTTACCGGACTTACCAGCCTTGCGGCGGATGACCTCGTCGGAGTAGCGGATACCCTTGCCCTTGTAGGGCTCCGGCGGGCGCACCTTCCGCACTTCGGCGGCCTGCTGGCCGACCACTTCCTTGTCGATGCCCGAGATCGTCACCGAGGGCTGGCGGATTGCCGGGTCCACAGCGGCGGTGAAGGTGATACCATCGCGCGGCGTGATCTCTACAGGGTGGGAGTAGCCGACGTTCAGGACCAGCTTGTTGCCGGTGACCTGGGCGCGGAAGCCGACGCCGTTGATGTTGAGCACCTTCTGGTAGCCCTGGGACACGCCCACGATCATGTTGTTCAGGAGCGTGCGCGTCAGGCCGTGCAGGGCGCGGTGGCGGTCGGAGTCCGTCGGGCGCTCGACCGTGGCCTTGCCGTCCTCCTGGACGATCTTCATCTCGGGGGAGAGCTGCTTGGTGAGCGAGCCCTTGGGCCCCTTGACGGTCACCCGACCGTCGGCCTCGGCCTGGATCGTGACGCCCGCGGGCACGGGGATAGGCTGTTTTCCGATACGTGACATGGGTTGGTTACTCCCCCGGCCGCTCGCCCCGCGCTGAAGGGCGCGCTGCGAATCCCGGACCGGGTCGCGATCACCGGGCGGCCGCCGAAGGGGCCGCCGAAGGGCGATTAGTAGATGTAAGCGAGGACTTCGCCCCCGATGCCCAGGCGCCGCGCCTGCCGCCCCGTCATGACGCCCCGGGAGGTGGTCATGATGGAGATGCCGAGGCCACGCTGGACGTTGGGGATCTCGTTGGCAGGGATGTAGACGCGCAGGCCGGG
>CALEKU010000239.1 GCA_937902745.1 uncultured Armatimonadota bacterium
CGCCGCCGCGCTCGCCCGCCTGGGCCGCCGCGGCCTGCTCGACGCCTATCTGCCGCCGCTCACCCCGGTTGCGGTGTAGACTGCGCACGATCAAGCGAAGGCGGGGCGTCTTTCTCCCCGCCTTCGCTTGCTGCTTTAAGCCGGGGGTGTGCCGGTTTCGTCGTCCGGGGCTGCGGCGTTTTCCCGCGTCAGAGCGGCCGCGTCCAGTGCGCGCCGCAGCAGCCGTAACTCCCGCAGGTTGTACCGCGTCAACTGCTCCAGGATCGCCTCGCCCTGTTCGGTCAGGTAGAGCCTGACCTGCCGCCGGTCCTGAGGGGCCGGTTCGCGCCGCAGAAGTCCCGCCGCCTCACAGCGATCCGCCAGCGCCACCGTTGTATGGTGGCGCAGCTGGAGAGCGTCCGCTACCTCCCCTATGGTCATCCAGTCGCGCTCGGGCTGTCCCTTGATGGCCAGCAGGCACTGGTGCTGCTGGGGGGTCAGCCCCGCCGCCCGGGCGCCGTCCTCTGTGTGGTGCAGGAAGCGGCGCAGCGTCCTGCGGAAGAAGGCGAGCGCTTCATAGTCCTCTTTCCGCAGGGCGGGGGAGGGTTCGCATGGATTCTCCATAAATGGGGCCTTTCTGCAATTTATATCGTACTGCGATATAATTCCTCGTCAACCTCTGGAGGAATATCGAATGCTGAACGCGGATCGTCCCGATTCCGGCGGGCGTATCCCAGTCTCGCCTGCGCTGGACGCCCCTGCGCTGCCGCTGGCGCATCTCACACCGCCCCCGCCGCCCCGTGCGGGCCAGCGAACGCTTCTGGATCGGCGTACGCTCCTACTATGCCTGATTGCCGTTTGTATCGCCGCGACGGCCACGGTGATCGCCCGTCTTCTCCTCGCCCTGATCGCTCTTGTGACCAGTGTGGCGTTCTTCGGCCGGGTTTCCCTGGCAGCGGCTTCGCCCGCGGCGCACCTTCGGGGGGCCTGGGTCGTTCTGATCCCTGCGCTCGGCGGCCTGATCGTCGGCGCCATGGCTCGCTACGGCTCCCGCGCCATCCGAGGGCACGGCATTCCGGAGGCGATGGAGCAGATCCTCCTCCGAGGCAGCCGTATTCCCCCGCGCGTGACCGTGCTCAAGCCCGTGTCGTCCGCCATCGCCATCGGGACAGGCGGGCCGTTCGGCGCGGAGGGGCCGATCATCGCCACAGGGGCAGCGTTCGGCTCCATGATCGGGCAGCTTCTTCCCACCACCGCGGCGGAGCGTAAGACACTGCTCGCGGCGGGGGCGGCGGCGGGCATGACCGCGATCTTCGGAACGCCCGCCTCTGCCGTGCTGCTGGCGGTGGAACTGCTCCTGTTCGAATTCCGTGCCCGCTCGCTCCTTCCCGTGGCGCTGGCGTGTGTTACCGCAGCGGGTCTACGCGCCGTGGTGACCGGAGAGGGCCTGACCCCGGTTTTCGCCCTCCCCGCCGGGGCGCCGCCGCTGGCCCCCTGGTCCGGTACCGCGCTGCTGTTTTACGTGCTCCTGGGCGCGCTGCTCGGCGTCGCCGCGGTCATCGTGACCCGCCTCGTTTATCGTATCGAAGATATGTTCGAGCGGCTTCCGGTTCCCTGGGTCTGGTGGCCCGCGCTCGGCGGGCTGGTGGTAGGGTTGGTCGGCTGGTTCGCGCCGCGCACTCTCGGGGTCGGCTACGACAACATTACGCAGACCCTCGACGGTTCGCTGGCCGGTACCGCGCTGCTCTTTCTGGTGGTCATGAAACTGCTGTCCTGGTCGATCTCGCTGGGCAGCGGGACCTCCGGCGGAACGCTCGCGCCCCTGCTGACCATCGGGGGCGGTCTGGGAGGCGTCCTCGGGGGCGTTGCGGCGGCGTTGCTGCCACAGGCGGGCATCGATCCCCGCATGGCGGCTCTGGTGGGCATGGCCTCGCTGTTCTCCGGCGCCGCGCGGGCGTTGCTGACCTCGGTCCTGTTCGCCTTTGAGGCGACACTGCAGCCGGCGGGCATCGTTCCGCTGCTGGGCGGCTGCACGGCGGCGTTCCTGGTGTCGTCCCTGCTGATGCCGAATACCATCATGACGGAGAAGATCGTGCGACGGGGCGTGCGCGTCCCCAGCGACTACGAGGCCGACTATCTGGCGAGAACGTCCGTGGCGGAGGCGATGACCGGGGCCGCCGCGCTGGTGACCCTGGCGGCCGAAATGCCCGTGGCGGAGGCGCAGCGTTTTCTGCGCTCCGATGCGCCGCAGGGCGGACATCAGGGGTATCCGGTCGTCGTGCAGGAGGAGGGCGAGGATTCGGCCGTGGTGGGGGTGGTCACCCGGCGGGACCTGTTCGCCGCCGAGGGCGGGGATATCGCCGGGTTGACGGTGCGGGACCGAATCCGCCGCCCCCTGCTCACCATCGCGCCGGAGCAGTCGCTGCGCGAGGCGGCAGATCGGATGCTCGCGGAGGATGTGGGGCGCCTCGTGGTGATGGGCTCCGCCGAAGGGGAGGGCCGAAGCGCCGCCCACCGCATGGTGGGCATCCTGACGCGCGGTGATCTTCTGCGGGCGCACCGCCCGCGTCTCCACGAGGCGCACTCCCGGGAGCGGCACCTGGTCATACGGCTCCCCGTCGCCGGGAAGCCACCTGCTCCCCGCCGTAAAGGGCCGAAAACCCAGGACCCGGAGTAGGGGGCAGGCGAGCAACGCACCCTGCCCGGATGTTCGCAGACCTCCGGCTATCGGGTGGGGAAGGCGTAGAGGTAGACGCGCCGGTCGTCTGATGCCGAAGGTGTGATCCGAAAACGGGGGCGGCAATGGATATCCCGTCGCCGCCCCCGTTCCTTGCAGCCCGCGCAGGCGGGCTTCGTTCCGCATAGGCCGCGGTTTCAACCGCTGCTGGCCGGTCGTCGGCGTCTTACCGGGCGGGGAAGGCGTAGACGGTGCCGTTCATGCCGCCGATGTAGACGCGCTGGTCGTCCGCCGCGGGCGAGCAGAGGACGTGCCCGGCATCGAGGCGGTACTGCCACTGGAGCGAGCCGTCCGTCTTCAGGGCCGAGAAGGTGCCGTTCACGCTGCCCACGAAGATCGTGTCCCCGGAGCGGACGCAGGACGAGTCGTAGATCACCGACCCGGTCGGCGTCTCCCACTCCTCCTTCCCGGTCTCGGCGTCGAAGCGGAACACGCGCCCGGTGTCGGTCAGCGAGGCGTTGTAGATCTTACCCTCGTGGTACAGCGGGCCGGAGTAGCCGAGGCTGTGGGGCTGGCTCTCCCAGACCAGCTTGCCGCTGGCGATGTCTACCGCGTGCAGGATGCCGTCGTTGCTGGTGACGAACGCCTTCCCACCCCCCAGGGTCGGCGACCCGATGGCGGGAGAGTAGTAGAACGAGCGCCCAAACG
>CALEKU010000240.1 GCA_937902745.1 uncultured Armatimonadota bacterium
GGCACCAGGAGCGAGTCCAGAGGTCCGGTACCGCCGGTGCCGCCCGCGAGGACGTACACGCGGTCGAACTCCTGCAACGCCCCGATACTGCCCATGATCAGGTTGAAGAAGATGTAGGGCGAGAGCATGGGCAGCGTGACGTGCAGGAACTTGCTCGGCCCACTCGCCCCGTCGATGTCCGCCGCCTCATAGAGGCTCTGCGGGACGCCCTGAAGACCCGCCAGCCATAGGATCATGCCGCCGCCTGCGCCCCACAGCCCCTGCACGATCAGGCCGGGCTTGGCCCAGTCCGCCACGCCGAACCAGCCGGGCGGCGCCCAGCCGAACCAGTCAGTCAGGGTGACCTTCCAGAGCGCGTTCAGCAGCCCCTTGTTCGGGTCGCCCGCCAACACCCAGGCCCACAGCACCGCCGAAGCCACCGCGGGGACGATGGACGGAATGTAGAACGCCGTCCGATACCAGGTCATCCCCTTGACCTTCATGTTCAGCAGCATCGCGATCGCGAGGCCGGTGGACATGCCCAGGGGGATGCCGTACAGCGCCAGATAGGCGGCGTTCCCGAGCGCCTTGGTCAGCAGTTCGCGGTCATCCGTAAAGAGCGTCTGGAAGTTGTTCAGGCCGACGTAGCGCGGGGCGTGCAACACATCGTAGTCGCAGAACGCAAAGAGGATGGACGCCAGGATCGGCCCCGCCGTCAGCAGCAGGAACCCGAAGATCCACGGCATCGCCATGAGATAGCCCGCTATCGCCTCGCGCCGCGCCATACGGGACTTGCCCAGAGACTTGCGCCCGGCCAGTACCGCCGCGATCAGCCCCCCCAGCGCCAGCACCGAGATGACAGCGACCGGCGGCCCCAACGGGAAGAGCGGCAGGTTCTCGCGGGCGTACGCCTTGTCCAGCTCCTTCTGTACGAGCGCCTGCTGCTCCTGGAGCGCGGCCTCCGCCGTCTGCGCGTGCTGTGTCGCCCGCTCGAAGGCGCGCACATGCGCGTCCCAGAGCGGCTGGCCGACGAATGTCACCGGCCGGTACCGCGCGACGGGCAGCATGTCAATGAACGCCTTCTGAGCTTCGTACAGGCGCTGGTTGGCAGGCGGAACCTCTTTAAGGAGAAGGGCGTTAATGTGCTTGTTCGCGCTGAGGCCGAACACGAACGGACGCCCCTTGCCCTCGTTGTACGCCTTCTGCGCCTTCGCGCTGATGAGCCAGGCGTCCGCGCTGCTCATAAACTTGATGAAGCGCCAGGCCGCCTCAGGGTTCCGCGCGCCCTGCGGGATCGCGAGCGAGAACCCGCCGGTCCAGGTGACAAACCGGTCCTTGCCCGCGAACTTGCCCTCGCCGCGGAACCGCTCGTCGGGCACCGGGGCGGGCGCGACCCCAAAGTCCAGGTCCGGCGCGTACCGGGCGATGTTGCCCAGCTCCCAGTTCCCGTTGATGACCATGCCGATCTTGTCGGTGTAGAACGGGTTCTGCTCCGCGCCCTGGAAACCGGACTGGAAGATGTTGACCTTGTTCGCCCCGCCGAGCGCGTCGTACACATCCACCATGTACTGGAGCGCCTGGACGTTCTCCGGGGCGGCGAGGGTGCAGGTGCGCCCGTCTTGGCTCAGAAAGACGGTCAGTTCGGGGGAGGTCTGGAAGGCGTAGAGGTAGAGCCAGGAGTTGCCGTAGTTGGGAATGAAGCCGATGCGCTTGTACGTCTTGTCGGCGTTGTACGTGGTGAGCTTCTTGGCATACTCCATCAGCTCGCTCCACGTCTGCGGGGGCTTATTCGGGTCGAGGCCTGCCGCGCGGAACGCCGCCTTGTTGTAGTACAGCATCCGGTCGTCGATACCGGTCGGGATGGCGTAGACCTTGCCCTCGTACAGCGCCTCGTTCCAGGCGGCAGGGTAGTAGTTCTCGGCCTTGATCGCGTCCGGCCCGCTGTCCTGGGCGATGAAGTCGTCCAGGGGCATAAACGTCCCGCGCGAGGCCCAGTCACCGATGGTGAACCGGTCCTGGTTGATGACGTCCGGCGGCACCTTGCCCACGATGCTGGTCATGAGCTTCTGCGGGTTCATCTGCCCCGCGCCCATCGCCAGTACCGAAACATCGATGTCCGGGTTGCGCCGTTCGAACTCAGCGATCTGTGCGTCGAGGCCCTTGGTTTCTTTGCCCGGCTGAAGCCCCCAGACCACCAGCTTGGTCTTCTTGCCCTTCTGCCCCTCGGCGTGTGCCGGAGGCGCGGCGGCGAGGAAGTAGCACAGGGAGAGAACAAAAGCGAGAAGCACAAAACGGGGGGACAGTCGCAACGTGGAAACCTCCGGTAATCAGTGTAGGCCACACGCGACGCACCGTCAAGCGGCGCGGCCCTCTGTGGCGTGCCGCAGGAACGCCGCCACCTCCTCGTGCCCCTGCTCCGTCGCGTAGTCCAGCGCGGTCCGCCCCAGGGGGTCCTGGTGCGTCGGAGACGCGCCGTTTTGGAGCAGGATCTGCAGCATGCGGCGGCGGGACGCCGCCGCGGCATAGGAAAGGGCGGCCTCCCGCCCATAGCCGAACGTTGGTTCGGGTCCGCACCGCGCCGGAGAAGTTCGCGCACCAGAGCGTGCCGCCCCTGTCAGGCCGCCATCAGCAGCGGAGCTCGGTCGAACCACCGTGGGTTCGCGAAGTTCACGTCGGCCCCGGCATCCAGTAAGCGTCGCGCAACCGCCAGATCGCCCGTTCCGGCGGTGCAGGCGAACAGGGCCTCGCTCAGCGGTGTAGAGCCGTTGTAGACGATGCCCCCCGTCCCGGATTCGAGAAGCAGCGCCGCCCCTCGCTCCCGAAGGAGATGCATCATGTCCAGCCGGCCTGCGCGGGCGGCGTGTACCAATGCAGTGCTGCCGTGCTCCGTGTGCGCGTCCGGATAGGCGCCGAAATCTATGAGCAGAGACGCCATTCGGAGGGAGCCGTGCGCCGCCACCCAATTCAGGAGCGGTTCTCCGCGGGCGCTCTCCGACCGGACATCCAACCCCTGCTCCAGAAGCGCGCGCCCCCGGCCAGTTCATCGATAAGGGCAGCGTCGGTAAGCGTGTACGGAGCCCCCTGCTCTGGCAGAAAGGCGGCGACCTCCCCATGGCCGCCCCGCATCGCCTCCGACAACGGCGACCGCCGGTACCAGTCGCGGCGCGAAATGTCGGATCCGTGTGCGACCAGAAGGCGGACGATGCCGGGGTCCAGAAAGCGGCGCATCAGGCGGGCGTACCCCCGCGCGGCCGCCTCCATCAGCGGCGTCATTCCGTGCGCGTCCCGCGCCAGAGGATCGGCGCCGCGGGCAAGCAGCGCGTCCGCCACCGCTTCCAAGCCAGTACGCGCCGCCCAGTGCAGCGGCGTCCGCCCCCTCCGGTCGTGCGCGTTCGGGTCCGCGCCGTCTTCCAGAAGGGCGAGCGCACGCGCGCCGTCGCCACGTTCGCAGGCCCGCAGGAGCGGCGTCCAACCGCGCGGGTCAGGCGACGCTCTTCATAGCCGGTCGAGGAGGTCGTCGAAGGTGCCTGCGTCAATCTCGCGCAGCACTTCGGTCCAGAAGACATAAGTCGCGCCGCCGGAACCCTTCTCCCCGCTGATGCGGTAAGAACCTATCAGTTCGTGCAGGCGCTCGGTCACAGCGCTCAGGACGCGCGCGTCGCGGGCGTCCGACTTACGGGGCGTAGCGTTAGGGCGGCTCTTCAGCGCATCATAGGTGCGGATGGCCGCGGTCGAAAGGCGAAGGGACACGTCGGAATCTCCTCGTTTTCCATCGTAACACGCCGTTTCGCTGAAGTGCCCCCGCCGCGATACCGACCTTATGATATGATTCGTGTACGCCGACGGCCACAACCGTAACCACAGAGGTTCCTGGCGTCCCGCGGTCCGCTACACGCCGGTTCCCCATACCGGTCTTCCCAGGACAGGAGTGCATTCGGGCGATGACCATTGAGTCCCTTCCTCGGCCGTCCCGTCAGACGGTGGCCGTCTCCTCGTCGTTGCTGACCCTGATGCTCGCGCTCGCCAGCATCCCGACGACGGCGGACCGCGCCCAGGCCGGTCCCGAAAAGTTCAAACTTGCCTATAAGGCGCAGGCCGGCCAATCCAAGCGCGTCAAGTCCGACGCCGCGCTCAACGTCTCCGCAGCGGGCCAGACGCTCAAGTTCGACGTCACCGAGACGGACAAGCTGACCTTTACCGAAGTCGCCCCCACCGGCGAGATCACGATTGAGGACGAGACGGAAGCCTCCGAGATGTCCGTCAACGGCGAGAAGCAGGAGGCTTCCGCCGAGGACAACGACAAAAAGACCACCTTCAAGATCAAGCCGAACGGCATGCTGGTCAGCTACAAGAGCGAGGGCGACGACGAGGAGAGCGATACGCACCTCGGCCCGCGCGTCCACCTGGCTACCACCCCGGTCTTCTCCGAAGAGCCGGTCGGTGTCGGAGACAAGTGGACCCAGATCTTCAAGGGCGACAGCAGCCTCGGGATACGCGACGCCCGCGCGGATTACGAAGTCCTCGCGTTCGAGAAGGTCGGCGGCGTTGACTGCGTCAAGATCAAGTTCGACTATACCGAGACCGAGTCCGCCCCCATCTCCAGCAAGGGCACGGTCTGGGTGGAGCGCGCCTCCGGTGACCGGGTCCAGTTGGACGTCGCCGTCGAGGGCATCCCCCTGGCGGACGAGGTAACGGCCAGCGGCACCGTGAGGGAGGAGCGCACTGAGGGCGGCCCGCTCCCCGGCACGCCGAAGCCCGCCGACGACCCGAAGAAGCCTGCCGACGCCAAGCCCGGGGATAAGCCCGGCGAGGCGAAGCCCGGGGACAAGAAGCCGGAAGAGAAGAAGCCCGAGCCGAAGAAGGAGAAGACGATCGATGAGGTCGTCAAGGACTTCGAGAAGATCCCCGGCCTCCTGACCCTGTACCGCAAGAAAGAGGCGACCAAGGACACGATCTACCTGGAGCTTTCCGAGGGCGACCTGGGCAAGATGATGCTGCTCCAGGCCACGGCCAGCACGGGCACCGCCGAGCAGATCGTTTCCGGCGACCCGATCAAGGACATCGTCTTCCGGTTCGACAAGACCGAGGACGACAAGGTCCTGATGGTGGTGCCGAACTGGGCCTTCTCCGCGACCAACCCGGAGTTGATTCGCGCGCTCAAGCGCTCGTTCGCGGACGGCTACATCGGCTCGTACAAGGTCGAGGCCAAGCAGCCAGACCGCAAGTCCCTGCTGATCGACGTCACCGAGTTGTTCCGCGGCGACACGGCCCAGCTTTCCGTGGTCTTCGCGGGCGGCGTGTCGCTCCCGGGCATGGCGACGGGCGGCGGGTTCGGCCTGGACCGGGAGAAGACCTACGTCCAGTCCATCCGGAACTTCCCCGAGAACCTGGTAGTCACCACGAACTACCACTTTATGCGCGGCAACCCGCGCGCCACCAGCGAGGCGCTCGCCGACCCCCGGAGCGCGCCGGTCACCGTGGTCTACAACCTGTCCACCCTGCCGACCGACAACGGCTATGTGCCGCGCCTGGCGGACCCGCGCATCGGCTACTTCACGAACGGCGTGATGAACCTCCCCGAGATCCGGTCGTTCGACGACGACGGCAAGGTTGACCCGTACCTGAGGTTTATCTACCGCTGGGACCTGCGCAAGAAGGACCCGAACGCCACGATCTCGGAGCCCGTGAAGCCCATCGTCTTCTGGATGGACAACGCCATCCCGAAGCAGTACCGGAACGCCGTGCGGGACGGCATCCTGGTCTGGAACAAGGCATTCGAGAAGATCGGCTTCAAGGACGCCATCGTTGTCAAGCAGATGCCGGACACGCCGGACCCGAAGGACACCAACACCCCGACGGACACCGCCGACGTTCGCTTCAACTATGTCCGCTGGGTCGTGTCCCCGGGCTCGGCCTATGCCGTGGCGCTGTTCCGACCGAACCCGCTCACCGGGCAGATTCTGAACGCCAGCATCACGGTGGACGCGGGCATCGTCCGCTCCTTCAAGCTGGAGCGCAGCGCCATCGTGGACCCGGCCACCGCGTTCTCGCGGGGCGCGGGCACCGAGATTGACGAGGCGCTATTCCAGGCGAAGGTGCCCCTGTCGCAGGCGTCGCAGGCGGCGCTCCGGGCCACTGCCGGCGCGCACCTCGGCCACAGCCACATCGGCATTGACCCGCGCTACTGCCGCCTGGGCGGCCCTGAGTTCCAGGAGCGCGCCTGGTTCGGCTTCACGGCGATCAGCCTCCTGAACGCCGAGTCCGCAGCGACGGGCGCCGGGCGCCGCAACCCCCTGGTAAACGAAAAGGAGTACGCGGAGCAGATTGTCCGCGAGACCGTCGCGCACGAAATGGGGCACATCCTCGGTCTTCGCCACAACTTCATCGCCTCCACACACTTCTCGCTGGACGACCTGAAGGACGCGCAGAAGGTCAAGAACGGTGGCATCGGGGCGTCGGTGATGGACTACAACCCGTTCAACATCTCCGCGCTGAAGACCCCGGGCGTCGACTTCTTCTCCCAGACCATCGGGGCCTACGACTACTGGGCCATCGAGTACGGGTACAAGCCGTTCGCGAACGTCAAGCAGCCGATTGACGAGACGTACCATCTCAAGCAGATCGCCCGGCAGAGCAATGCACCAGGCCACGCGTACCAGAGTGACGAGCAGGCGCTCGTTGGCTTCGACCCGATGGTCATGCAGTACGACCTGTCGTCGGACCCGCTGGCCTACTGGGAAAAGAACATCGAGGTCAGCAAGTACCTGCTCAGCACGCTCGACAAGCGTATGCCGCGCAACGGGGAGTCCTACTACGAGTTCACCCGCGCGTTTCGCCAGTTGCTGAACGTGTACTCCGGTTCGGCCGGCGTCGCGTCTCGCTTCATCGGCGGCCTGAACGTCAACCGGAACCACAAGGGCGACCCGGGCGAGAAGCCGACCCTGCAGCCGATCGACGTCGCGCGGCAGAAGCGTGCGCTCAACCTTCTGAACACGTACATCTTCTCGCCCACGGCGATGAACTTCCCGACGTCCTACTACGGCAAGCTGACCAGCGACCCGTACGGCTTCGACCTCAACAGCGACTTCCCGGTTCGGGACCAGATCGCCGGCATCCAGCGCAGCGCCCTGAACCGGATCTTCTCCGCGCCGGTGCTGTCGCGCGTGGCGAACAACGAGTTCAAGATGGGCGGCGATGCGCAGAAGGCCCTGACCCTGGCCGGGCTCTTCGACAGCGTCCACGCGAACGTCTGGGCGGAGCTTCCGGCGCGCCAGAACGTGACCACGCTGCGGCGCGAGTTGCAGCGCACCTACCTGGACCGCATGATCGACATCGCGACCAAGGGCTCCGGCCCCAAGGACGCCCAGATGCTGGCGTGGAACGAGCTGAAGACGCTCAAGAAGCAGCTTGCGGGCGCCCTGGCCAACCCGAAGGCCGACCAGTACACCCGCGTCCACCTCAGTGACTCCCTGGACACGGTGAACCGGACGCTGAACGCGCAGGTCACCCTGGGCAGTCCGTCCAGCGCGGGCACGCCCAACGTGCTCCAGATGCTCCTCGGGGGTAAGGACGGGCAGAAGTAGCGCCGCTCGGAGCCCTCACCCCCCTGCCCCCTCTCCCGGCGCTGCGGTCCGCCCCGGACTGGGAGGAGAGGGGGAGAAATCAAGGCGAGGGGCAGCTACCGATTAGCGGTAGCTGCCCCTCGCTTTATGCAGCCCGCGAAGGCGGGCTTGAATTCCGGAAGCCGGGGTTTCAACCCACGGCACCACACGGCTACAACGGCAGCGTGACCCGCTTCCCGGTCCGGCCGGACTCGTAGACGGCCACGATCAACTCCAGGGCGCTCCGGGCCTCCTGGCCATTCATGAACGTATCCCGACCGGTGCGGACGGCCTCAATCAGGTCGGTAAAATGGGCAACATGCCCGCCCACCGAGATCGCGCGCGGGTCCGCCGCGGCCTGTGCGGGCGCGGAGCCCTCTTCGCCCTCGCCCGTCTGCCGCACGAAATCCTTCACCTCCGGCGGCGCGGCGTTCTTCACCCCGCCCGGCGACCGTTCGCCCGAGCCCTCGGCGAACTGAGCGAACTTCAGGCGGCTGTTCTCCACGATCACCGTCCCGTTGGTGCCATAAACCTCCAGGGACTGCTTGAAGCCCGGATACATCGCCGTGGACGCCAGCAGCGTCCCGACGGCGCCGTTCTCGAACTCGATGGTCGCCGATACGATGTCCTCGACCTCAATGCGCTCGTGGGCGCGGGTCGCCATCGTTGCGGAGACCGACTTCACCGGCCCCATCACCCAGCGCAACTGGTCCACATAGTGGACGCCCTGGTTCATCAGCGCGCCGCCGCCGTCCAGAGCCCAGGTGCCGCGCCATCCGCCCGAGTCGTAGTACTCCTGGGTGCGGTACCACTTCGTGACCGACTCACCGTAGCACAGTTCCCCGAGGCGGCCGGCGTCCAGGTACTCCTTCAGGGCGCGCATGCCGGACGAGTACCGGTGCTGCGAAATGACCTCCAGCTTGACATTGTTCTCGGCGCACGCGTTGATCAGAGCGTCCGCCGCCTCCAGCGTCACGTCGATCGGCTTCTCGCAGATAATGTGCTTTCCTGCCTTCGCCCCACGAACGCCGTGCTCGGCGTGCAGGCCCGATGGCGTGCAGACGCATAGCACATCGAACTCCGCATCGCGGAGCATGACATCCAGGTCGGTGAAAGCAGGGACACCGTTCTTCTCGGCGGCCGCGGCGGCGATCTCGGGCACTTCGTCGCACACGGCGGCCAGTTCGGCGTCGTCCGGCAATGCCTTGATGGCGTCGATATGGGTGCCGTGGATGACGCCACAGCCGACGATGGCGAATCGGAGCTTGGACATGGGTCGTAGAGATTTCCTTTTGACGGGGGCGCGCGGGTCGGTGCCCGCGCGGCCAAACGTTCTCACCAGGAGGTTGGCGTTCCCCTCACAAAAGTCCTGCGTCCCGCGCGGTTCAAGAAACCGGTATGCCCCGTTGCGGAGGCAGACTAAATTCTCGCGGGTGGGCTACCGATAACGAATCGGGAATGCGAACGGGCAGGCAAGAGGGAGCCTGCGCGAAAGGATATGGGGATGGGTAAGATTACCCGATGGGGCTTTCTCGCAGCAGCGGCCTCTGTACTATCTGCGGCCCTTCTGAGCGGTTGTGGCGCAGACACCCGGGAGAACCTGGATCTCAACTTCATCGGCGCCTACGGAGGCGGTGAGTGGATTGTCACCACGGCTCCGAACGCCCGCCAGTACTCGACGTTCCGCGAAATCGACGGGTCGGGCAACCGAACGGGTTTCCGCACGTTGACCTTCACAGTGGACATCAAGGGCCGGCTACTCGGTAGCTTCACCTCCAACACCGGGCTCAGCTACGTGCTGGAAGGCTACTTAAACAACGACCGGCAGTTCGATGCCACTCTCCGGAGCGGAGACACCACCTACCCCGTGTCGGGCTACTTCTCCAAGCAGGGAGTTCCCCAGGAGCAGGAAGACGGGACCGACACCTTTGCCAGCGGCCTCGCCGGTGACTTCAAAATCCAGATCAACGGCGAACAGTACGCGGGAACCTTCTTTGCTTCCGGCGGCACGGAGACAGAGTAAGCAGCTCCCAGAAACTGCATCATACCGGGCGGACGCAGTACTGCGTCCGCCCGGCGTGTTTTACACGATGCCGAGGCGCTTGCCCACCTTCTCGAAGGCGGCGAGCGCCTCATCAAAGTCGGCGGTATTGTGGGCCGCGGTGGGCATGGTGCGAACCCGGGCCTTGCCCCGAGCGACCGTGGGATACACCACCGCGAGGGCAAGCACGCCCTCTTCCAGAAGTCCCCGCTGCAGCTCCTGGGTCTTCCCCTCGTCTCCCACCATCACCGGCGTGATCGGGGTTTCGGTAACGCCCGTGTCGAAGCCGAGGCGCTTCAGTCCCGCCTGCCAGTAGCGCGCGTTCTCCCAGAGCCGCTCGGTCAGGGTCGGGTCCTCGCGCATGATCTGGATAGCGGCGATGGTCGCCCCCGTGACCGCCGGCGGGTGGCCCGTGGAGAACAGGAACGGCCGCGCGCGCTGAAGCAGGAAGTCGCGCAGAGCGGCGGAGCCGGCGATATAGCCGCCCATGACCCCCACCGCCTTCGACAGCGTGCCCAACTGGATGTCCACGCGGTCCTTCACGCCGAAGTGGTAGGCCGTGCCCCGTCCGTTCTTACCCATGACGCCGGAGCCGTGGGCGTCGTCCACCATCACCGCGGCATCGTAGCGCTCCGCCAGGTCGCAGATCTGGTCCAGCGGGGCCACGTCGCCGTCCATGGAGAAGACGCCGTCCGTGATGATGAGCTTCTTCCGGGCGTTGGTTGCGCCCTTCAGCGCGTCCTCCAGGGCATTCATGTCTTTGTGCTTGTAGGCAGCACGGGACGCCTTGGACAGGCGGCAGCCGTCGATGATGGACGCGTGGTTCAGTTCGTCCGACAGGATCAGGTCACCCTCACCGAACAGGGTCGGGATGACACCGGAGTTCGCGGTGAAGCCGGACTGGAAGACCATCGTCGCTTCCACTCCCTTGAACTCCGCAAGCGTCCGCTCCAGTTCGTCGTGGATCGAGAGGTTCCCGATGATGGGGCGCACAGCGCCCGCGCCCGCGCCAAACTTCTCCACGGCCGCGATCGCCGCGGCCCGTAGCCGCTCGTCGCCCGCGAGGCCCAGGTAGTTGTTGGATGACAGGTTTATCAGGCTGCGCCCGCCGATCGTCACCCGCGCCCCCGGCGCGGACTCGGCAGACAGGAGCGGCTTATACAGGTTCTGGTCTTTGAGGGTTTGTATCTGTTCCTTCAGGAACTCTTGCAGGGTCGCGTTCATGTTCTTCCTTCTCCTGTGGATGGACAGAGGCGCGGTAGGCGACGGCGGCGGGCACGAGAGCGAGCGAGCGCCAGACGTGCGTGAAGAAGGCCTGCCCCGGTTTGCTTCGCCCCCGCGCCGCGGCACGGGGGCGAAGCAGACCGGGGCAGGCGGCCCTCACGGTTCAGCCGGTCCGTGTCGGAGAGCAGACGGCGCCATAGGGCCGCGCGCGGAACGGGCAGATGCTGACATCGCTCCACGCGGGCCACACTCGTTATGCCCCCTCAGTCCGAAACGTGGAGCACTACCTTGCCGCACTGGCCGGAGCGCATCAGGTCCATGCCTGCCGCGAACTCCTCGAAGGCCATCCGGTGGGTCAGGATGGGTGAAACGTCCAGCCGCCCTGAGGCCAGAAGGGCCTTCATGGTGTACCAGGTGTCGTAGAGACGACGCCCAACGATCCCCTGAACGGTCAGCCCCTTGAAGATCACATCCTCGGCCAGCGCCAGGGTCACATCGCGGGACGGGATGCCCATGAGGGATACACGCCCGCCCGGTCGTGCAAGGCGCATGGCCTGCTGGATCGCGGGCGCGGCGCCGCTCATCTCCAGGACTACATCCACCCCCTGGCCACCCGTCGCCTCGGCGACTGTCTGCTCGATATCCTCTTCGGGGACCTTCGTGACATGGTCCGCCCCGACCTCGCAGGCGAGTTTGAGGCGGTAGTCCGTGGTGTCCGACGCGAAGATGGTGCTGGAGCCGACCGCCCGGCACACGGCGATGGCGAACAGTCCGATGGGGCCGCACCCCAGGACCGCCACCGACTTACCGGTAATGTCGCCTGCCAGCGCAGCATGCACGGCGTTCCCGAGCGGGTCCTGCATGCACGCGATGTGCGGCGGAACCCGAGGATCGTTCTTGATGACGCTGGCCTCGGGCACGGCGAAGTACTCGGCGAAGCACCCGGTGGTGTCCACGCCGAAGATCTTCGTGTTCTGGCACACGTGCCCCTGCCCGGTCCGGCACTGCAGGCAGTGCCCGCAGACGTGGTGCGATTCGCCCGACACGTAATCGCCGACCTTCAGGCTGGCGCACTCCGGCCCGACCTCGACCACCTCGCCGGCCCACTCGTGCCCCATGGTCACCGGCGGCTTAACCCGCGATTGGGCCCAGGCATCCCAACTATAAACGTGAAAGTCTGTACCGCAAATCGAAACGTTCTTGATCTTGACCAGGGCGCCGTTGCGCGGCGTTTCCGGCGTGGGTACGTCCTTCAACTCCGCGCCGGTGGCGGCCTGCGTCTTCACAATTGCTTTCAAAGTGGCGTCTACCTCTGGCGCATTGTACCACCCACGCCTCCCTTCCACTGGCCTATACATGCGACCGAGGAGCGCCCTGGAGGGGATGTCCTGGCAGGTGCCGCCTCGCGCTCAGGTGGTGGCGAGGCGGTCGATCCAAGCGCGCAGGAGCCAGGCGCCGGCGACGTTCCGGGTTAGGCCGGAGGGTTCGTCGCCGAGGCCACCCTGCGGGCGCAGAGTCGTCAACAGAAGAAGTCCCTGTCCTACCCGCGCGGTCAGCAGGTAGCCGTGCGTGGCAAAGGTGCGGGCGTCCACGCGCGTCAGGGCGGGCGTAATCTCGGCGTCCGGGCCGAGCGCGGTGCGGACGGCCGCCAGGTCGAAGGCGGCGTCGGAGGCGAGGCCGTAGAACAGAGCGCTGGTCTCGCCCTCGTGCGGCAGGTCCGCCCAGAGCGGGTTCGGGTCGAACAGGCGCATCGCCTCGCGCCAGAACGGCAGCGCCGGCGCAGGAAGCCCACCGCCGGAGACCGCCTCGCTCGGACCGGGCTGCACGTAGATCACCCGTCCGCCGCGCCGCGCGAACCCCACCAGGTCGGAGCGCCACGAGGTCGCCACCACCACCGGACAGTCCCCCTGGCCGTCGGTCGGCTGGCCGGTTTCGGCGTGCAGCGGAACCGGCGCAATCCCTACGGCATCCCCGAACTTCGCCAGATGGCCCGCCGGGTCATACAGGCCGACACGACGCGCTGCCTTCGCCGGCTTCGGGAAGACCCAGAGCGGCCACGCGTTCGCGACCTTCGTTCCGCGCCCCAGGTCCATCTCCAGCATCACCACAAAGCGCTCGGGCCGGGTGACGGCTGGGGCGTCGAAGGTGAACAGGTCAATCAGGACCACATCCCCGGGCGCGAGGCGGTCCCGGGTCATCTTCCCCTCCGCGACCGTTGCCCCGTCCGGGTGGGTCACCTTCCACACCACCCGGCACGGGCCCGCCTCGCGCCCGAAGTGCGACACCCCCACGTGCCGCCGGACGCTCGCACCGGACCACGCGCAGAACCGATCCAGGTAGGCAGGGCGGTCCCCGCCCGCCGTCCACTCCCGCCGCCGGTCCGCCTCCAGGAAGAGGACGGTGTCTTGGTTGAACGGCGTAAACTCCTCCGGCGTAAACCGCGCCTCCCCAAAGTCGTTGAAAAAGCCTGCGGTCGATATGGGCGTGTCCACGAGCCCCGTGATGACATAGCCCCCCATATGCGGCTGCGAACGCACATGCTCCAGCGTCAGCTTGCGGAACAGGAGCGCCTGGCGGCGGCTGGACTCACGCAGTTCGTCCAGGCGGGTCAGAAGACCGTTCTGCTGCATGACCTCCCGTTGCCGCACGACGTTGTACTCCCAGCGAACGCCCTGCGGATTGTGCTCCGGGTCGTCCACGCTCCACCAGGGCGGCACACCACCGCGCGCCGCGATCAGGCCGGGCAGGTCCCGCAGAGCGTCCTGGTCGCAGAACTCCCCGAACAAAAACGGCTGTCGGGGACGGTAGGCCGGGTGGAACGCGGCAAAAGTGGGACGAACCAGCGCCAGATCGCAGTACAGGTGGAAGTCGTGGAAGTCCGCGCTCTCGGGCATCGGGCCGCCATAGCACTCGGCGGAGCCGGAGTTGTCGCGCACCAGCGGCGAGCCCGTCCGCGCCTTCACCAGGTCGTAAAGCTCGCGCAGGAACGCGGCGTCCATTCCCGCCCCGATCTCGCACCCCACCGTGTAAGCGACCACCGACGGGCGATCGCCAACCTGCCGCACGATGCGCCGGTACTCCTCCGGCGTCTGTCTGCGGGAGAACTCCGTGTTCTCGGGGAGCCACATCGGCAGTTCCACCCACAGCAACATCCCCATCGCGTCCGCGATCTCGAAGTAGGCAGGCGGCGGCACCCAGAGGCAGAGTTTCATGCCGTTAAAGCCCAGCGCCCGGACCCGGCGCAACTCCTCTTCAAACACCTCCGGCGAGGGGTTGGGCGCGCGGGTCTCCTCGTACCAGCCCCAGGAGAGCGGCATCCGCAGGTACACGGGCTTGCCGTTCAGCAGGATGCGCTCGCCCTCCACCGAAACGTCGCGGAACCCCACCTTGCGTGACCGGGCGTCCGATTCGCGCCCGTCCACGAGCGCCGTGACCACAAGCGTGAACAGCACGGGGCTCTCCGGCTCCCAGCGCATCTGCTCCGTGAAACGCGGGACGGTGAAGGCGGTCCGCACGGCGCCGGAGCGGGCCGCCTTCTCCTCGCGCTGCGCCACGGGCCGACCGTCCGGTCCCAGGAGCACGAAGCGAACGGTCACGTCCCGAGCGCCCGCAATGTCGAGTTCGGCTTCGGCGGTGACGGTGCCATCCGCCCGACCAGTGACGAAGACAGAGCGGACCGCGGCGGGGCCGGTAGTGTGGAGGCGCATGGACTGCCACGGACCGCCCCAGGTGCCCCAGACGTAAGGAAGGAAGCCCGCCATCGTTTCGCGCACAGGGAAGCGCTTCCCGCCCGGCTTTTCGACCCGCAGCGCGAGTGCCAGCCGGCCGCCAGCGCAGGCATCCGGCGGGACTTCAAACGCAAAGGGGTCCCACAGCCCGGTGTGCGTCCCGAGCGCTTTCCCGCCCGCGAACGCCTCGCAGTGGTAGGAGACGGCGTCCATCTCCCACCAGAGCCGCGTCCCCGCGGCACCGAGGGCCAGGGCGCTTACATCGATGTCCCGGCGGTAGCGGACCGGACCGGTGAGGGTGCCCGGGGCACCGTCCTTCTCCCAGCAGCCCGGCACGGTCGCGGCGAGCCAGCCTTCCGCTCCTGCGGCCACCGGGGCCGTCGTCCAGGGGGCGGCGTCGCCGTCGTCCGCGCGCCCCCCCTCCGGCTGCATCGCCCAGGCGCCGTCCAGAGAGAGTGACGGCACCGCTGCCGCAGCGGTCCTGTGATTCTCCTCGCCCATGGCATCTCCTTCCGCTTCCGCGGGCCAGGCCCCGGTCGCCGCGGCAACACCCTGCAGCGCCGCCGTCTTTAAGAATCTCCGTCGGTCCATCATGCCCTCAGCCGGCGACTTCCAGGCGCCCGATATCGCTGCGCCGTGCCCTCTCCTCGCCGTCCACCCACACCGTCAAACCATCACCGTCCGGGCGCCAGCGCACCTCCAGGGTCCGGCCGCGCCAGGGCAGGTTTGCGAGCGTCCACGGCTCCGCGCGCCGCCACAGCGGGTCGATGACCAGCGTCCCGTCGTTCTGCGGGAGCACGCCGCACAGGTGCCGTACGTAAAGGTCGGCCACCCAGGAGTGCATATAGTCATCCACTCCCCGGTACAGGCAGGGTGTGCCCGTAAGCGGGTTATAGTGCTCGAAGCAGTTCGGCCGCGCCGGGTCGCCGTCGAAGAACATCATCTTGACGTACCGCTCGATGAATTCAGCGGCAATGGGCGCGAAGGACGGGTCCAGCGTCCGCGCGACGTACGCCAGGGCATCCGCGACATGGGAGTTGGTCATCGGCCAGGTGCGCCCGTTCCACGGGCAGTTCGTGCGCTTCCCCTTCCACTGCCCCCCGGCGTCGAAGTAGGGGTCGGCGAGCGGGGATGCGGGCACGGGGAATTCCGTCCAGAACTCCTCGGGGTTCAGCAGGTGCCGCCGCAGCGCCGGCAGGTGCTCCGGCCCGGCGACATCGGTCAGAAACGGGTAGAACCCGACCACGGCGAGGTACGGCGACCGCGCGCCCGTGCGTGGGTCCACGTCGCAGAACATCTCCGCTTCCGGGTCCCACATCCGCGCGCGCACCGCGGCCCGGGTCGCGTCCGCCTCGGCGTCCCACCCGGCGCCGTTCCCCTTCCCCAGCAGCCGCTCCATCTGCGCCAGCGCCCGCTGGAGCCGGTAGACGTAAACCGTGGCGTCCACGCCCTTCAGGCGGATGGCACGCCAGTCGTCCGCGTCCGGGTCGGCGAAGAGGTACCGGCTCATGTACTCCTGGCCGGTTTCGTTCTGGTCGATGATGTCGTAGAGGTGCCAGCCCTCCGGGTCACGCTCCTGCTCGAAGTAGCGCGCGTACCGGACCAGTCCGGGGTAGACAGACTCCAGAAACGCATCCCGCCCCGTCACGGCGTGCACAGCCAGGGCAACGTCGCCCCAGTCGGCGTGGTAGAAGGCGCGGGAGTCGCGCCAGGTGTAGGTGTGGCCCGGGAGGAAGCCGTTCGGCTCCTGGACGTGCAGCAGACCGAGCAGACAGCCCTCCGCCAGCCGCCCCCCGTCCCGCAGCCACCGCGCCTCGCGTGCGTGCACCTGCGCGGAGTAGGAGATGAGGGACCGGAACATGCCGATGCCCTCCATCACGCAGGGGAACGCAAACGGCTCATTGTCCTTGAGGTCGATGGTGGAAAGCCGCAGGCCATAGTAGCGGTACGGCAGGTAGGTATCCAGGTGTGCGTCGCCGCTCGCGAACGTCGGCGTGCTAGCGAAGTAGCGCTTCCAGTCAGCCGCGCTCTCAGCGACTACGTCGCCCGCCAGGTCCGCCTTCAGGTTCGCAATCGCCTCGTCTTTGTCGAACGCCACCGCCGCCGCGAAGGTGACGGTGGCTTCCCCACCCGGTTCCAGGTCGAGGACGTAGTGCTGCGCCAGGTGCAGCAGGCTCGGCCCGAAGATCGACCCGCGCCAGTCGGCTTCGGCATGGAACTCGTTGGGCAGAGAGAAGGAGGGGGGGGTGAGGGCTGTTCTCTTTCGGAACTTCTCCGGAAAGACGCTGACCTCCCACTGCGGTTCGGTCGCCGTCATCTCCGCGAGATTGACGGTGTACGAGGCGCGCGGGAGAGACGCCCCGAGCGCCACCCAGACGTCGCCGACACCCTTTTCGCCCTGGACGCGGTGGGCAAAAACGAGGCAGTCGTCCCGCACCTCCGGCTTCGTCACCGACGCCATCCGCTGTCCCTCGACGAACGACTCCTTCTGTTGCAGCGACCACATCAGGAGGTGGAAACGTGCGGGGACGTCCGACGCCGCGTTCCGGATGCGGAGGCGGGACGCGAATGTGTTGCGGGCGGTGACGGTGCGCTCCTGACCGACGGTGAGACACTGCTCGGGGTCAAAAAGCACGTCGTTGAGACATTCCGGCCGCCAGCCGGGCGCTCGATTTGCCCGGAGCGAGATCGGCCGCCCGTCGTCTCCCACTAACAGCATGCTAAAGAGTCGGTCGATACGGATGTCGGCGTGGAACACCTCATCCCAGAAGCCGGGGCGGTCGAGGTAGCGCGGGAACGTGGGGGCGAAAAGGGCGCCGCGACCGGAGGCCAAATACCACTTATCCGAACGGGAAAGGCGCGCGAGCGCGTCGTCGGGCGACATGCGCTCATTGTATCAGGACGGGTGCCGCTTTCTCTCTATAAACCCTTGACGACGCCGCGTGGCTATGATACTATTTGGCCGTTCCGACACAACGGAATACCTTCCCCGTTAGCTCAGCGGCAGAGCACTCGGCTGTTAACTGAGGTGTCGGTGGTTCGAATCCACCACGGGGAGCTTTCGACAGGCGCCTGGGCCATGGCCCAGGCGCCTGTCGCGCTTTTGTGCGCCGTGCGCGCTTTCACGGGGGTATACTGGCAAGCGGTCACCGAAATGATCGCGGAGGGACATGCCATGCCAACGTACACCATTTATTACTGGGTCCAGCAAGGAGACAAAGGCCGCTCCATTGCGGAGCCCCTGGAAGCCGATTCTCTGGAAGCCGCCACGAAGTACGTTCAGGATAAGGTAAAACTGCCCTCGTTCTACTTCGACTCCGTCGACCACGGGCGTGTGGTGATTGTCAGCAGCCATGTGCAGTACGCGGAGATCGAGGAGGGCGGCGCCATCTCCAACCACATTAACGACTTCCCCGGCTAGCCATTCGCGCGAAGCAGTTCCGCCAGGAGATCGATGCCCCCGTTCGGCCAGTCCAGCGGGGGGGTCTGCATCTCTCCCGGCCTGCAGAGGCGGCTGACGCCCTCCCGCTCCAGCGCCTCCCGCAGATCGCCGGACACCTCCCCCGCCACACCGACGCCGGAGATGCGCCCGCGCGCCCAGCCGAACCGCCGGCAGAGGTCTGCCGGTTCGGCTGGCTCCTTCAACGGTAGGACGTAAACGAAGCCATGCCCTACGGGCTCCGGCAGGTCCCGCGATTCGACGCAGTGCGCCACTGTCCACCGCAGGGCCGGGTCGCCGACGACCTGGAACCCTGCAAACAGGGCCATGTCGCGCGCACGGCGCACGGCGGAGGCGACAGCCGGGTCGGAGACCGGTGGCACCTCCAGGCGCACCGCCTCCGCCTTGAGCGCCCTTGCCAGAGCCGCTGCCATGTCTCCCGTGGCGCTCTGCGCCGTGAATATCCCCTGCGGCGACAGACACCCCTGCTGGTCGAACATCAGCACATCGCGGGCGAACCCTGCGGCGGCCGCCTCAACCTCTGCCTCCCCATGCACCAGTCCCACACTTACCGCGTGCCCAAAGCCGAAAAAGCGCGCTCCCTCCGGGGCAACGGCGCGTAGCGCAGCGACCGTTTCATCCGAACCGTAGGCGATGACGGCGTCTGCATCGGCCAGCAGAGCCGCCGTTCTTGGGTCCTCGCCGGGAAAGTCGTACCGTTCGACGCGCCCCGCAACGCCGGGCGCGACTTCGGCCAGCGCCTCCACGAAGAGGCGGGGCCAGAGCGTTTCATCGCGGCTCATCTTCACACGCACACGCGCGGCGCCCGCCAGCAGCGCCGCGCAGAGCGGCGACCACGCCATCAGCGGCGTGTTCCCGGCGAGGACCAGGGTGACGGAGAAGAGAGGAGCCCTCACCTCCGGGTACCCTCCGGGGGTGAGGGCTCTTCCGAACTCCCACCACGCCCCCGCGTTCGCCATTCCGGGCAGGAGCGCGGCGAGGGACAGGCGCACCTGCGCCCAGGGGTAAGAGGAACCTTCGGGAGGGAGCCAGCCAGAGTCCAGGCGGCGGCGCCAGAGGGCGGCCGCGGCACCCAGGGCGGCGACTGCTTCCCTGCTTTCTGGAGAGGTTTCCATGAGTGGCCTGACCGAATGGGCGGTTCGGAGGTACCCGCCCGGAGGTATAATACCGCTACCACACGCCGGGAACCTGTCCCTCATTGCCGGCGTAGCAAGACTGTAGCGCCAGCGGGCCGAGGCGTTAATTTGGCCCGATGACCCTGAGAAACGAGAGCGCATGGCACGAAACCGAGACAACTCGAACGAACGGGATTTGAACCGCTCGAACCGTGGGCGCATAAACGAGGAGACCCCGCGCTCGCTGGAGGATGAGGGTCGCCCCAACTACGAGACCAGCATCCGGGCGATGTCCGTCGTGGACGAACTGATGTCCATGACGTCGCCGTCCGACCAGAAATATCAGTACCTGCTTCTGCTCCGACACCAGCTTGAGGTGGACGAGCGCCAGATGCAGGAGGCCCAGAAGGTCATCGCCGAGTACGACGAGGCCTATAACAAGCTGACGGCGCCAGCCAACCGCATCGCGACCTTCATCGGCGAGGTCGAGGGCGAGGACACGGTGCAGATCGCCATGGGCGACCAGGAGTTTATCTCCAATGTCGACCCGAAGATGGAGCGCGGCCCGGAGACTCTGTCGGCGGGTGATCGCGTACGGGTCAATGAGGCGTACGCCGTGGTGAAGGGCATGGGCCCCCACCCGTCCGGTCCCATCGTCAAGATCGCGGAGGTGATCGAGGACGGCCGCCTGCGCGTCAGCATGGACGCTCAGGGAATGAGCAGCCGGGTGGTCGCGCGGGCGGCCAAGCTGGAGAACGTCGTCCTGAAGACCGGCGACGAGGTCCGCATGGACCCGTCGTTCAAGTTCGCCCTGGAGCACTTCGCCGCCAAGGAGAACCGGGACTACTTTCTGGAGACCGTCCCCGAGATTCCGTGGGACAAGGTCGGCGGACAGGAGGACGCTATCGGCGTCATCCGCGATGCGATTGAGCTTCCGCTGCTCTACCCGGAGTTGTACGAGAAGTTCGGCAAGCGACCGCTCAAGGGCATCCTGCTCTACGGCCCCCCGGGGTGCGGCAAGACCCTGATCGGCAAGGCGACGGCCTACAACCTGACCCGCGAGTACAACGAGCGCACGGGAAAGCAGGTCCAGGAGTACTTCATGTACATCAACGGACCGAAGATCCTGAACATGTGGCTCGGCGAAAGCGAGCGGCAGGTGCGCGAGATCTTCCAGACCGCGCGCGAGAAGGCGAAGGAGGGCTACCTGGTCTTCATCTTCATCGATGAGGCCGAGTCGATCCTGCGCACCCGCAGCAGCGGGCGGTTCACGAACATCTCGAACACGGTGGTGCCGCAGTTCTGCGCGGAGATGGACGGTCTGGTCTCCAGCGAGAACGTGGTGGTGATGCTGACGTCCAACCGGCCGGACTACATCGACCCGGCGATTCTGCGCCCCGAGCGCATTGACCGCCGCGTGCGGGTGAAGCGCCCGGACCGGAAGGCCGCGCGGGAGATCCTGTCGATCTACCTGAACGAGGACCTGCCGCTCGACCCGACGGAGATGGCGAAGCACGACGGGGACCGCAAGGCGACTGCAAGCGCCCTGGTAGATGCAACGATCAGCTACCTGTGGCGCAAGGACGCCGACACGGAGTTCCTGGACGTGTTCCACCGCAACGGTGGCTCGGAGCGTCTGTACTGGAAGGACCTCGTGAGCGGGGCGCTCCTGTCGTCGCTGGTGGAGCGCGCGAAGGACTTCGCGATCAAGCGCGCCATCGAGAAGCGGGACTTCGAGAACACAGGCGTAACCCAGGAAGACCTGCAGCGCGCCGTGACGATGGAGTACAAGGAGAACGAGATCTTCCCGAAGAGCGATCAGGTGGAAGACTGGCTCATGCTCCTGGACCAGGCCCCGGAGAACGTCGCGGATGTCAAGCCCATCCGCGCCGCCACCCGCGGCCAGGGCACCGCGCAGAAGCCCAAGGGCGTTATCTAAGCGCCCCTGTCACGCAGAAACAAGCCCCGCCGGGATTCCGGCGGGGCTTTTTTTTTTATGTCCCGGGTTTCCGGTACAGGCGGTAGATGGTGCCGCTGTGGTCGTCGGAGAGGTACATGTCGCCGTTGGGGGCGACGGCCATGTCCACGGGGCGTCCCCAGAAGGTCTGGCTCCCCTCGTCTAGCCAACCGGTGACGAAGTCCTGTTCCGCCCCCGGCCGGTTCAGGCCGTCGTTCCAGGGGAAGTACACAAACTTGTAGCCGACGCGCCGGGTGCGGTTCCACGAGCCGTGGAGCGCGATAACCGCCCCGTTCCGGTAGCGCAGGTCGAACGCCGTGTCCTGCAGGAACAGCAGTCCCAGGGGCGCCGAATGGGCCTGAATCCCTTTTGTGATCCGGTCGAAGCTCGCCGGGTCCGCTACCGTCCCGCCGGGGTTGTTCTCGGCGTCCGCCTCGAACGGCATATCGTCCATCCCGGTCGGGCCGTCCGGCGTCGGGTTGGCATAGGGCCAGCCGTAGTTGCCGCCGTCACGGACGAGGGTAAAGCCCTCCGGCGGGTGATTGTCTACGTACTCGGGTACGATCTGGCCGTAGCGCCCGGTGCCGTCGTCGTAGGGATACGGGATGTTGTCCCGCTGGTTGACGCTCACCCAGAGGTCCTCGGTGCCGGGCAGGAACGCCAGCCCCTCGGCGTTGCGAAGGCCCCGAGCGAAGACGCGCATCCCACTGCCGTCCGCGTTGTACTGGAGGATGGCTGCGCGCGGCGGGTCGGCCAGAACGTCGGCCGGGTCGGCGTTCGTGGCCGAGGCGCTGCTGACGTAGAGTTTGTGGTTCCGGTCCAGCGCGATGTTCTTGAGCTGGTGCCCGTGCGCGCCCTGCAACTCCGGGCTGCTGGCGTTCGGCAGGCCGCTTACCACCGTCTGCCGCCCCGCCCCGGAGGTCGCGCCCGGCGTGTAAACGAACCGGTTGACCTTGCTGGACTCGGCGATATACACGTAGGTCGTGCCGCCGAGGGTATGGAACACGATGTCGTGCGCCGCGTGCATGCCGTCGGCAAAGGTGAAGCTAGCGGGCGCCCCACCCGCGGGGTCCGGTCGTAGCAGCGTCACCCGATCCCGGAACGTTTCTGCGGCCAGCAGGTCGCCGTTCGGCGCCGCGGCCAGGAAGCGCACCTGCGGCACGCGGGCAAAGACCTGGATGCCGAACCCGGCGGGCACCGTCAACTGGCGCGGCACGTTGAAGGGCGGCGCGTCCATCCCCGCCGGGACCTCCACCGTGACCGTCTCCCGCCCCTCCGGCGCCGGCCCCTGCGTGGGCGAGGGCGAAGGCGTCGGTGTCGGTCCACCGCTGCCCCCGGAGGAGCCGCACCCGCCGCCAGCCAGCGTCAATAG
>CALEKU010000241.1 GCA_937902745.1 uncultured Armatimonadota bacterium
AAGTGCATGTACAAGCTGGAGCCGGTGGTGGCGGACGGCGGCGAGCTCATCATCTACGCCCCGCACATCCGCGGCTTCGCGGTGACCCACGACGCCGCGATCCGGCGCATCGGCTACCACACGCGCGACTACTTCCTGAAGCAGTGGGACCGGTTCAAAAACGAGCCGTGGGGCGTGCTGGCGCACTCGACGCACGTTCGGGGCGTGGGGACGTTCGAGGACGGCGTGGAGAAGCCGCGCATCGCGGTGACGCTGGCGACCGGCATCCCCGAGGCGGAGTGCCGCGCGGTGAATCTGGGCTACCGCGACCCCGCAACTATCGACCCGGCGGCGTTCGCGGGCCGGGAGGACGAGGGCATCCTGATGGTCCCCCGCGCCGGTGAGATGCTCTACCGCCTCGCCGACCCGCCCGCCTGGGCGACCCCGTAGACTGCCGCGTCTTTATAACTTGGGTGCCTCGTGCAACTCGATGGGGTTCCCGTCGGGATCGTCGATCAGGACCTGCGAGCCTCCGGGGCCGTGCTCCACGCCGTTGCGGAAGGGGACCCCGGCCTTCTTGAGCCGCCCGGCGTGCCCTTCCAGGTTGTCCACATACAGCACGATCCGGTTCCACCCGCCCGGCGCCTGCTTCCGGCCGTCCGGCATCGGGCGTGCGCCGGACGTGCCCGGGCCGCTCAGGATCAGCACCAGCTTCCCGCGCACCACGCTCGCGAACGGTCCGGTCTGGTGCTGCAGGGTGAAGCCCAACTCGGGACCGAGGGTGCGGGTGTAGAAGGCGACCGACCGGTTGACATCCGCCACCTGGTAGCGGACGACCGCCGCGTCAAGGCCCGGCCGGACCACCTGACCGACCGCGCCGCCACCACCGCCGCCGCCGCCGCTGCCCTGCGCCGTCGCCTGGACCGTCGTGTGCGCTCCCAGCGCCGCGCAGCAGAGCGCGCACAGGAGCGGCCACCGGAAGGATTTTGCGAGTCTCATCGTCCAGTCTCCTTTCGCCGGCATTTCGCCGTGCCTGACCGCGACTATATCCCGGGTGAGGCCGCCGCGTCTTGGACGTTTTTGACCCCCTGCACGCTTTCATCCCTACGGTGCGACGGCCACATGACCGTCTTTGACGGGGGCGGCGCGTGCGTGCCGGACCAGGCGCTCCGGGGTGAGTCCCGCGAACTCCCGGAAGTCGCGGACCAGATGGGACTGGTCGAAGTAGCCGCATTCGAGCGCAAGCGCTCCCCAGTTCGGCCCTCGACCGGCGCCGGCGCCGGCGGCGTCGGTGGCGACCCGCAGGGCCCGGTGGAACCTCTGGAGACGGCCGTAGAACTTCGGCGTCGTCCCCACCTGCGCCGTGAACACCTCGATGAAGCGCCGGTGGCTGAGTCCGAGGTCGGCGGCGATCTGGCTGATCGGCGCGGTGCCGCACTGGAGCGCCTGCACCGCGTAGTGGATATCGCGACGCAGGGAAAGAAGCTCGGCCGTGCGGCAGGCGAGGCGCGCGGTGAGGGCGTCTTCCAGAACACGCAGCCGCTGGTCCGTCGTGGCGGCGGCGCACAGCCGCTCGCGCAGCCGGCGGGCGTCCGCCGCGCCCCACAGATCCTCCAGTTCAACATGGCCGGCGCCGATCTCGTCGGCGCGGCAGCCCAGGAAGGGCAAAACGCGCCCCGGCCGGAAGTGGACGCCCACGATTGAGGCGTGGTCGCGCGTATCCACGAGGAGGAACCGGCGGAACGGGCCGGAGACCACGGCCCCGCGGGGCCGGCGGGTGGCGCCCGCCGGCCCGGACGGCTGCTCGCCGATGCTAAACCCATCCTCGGCGAGGTTGATGACCAGCTCGAACGTCCCGGTCGGGACGATCCGCTCCTGCGCGTGAGCGGGCGTGTCGGCCAGATACCAGAGGTATTCGACATAATCGCCCAGAGGCGGCGCCGGTTTTCGCTTGTGGAAAAACATGATCCTGAAAGTGCTGGAGCCCGGGAGTCAGCGGCGTAGGCGTATCCGAAAGTGTATTGATTCTAGGGGGTATTAAAGTCTTCCCCTTGGGAAAGATACTCGATTCCGATAACTAAGAGCATGGCGAAAATAAAAGACACCTTCTGCATAATGGCTAGCAAGCCCCAATTGCCTGAGCCATAGAGGGCAACCGGCAGGTTGCTTCGCTCCCTCTATCCCCGCTGCCCCTGGACCCGAGAAGTCCCGGGGCGGCGGGTTCGTTTTTTTGACTTGGTTGTTTTCTTGACAAAGTCCAGGAAATAGGGCATCATGGAGGGCATGCGGGTAGACGCAGAGATTCTGAAAGCGAAGCTGAGGGCGGCGGGGATGCGGGTGACCGCGCCCCGGCTGGCGGTGCTGGAGGCGGTCCACCACGGCGGCCACTGCAATGCCGACGCCCTGACCGTCGCGGCCCGGGAGCGGCTCGGAAGCCTGTCCCGGCAGGCCGTGTATGACAACCTCCACGCTCTGCTGGAGGCCGGACTGGTGCGGCGCATCGAGCCCGCCAACGCCCCCGCGCTCTATGAGGCGCGGGTCGGCGACAACCACCACCATCTGGTGTGCCGCCAGTGCGGCCGGGTCGAGGACGTGGACTGCGTCGTGGGACGCCGCCCGTGCTTGGAGCCGAGCGAAGCGCACGGATTCGACATCGACGAGGCCGAGGTCACGTTCTGGGGCCTGTGCCCCGCGTGCCAGCCGCGGCCAACGAACCCCTGAAGACCGGGGAATGCCCTCCGGCCGCCGCGGGAACGGGACGCTCCGCTCCCGCGTGCGCACTCTCTCACTCGAAAGGCAAGAGGTCAATGGAAGAACAGCCCCGTAAGGACATCGCCACGGACGCCACGACGGACAACGCCGAGCGCAACCTCCATCCGAAGACGCAGGACCGCGAGCTGGTGGACGAGTCCACCGTTCTCGGCGACATGAACGACGACAGCCACGCGAACGACCGAAGCCACCCCGAGATCGACAGTAGCAGCAGCGGCAGCACCAGCACGGGCGGCGGTGCGGAGGCCCGGTGCCCGTTCCACACCGGCGAGGTCCGGCAGGCCGCGGGCGGCGGCACGCGCAACCAGGACTGGTGGCCCAACCGGCTGCGCCTGAACATCCTGCGCCAGCACTCCCGCCTGTCCGACCCGATGGACCCCGACTTCGACTACGCCCGGGAGTTCCAGAGCCTGAACCTGGACGAGGTCAAGCAGGACCTGTACGCCCTGATGACCGACTCCCAGGAGTGGTGGCCCGCCGACTTCGGCCACTACGGGCCGCTCTTTATCCGCATGGCCTGGCACAGTGCCGGCACCTACCGCATCTCGGACGGCCGCGGCGGCGCGGGCTCCGGCACGCAGCGCTTCTCGCCGCTCGATAGCTGGCCCGACAACGCTAACCTCGACAAGGCGCGCCGCCTGCTCTGGCCGATCAAGAAGAAGTACGGCCGCAAGATCTCCTGGGCGGACCTGATGATTCTGGCCGGCAACTGCGCTATCGAGTCGATGGGCCTGAAGCCCTTCGGGTTCGCCGGCGGGCGCGTGGATGTCTGGGAGCCCGAGGAGGACATCTACTGGGGCGCGGAGACCGAGTGGCTGGGCGACAAGCGCTACACCGGCGACCGCGAACTGGAGAACCCCCTGGCCGCCGTGCAGATGGGCCTGATCTACGTCAACCCGGAGGGACCGCTGGGCAACCCGGACCCGCTCGCCGCGGCCCGCGACATCCGCGAAACGTTCGGCCGCATGGCGATGAACGACGAGGAGACCGTCGCCCTGATCGCCGGCGGGCACACGTTCGGCAAGACCCACGGCGCCGCCGACCCGGTGCCGCACGTTTCCCGTGAGCCTGCCGCGGCGGGCATCGAGGAGCAGGGGCTCGGCTGGAAGAACTCGTTCGGCACCGGCAAGGGCGCCGACACGATCACCAGCGGTCTGGAGGTGACCTGGACCACCACGCCCACGCGCTGGGACAACAACTTCTTCGAGAACCTGTTCGCCTTCGAGTGGGAACTGACCCGCAGCCCCGCCGGGGCGTTTCAGTGGAAGCCGGCGAACGGCGCGGGCGAGGGCACGGTGCCCGACGCGCACGTTCCCGGGCGGCGCCACGAGCCGCGCATGCTCACCACCGACCTCGCCCTGCGCGTGGACCCGGAGTACGAGAAGATCTCGCGCCGCTTCCTGGAGAACCCGGACCAGTTCGCGGACGCCTTCTCCCGCGCGTGGTTCAAGCTGACGCACCGCGACATGGGGCCGCGCTCGCGCTACCTGGGACCGGACGTTCCCGCCGAGGAGCTGATCTGGCAGGACCCGGTGCCGCCGGTGACGCACCCGCTGATCGACGAGGCGGACATCGCCGCCCTGAAGACGACGATCCTCGCGTCGGGCCTGACGGTATCGGAGCTGGTCTCCACCGCCTGGGCGTCGGCGTCCACCTTCCGCGGCTCCGACAAGCGCGGCGGCGCCAACGGCGCCCGCATCCGCCTGGCGCCGCAGAAGGACTGGGAGGTGAACAACCCGGAGCAGCTTGCCCGTGTCCTCAGCACGCTGGAGGGCATCCAGGCGGCGTTCAACCGGGACGCGCCGGGCGGCAAGCAGGTGTCGCTGGCGGACCTGATCGTTCTCGGCGGCTGCGCCGGGGTCGAGCAGGCGGCGAAGAACGCCGGGGTGTCGGTGACCGTGCCGTTCACGCCGGGCCGCACGGACGCCACCGCAGAGCAGACCGACGTCGAGTCGTTCGCCGTGCTGGAGCCGCGGGGCGACGGGTTCCGCAACCACCGCATTGCGAGCGTGGTTTCGCCGGAGGACCGCCTGGTGGACCGGGCGCAGCTTCTGACGCTGACCGCGCCGGAGATGACCGTGCTGGTGGGTGGCCTGCGCGTTCTGGACACCAACGCGGACCGGTCGCGCCACGGGGTCTTCACCGACCGGCCGGGCACGCTCACGAACGACTTCTTCGTGAACCTGCTCGAACCGGGCACGGTCTGGAAGGCGACCTCGGAGGCAGGGGATCTGTTCGAGATTCGGGACCAGGCGACCGGCGCGGTGAAGTGGACGGCCACGCGGGTGGACCTGATCTTCGGCTCGAACTCGGAGCTGCGGGCGCTGGCGGAGGTGTACGCCAGTGACGACGCCGGGGAAAAGTTCGTCCGCGACTTCGTGGCCGCCTGGACCAAGGTGATGAACCTGGACCGCTTCGACCTCGCCGCCTGAC
>CALEKU010000242.1 GCA_937902745.1 uncultured Armatimonadota bacterium
ACACAGATTTCTTGCCAGGGCAGAATGAAAAGGAGGGGCTGTCCGCGAACTCATAGGAGTACACCTGTAAACTTTGCCGTACAGGTCGTGAACGCAGTGAAGGAGGACGGACCATGGACCAACGACGGTCGGGACTTCGCCGGGCGGCGCTCACGGTGGCGGCGCTCGCGGCAGTCGCTCTGACGCTGGGGGGCGGGACTGCGCACGCGCAGGACGAGACGATCTTCACCTGGGACTTCAACGGCGGTAATCTGGACCCTGCGCAGCAGATCGGGGGGACGGTCTCCCTCAGTTTCTACGACGCGGCGACGCAGGGGGTGGCGCAGTTCGGCAACACGGGCACCACCCCGGGCGTGCCGGACCTGCCGGACGGCCCGGCGAACTACTACTTCCAGCCGACGCTCCCGGGCGCGGGCAACGGCGGCCTGGCTCTGGACTTCCTGAGTGGCGTAACGGCGAACGGCCCCGGTTCGCCGGGCTTCGTCAATAACTACTCACTGATGTTCGACATCTGCCTGCCGAGCGTTAACTGGACGGCGCTTTTCAACACGAACGACGTGCATGGCAACGACGCGGACTGGTACATCGCTCCGGACGGCAGCCTGGGAATCGGGCAGTTGGGCTACAGCCCTGCAAACACCATCGTCGCGAACACGTGGTACCGCCTTGCGTTTGTCCACAATGCCAGCGCCAATACGGCGCAGTACTTTGTGAACGGGGTTGAGGTGTTCAGCAGCGCCGCCGACTCACTGGATGGGCGCTTCTCCGTGTTTGGGTCGGCGCACGCCGGAGCGGACCTGCTCCTGTTTGGGGAGGGTGATGGGTCCGGCAACTACACCAATGACCTGTACCTCTCCAGCCTGCTGTTCGCCGACTATGCACTCTCCGCGGCGACCATCGAGGCGCTCGGCGGGCCGACGGCCTCCGGCATTCGCCTGAACGCCACGGCGGTCCCGGAGCCGGGGACGCTGACGCTTGCGGGGGTGTACGGATTGACTGTCCTGGCCCTCGCCCGCCGACGCCGACGTCCCCGCGCCTGACTACGGCCCTACCATGAGCGCACGGCCCGCGCCCTGCTACCGCCCCAGCAGGGCGCGGGTCGCTGCCTCGATGTCCGCCGCGCGCATGAGCGATTCGCCCACCAGAATGGCTCGCGCCCCGGCGACAGCCACCGTCGCCACGTCTCCCGGTGTGAAGATGCCGGACTCCGCCACCAGCAACGTCCCCGCGGGGGCGAGCGCTGCCAGTTCCGCCGTGGTCTCCAGGCGCACCGCGAAGGTCTTCAGGTCGCGGTTGTTCACCCCGATCAGCGTGGCGCCGCTCTCCGCCGCCAGCGCCATCTCCCGGGCGTCGTGGACCTCCACGAGGGCGTCCATCCCCAGCGACTCCGCCACGTGGCGCATCTCTGCCAGTCGCGCGGGCGAGGGAATGGCGGAGACGATGAGCAGGATGGCGTCCGCTCCCGCGAGGCGCGCTTCGTAGACCTGCGCCGGGTCGATCAGGAAGTCCTTGCGCAGCAGGGGCAGCGCTACCGCCTCCCGGATCGTTCCCAGGTACTCCAGGCTCCCCTGGAAGTAGGTGGCGTCGGTCAGCACGGACAGGCACGCGGCGCCGCCCGCTTCGTACGCCCGTGCAATGGCGACCGGGTCGAAGTCCTCGCGGATGACGCCCTTGCTCGGGGATGCCTTCTTTACCTCGGCGATCAGGGCGGGGGGGGCGGCCCCCGTCCCCGGGTCAGGCCCCCCGCCCGTGGTCGAAGGCCTCCCTCCCCGGTCCTCGTTCCTCGGACCACCCCTCCCCCCACGCCCGCAGGGCGGCTCAGTCGCGGCTGCGCCGCTGGGGGGAGGGGGCGGCGAAGCCGGGGGAGGGGGGCTTCCCGCTTCCAGCGCCTGGGCGAAGCCGCGCGTCGGCGGGAGGTCGGCGCACCGGGCCATCATCTCTCGCACGGTGCCACCGCGCGTTCCCTTCAGCGCCGCTACCTCGGCGCGCTTGGTCTCCAGGATGCGGTCCAGGATCGTGCCCGCCGCAGTTGTGTTGGTATCCATACTCATGATGCCTGCCCCTGCTGCTGCTGTTGTTCGGCCTCGTCCCGCGTGCAGGCGATCAGGGCGTCCAGGCGCTTCCGCGCTTCGCCGCTGTCAATCGCACGGGCGGCCTGTGCCATCCCTTCCCGCAGCGTTTCCGCCACGCCCGCGACGTAGAGCGCCGCCCCGGCGTTGGCCAGCACGATGTCGCGCCGCGGCCCCTGTGCCCCATCCAGCACCGTCCGCAGCAGGTCCGCACTCGCCGCGGTGTCCTCCCCCGGCGCGAGAGAGGCCGGGTCCGCCTCTTCCAATCCCAGGTCGCGCGCTGTGAGGGCATAGGCCCGCACCTCTCCTCCCCGGAACTCGGCGACCGTGGTTTCGCCGAACGTTGCCACTTCGTCCAGGCCCGGCCCGCCGTGGACCACCAGCACGTGCTCCGCCCCGAGGTTGCCCAGGGCGCGCGCGAGCGGCTCACACAGCGCGGCGTCATAAACCCCGATAAGCTGGCGTGTGGCGCCCGCCGGGTTGGTCAGGGGACCGAGAGCGTTGAACACCGTGCGGAAGCCCAACTCCGCCCGCACCGGGGCGGCGTGCTTCATGGCCGGGTGGTGGCTGCGGGCGAACAGGAATCCGATGCCCACCGCGTCGATGCACCGGCCCACGGCCTCCGGCGACAGGTCCAGGCGGACCCCCAGGGCCTCCAGGACATCCGCGGAACCGCACTTGCTGGTGACGGAGCGGTTGCCGTGCTTGGCGACTCCCACTCCGGCCCCGGCGACCACAAACGCCGCCGTGGTGGAGATGTTGAAGGTCTTGAGGGCGTCCCCGCCGGTCCCGCAGGTGTCTACCAGTGGCGTGCGCTTTGTGGTCACGCGCACAGCCTTTTCCCGCATGACGCGGGCGAAACCGGTGATCTCGTCCACCGTTTCGCCCTTCATCCGCAGCGCCGTGAGCAGCCCGGCGATCTGGGCGGGCGTTGCCGCGCCGTCCATCACGGCGGTCATGGCGAGCGCCGCCTCATCCGCGCTCAGGTGCGCCCCGCTCAGGAGGCGCTGGAGGGTCGGCTGCATCTACGCTGCCTCCCGGGTGGAGGGACGCCCCCCCTCCCTCACAAAGTTCTCAAGGAGTTGCATGCCGTTCTCCGTGAGGACCGACTCCGGATGGAACTGGACGCCTTCGACCGGGAGAGTCTTGTGGCGGACCCCCATGATCTCGCCCTCGGCGGTCTCGGCGGTAATCTCCAGGCAGTCAGGCAGGGTGTCCCGGTCAATCAGGAGTGAGTGGTAGCGGATCGCCTCGAACGGGCTCGGGATGCCCGCGAAGACGCCGCGCCCGTCGTGGCGCACGGGGCTGGTCTTGCCGTGCATGAGCCGGCCGGCGCGGACGATGTTGCCGCCGAACGCGTGCCCGATGCTCTGGTGCCCGAGGCAGACCCCGAGGATGGAGATGCGGCCTGCGAACCGGCGGATGGTCTCCACGGAGACGCCCGCCTGCTCCGGCGCGCACGGGCCGGGGGAGACCACGATCTTCTCCGGCGCGAGCGCTTCGATCTCGTCGATGGTGATGGCATCGTTGCGCACGACTTTGAGGTCGCAGCCCATCTGCCCGAGGTACTGGACGATGTTATAGGTGAACGAATCGTAGTTATCGATGACGAGTATCATGTCACTTTCTCACGTATCGCGGCGGGAAGCAGAGAGCAGCGTCAGGCAGGCGACGACCGTGGCGAGGGTAACCAGGATGCCCGGCAGGCGGAAGCCGGTGGCGATGGGCTTGAACCGAGCCTTCCCGCCGCGCACCTCGATGAAGCCGACGGGGTCGCCCAGAACGCCGCCTCCTCCCCCGCCGCCCTCGCCTCCACCGCCCAGTCCCTTCGGCCCGGAGCCGCCGCCGCGCCCGAAGCCGAAGCCGTAGCGGATGCGCGCCACGGGGATGACGGTGACGTCGCGGCGCTCCACGGGCGGACCGAAGATGATCTCGCTCTTCGCGCTGGCCGGGAGCCGCGACAGAACGCGGTCGAAGAGGTCGTCGCTCAGGTGCCCGCGCGCCTCGTCCTTTGCCGAGTCCAGGGAGGTACTGCTCACGTTTCTGGCTTCTCCTCGTCGTCGTACAGTTCCAGTCGGTCCCAGCGGGTGGGGGCGTCGCCGCCGTCTGCCCCCGGGCCCACCGCATCCCATTCGTCGCCCTGGACATAGCCCAGGACGCGCTGGCACTTGGCGCAGGCGAACACCAGGCGTGGCCGGCTGATCTGGTTCGGGTCCAGAGCCGAAAGGTCGGGGCTGGACCCGATGCGAAGCTGCCGCGCCCCTACCTTGAGCCGCTGGAATGTGCCACAGCCGGGGCACTCCAGAAACAGGCGCCCCGTGATGAAGTGCGCCAGCCGGACCAGTTGCTCCGCGCTGACCGGCGTGTCGTCCTTCGGCTCCGGGGCGATGCGTCTCACGAAAGGCCGGCCTCCGCCATCTCGATAGCACGGCGGACTGCGCCGGACTTGTTGACGGTCTCGGTGAATTCGGCGTCCGGGTCGGAGTCGGCGACGATGCCGCCGCCCGCCTGGACGTAGGCCGTGCCGTCCTTCACCAGAAGCGTGCGGATGGTGATGCAGGCGTCGAAGTTGCCGTCGAAGGAGAAGTAGCCGATGGCGCCGCCGTATGGCCCGCGCCGGGTGGGCTCCAGCTCCTCGATGATCTGCATGGCGCGCACCTTCGGGGCGCCGGAGAGGGTGCCCGCCGGGAAGGTCGCCCGCAGCAGGTCGAACGGAGTCTTCTCCGCGGACAGCCGCCCGGTGACGTTGCTAACGATGTGCATGACGTGGCTGTAGCGCTCGACGGTCATCAGTTCGTCCACCTTCACGGACCCGTATTCGCACACCCGCCCGATGTCGTTACGCCCGAGGTCCACCAGCATGATGTGCTCGGCGCGCTCCTTTTCGTCCGCCAGCAGTTCCCGCTCCAGGTCAGCGTCCTCTTCGGGCGTTTCGCCGCGCTTCCGGGTGCCCGCGATAGGACGGACCGTCACCCTGCCGTCCTGGTGCGTTACCAGGATCTCGGGCGACGCCCCCGCGAGTGTCACACCGTCCTCCAGCGCCAGGTAGAACATGTAGGGAGACGGATTCAGGGAGCGCAGGGCGCGGTAGACGTCGAACGTGTCGGCATTCAGGGGCCGCGAGAACCGCTGCGACATCACCGCCTGAATGATGTCCCCCGCCGCAATGTACTCCTTCGTCGCCAGCACCATCGCCCGGTACTGCTCCCGCGTCATGTTGGAGGTGAAGGGCGCCACCGCGGAGCCGGCCCCCTCCCCCAGCGGCGGCGCCGCAGTAGAGCCGCCCTTCGGCGCTTGCAGCACCTCTACCAGTGCATTCACCTTGGCCACGGCGGCGTCGTAGGCGGCGTCCGGGTCGGCGCCGGGGGCGATGTGGGCGTTGGCGAGCACCTTCAGGCGATGGCGCACATGGTCGAAGATGCAGAGCGTGTCGGTGAACAGCAGGTGGACATCGTCCACCCCCAGATCGTCCGTCGTGGACTCCCCCACCGGCTCCAGAAAGCGCACCCAGTCGTAGCCGATGTAGCCGACCGCGCCGCCGACGAACCGCGGAAGGCCCGGTAGCGCGACGTAGCGCACATCGGCCATCAGCTCCTCCAGCACGTGCAGCGGGTCGCGGCCCGGCTCCAACTCTATGGTGCGCGTTTCGCCGCCTTCGGTGATGCGCACCGTGCGCCCCTTCGCGCGGAGCGTCCGGTACGGGTCCGAGCCCAGGAACGAGTAGCGGGCCATGCGCTCGCCGCCCTCGACCGACTCCAGGAGAAAGGCGTTCGGTCGGTGTGCGAGGCGGCGGAATGCCGAAACCGGCGTCTCCATGTCGGCGAGGATATCGCGGTACACGGGGATGAGGTTGCCCCGGTCGGCAAGTCTGCGGAACTCTTCCCGCGAGGGGGTGACGGTGAAAAACGGCGGGTCTGACTCGGCCACGGCGGGCCTCCTTACCATCCTGGATTATATAGCACGCGGAGCCTTCCGGCCGGGCCCGCGGCCGCCCGCGCCCAAACGCGCGGAGGGGCAGGCCCGTCGGGCCTGCCCCTCCTGCTCACTGGTCTGCGTTCTGTCGGTTCGCGGGACGGTTACGAGCAATGGCTACGGCGGCGACGGGGAAGGATTTCCTCGCGCCACCACCACTGCCCCAGACCGTTTGTCGCGCCGTAACGCATGATGCCGTGAGTGTAACACGCCCCGGGGGCGGGCGTCAAGGGTTACGGTGCAGCGTCAGCAGCGTGATCTCCGGCCGGCACAGAAGGCGCGGGTTGACGCCGCGGAAGCGCCAGATGGGCGCGCTGCCGATCCCGCGCGTGATATAGAGCGTCAGGTCGCCGCCGGGGTCGCGGCCCAGAACGCCGGTCAGCCGGGCGCGGTCGAAGGCGCCCTGGTCCATCCGGCGCCCCAGGGGGTTCTGCGTCTTCAGGGCGCCGACGAGCGGGAGGCGAATCTGGCCGCCGTGGGTGTGCCCCGAGAGCATCACGTCCACCCCGGCGCGGGCGGCCCGCGCCACGATCTGCGGCGAGTGCGCCAGCAGCAGCGTAAACCGGCGGCAGGGCGGAACGGGCGCGAGCGCCTCCGCCAAATCGTCGTGCCCGTAGTAGGGATCGTCCACCCCGGCAATCGTGATCGTCTCGTCGCGCAGGGTCAGGGGGGCCTGCCGGTTATTCAGCAGGACGATGCCTGCCTTCCCCTCCAGGTTCGCGGCGAAGCGGGCGCGGCGCGTGCGGTTCAGCTTGTGTTCGGCGTTCCCCAGTACCCCGAAGGCCGGAACCGTGGGAAAGAGGGCGCGCACCCGCTCTGCCAGACGCAGGGCATCGTCCATGCCATCCCGCTGGTAGATGTAGTCCCCGCCCCAGATAATCAGGTCCGGCGCTTCGGGAAGCGCGCCGAGATGCTGCATCAGCAGGTCTTCGCGGCGTCCCCAGCGAGCGATGTGCGGGTCGGCGAGCAGCAGGACGCGCAGCCCCTCCAGTGCTTCGGGTAGACGTGGAGCGACCAGGCGCGGACGCGTCACCTCCAGGCGGTAGGGTTCGACCAGGAGTGTGTATCCGGCGGTGGCCGAAGCGGTCAGCCCCGCGAGCGCCGGCGGGCCGAGCCGCGCGGCGAGCCTGAGAAAGCCGTTCTGGGAGTCGTTCACGCGCGAGTCTGGGGGGTGGCCGCAGCGCTCGCCGCGGCGGACGCGGCGGAACGGGCGGCAGGGTCGGGATCGGGGCGCAGGCCGCGATGTATCCAGCGGATGCGGCGGACGTCGTTCAGCATGCGCAGGCCCGCCTTCAGGTAGGCGATTTTGGACGGGAACGCCGCGGTGCCCTCCTGGTGCGCCCAGCGCACCGGGACCTCCGCGACCGTGTAGCCCAGACGCCGGGCGAGGAAGATCGCCTCCACGTCGAAGGAGAAGCCGTCCAGCACGCACCGGGAGTAGATCGCCTGCGCCGCCTCGCGCGTCAGGAGCTTGAAGCCGCACTGCGTATCGTGAATGCCAGGCGTCGCCAGGCGCTGCACGACGACGTTGAACGAGCGCCCCAGCATCTCGCGGTACCACGGTTGACGGACCAGGAGTTGTGACTCCTTGAGCGGGCGGGAGCCGATGACGTACTCGACGCCCGCCTCGGGCTTCAGCGCCGCCTCCAGCTTTCCCAGCTCCTCGATCGGGGTGGCCAGGTCGGCGTCCATGAACAGGATGCGCTCCCCAGCGGCGCGCAGGATGCCGTAGCGCACCGCGTGTCCCTTCCCGCGGTTGGGTTCATAGCGCAGGGCGCGCACCACGGACGACAGCCCGCGCGCCGCCGCCCACGCCTCCACGGAGGCCGCGGTCGCGTCGGTTGAGCCGTCGTCCACCACCAGGACCTCGAAGGTATGGCCGGGGCGGTCGTGGCTCAGGAAGTCCACCGTGGCCGCCAGCGTACGCGGCAGCCGCGCCTCCTCGTTGTAGGCCGGTATCACCACTGATAGGTCGGGCCGGTCAGATTGTCGGGTGTCGTCCACTCTGCCTTATTCTACGTCACAACGCGGGGTGGCATCCCGGAAAAAATGTTAAAAAAAGTCCGCGGCCGGGTAGGAACTAAGTGGTAGTCTCAAGCGTCTTATGCAGTGAAGGTTCGAGTGCAGCGCGTTTAAAACGCATTGCCGAGTTAACTGAATATCGTGCGAAAACTGAATAGCGAACCCAACCTGGCAAATAGAAACCGTACAACCGCATAACGACAACCCCATAGCGAGCAAAACCAAATACGGACAACTGAAGATAGAAGATCACCGAACCAGAAACAAAACAAGGGCGGGCCTCACGGCCCGCCCTTTTTGGCGCTTCACACCGCGTCCTCCCACTCCCCCGTAAATCGCAGTACGCCTCCGCACCCGGCGGGGCACGGCTCGCCGTCGAGTCCCCAGGTCAACACCGTGCCGCAAACAGGGCACGGCCCGCTCTCCTCGCCCGTCTTCCCGAGTCGCTGCGCTTCCGCGTAGGCGATCACGGCGTGCTCCCCCGGGGGCTCCAGCGTGACGAAGGCGAAGGGGCGCACGGTACGGCACGCGGGGCACCAGAGCCGGTTTAGCAGTCCGCCGACCGGTCCGTAGCCGGGATAGGGCTCCATCGCGCCGCCCGGCCCCGGCGCCCACTCCTGCGCATGTATCAGCACTTCGTCGCGCCCGCACCCGTCGCAGACGAACAGTTTCGAAAAGGCCATGAAAGACAGGATACCCCCCGCCGGCCGTGCCGGCGAGGGGTATCTGCTATCTCTCGCTGCGAGGAGGTTGCGCGCCCCGCTCTACCGCAACTGAAGCGTCACATCGACCGTTACCGGCTGGTTCGGGTTGGTCACCGTCACCGGCACGTCCAGGTCTACGTACGAGGACCGGCGGAACCGCAGGGTGTAGTTGTTAGGGGGCAGGTAGAGGAAGTACGTCCCCTGATCGTTGTTCACGGTGGTCACCTCGATCTGAATGTTGTTTCGAAGCACGATCACGTCCGTCCCGCGCGCCGCGGCCGCATTGCCCGGGTCATCGGCAAGCGTGACCTTACCGCCCACCGTGTAGGGCGGCCCCGGAGGTGTAGTCACCGGGTCGTCCACCAGCGTGATGTCGCCCGCGTCAGTCACGCCGTCCCCTACCTCAATCTCCTTCGTGCCGGATGCGGTGCCCAGAACGGCGGTCAGCCGGTTCGGCCCCAGCGGAACGAGTTCGATCAGGAACCGGCCCTCGGCGTCCGTCTGCACGACCTGAGCCGTCTGTTCGTCGGACACAAAGGCGTCGCGGGCGGGCTGGCCGTTCGGACCGAGGACGCGCCCGGTAATCTGCCCGATGTTAATGAGCAACTCCAGCGCCGGGTTCGTGCCAGGACCGACCGGCGGCGAGAAGACGATGGTCTGCGGCTGCTGTCCCGGCGCGGTGATGACCGCGGTGTTCGCCCCCAGTTCCACGTTCTCCAGGCGGAACGACCCCACTGGGTTGTTGGCGTTCGCCTGGTCCACGGTGACGGTCGTGGTGGTCTTGCCGCCAATGGTGACCGTGGCGCCGCCGACGGCGGTGTCCTGCTGGCGCGAGTCCAGCACGATCCCCGTCACTACGTTCGTCGCGCCGGTACTCCCGCCGCCCCCGCCCCCGCAGCCGACGACGGTCAGCGCGAGGAGGAGCATCATCGAAAGGAGAAGCGCCGCGAACGACGCGTATCGGGTCCAAAGTTTATTGCTACTGCTGTGCAACGTCTGATTGCCTCCGGGAGCGGGGCGATGGGCGCCCCGCCCTCCTGCTCGTGGGTATCTCCGGTGTACTGTCGCGCGGGCTTAGTTCAGCAGTGTAACCGGCCGAACGACCGTCGCCTGCTCGCCGTTCTCGCCGCGGGCGATGATTCGCACCTGGTACGGACCCGCCGGGAGCGCGCCGCCGTCCTGCGAACGCCCGTCCCACAGCACGGTCTGGCGGCCATTGGCCGTGGCCCGCCCGCCGCCGAGCTGCCGGAGCGACTTCCCGCTCAGCGAGGAGAGTTCCACCTGCACGTCGGCGTTGCCGCTGACGTTGTAGGAGATGGCCATGCGGCGAGAACCGTCCGCGGCGCGGCCCGGCACCCGGGTGATCTGGACATTGGTCAGGGTGAGCGCCGTAGAGCGCGCGGGCTCCGCGATGATCTGGAACTGACGGGTCAGGCTCTCTGCGCCAGCCTGATAGGTGAACGCGGAGCGCGAGCGCAGGGAGATGCGCTCCCCCGTCGCCTTGTCCACCAGATACAGGTTCTGGTTGCGCGGGACGGTGCCGAGGTTGTCCCACGCCAGAGTGACAGGTCCTTCCTTGGCTGCGGTCACGGTGACGTCCCACGTACCACGCCGGTTCGACTCGCGGAAGTCGGCCACATAGCGTGTGCTGCTGGCGTTGCCGAAGTCCGAGTGCGGGAATGTGATGGATACCTGGGAGTTGACCACCGGGGGCGGCAGTTCGCGGTCGTAGCGATTGTCGAACCCACGGGTTGCGCCGCTCGCGGTGCCGAAGCGCGCCGTGGCCACGCCGCCGAAGGGGAGGTCGTCGCCGCTCTGACGCGCGGTGAGGCGCACCGACCAGTCGGGCCGGGCGGCCGGCTTGATCGTGGAGCGGGACCGCCGCGCGGCGACCGCACGGGTGGTCTCCGAGTCCGGCCCGGGCAGCAGCAGGGTCACACCGCCGGGAATCAGCACGCGCACCCAGTAGCCCTTCCACTGGGAGCCGTCCAGCGTGTCGGACTCCTGGTAGCCACCCGCCTCCAGGGAGTACGGGAGCGCCGCCACGAGGTTGCTCTCTACGGCCTCCTCCCAGGTAATGGCATCATTCTGGAGGTACTTGACCAGTACCTGGTTGATGTTGAACGGCTGCTGGAACGGCGAGCCGATCAGGCTCCAGCCGAACGGCGCGCTGATGGTAAAGTCGGTGTCCGTGGGCACCGCCGTCCCCGTCACGCTGACGTTGACCTCGGTCGCGCCAGACAGGGGCTGGAGTTTGAACCAGTAGCCCCGCCCCGGCTGGATGGCGCCCAGCGCGCTCTCGCCGGCGTCGGGCGCCGCGGAGACATAGCGTCCGCGGACGGGGTCCCAGGTGGAGAGCAGGAACTCCGAACTCGGCAGCCCCAGCGCCTGGTCGGCGATGGTGCTGAGCGGGCGCACGGGGAAGGCTATCAGGTTCGGCATGCTCCCCGCGCGGAAGACGTGGGAGACAGTGGTCACGCCGCCGGCGCTGGCATTCGGCCGAAGCACGGCGTAGTAGCGCCCGTCGCCTCCGTTGATGCGGTAGCGCTGCACCACCCCGGCGTTGTCCACATCCACCACCAGGACGCCGAGGTCGTTCTGCGCGATGCCAAGGTTGACGCCCGCCGCGGCGCCCTCCAGGTTAGCGGCGCCGCCGAGCGTGCGGATGGGCGAGACGGTGGTCATCTGGACCCGCATCTGACCGGTGGCATTGGGGCCGAGAACAACCGCCTGGAAGTCGCCGCCGAAGCCCGCCGGGACGTAGCACTGCGCGGTGTCGTTCCCCACCGAGAAGTTCATCGTGATGCGGGTGCCATCCACGCCCTGCCGCTGGTTTGTGGTTGCGGTGAAGGAGCCTTCTCCTTCCACGATCTCTGCCTGCTCCGACGCAACCCCCAGATTCAGGCGCGCGTTCGTGCTGTCGAAGTACGTGGCGTAGGCCCGCCCGGTCAGGAGCTGCTCGTCGCCCTCCACACCGGTTGGAGACTCGCTGCGCGTCAGCGACCGGAAGTACACAAGCTGAATCAGGTGCGACTGTCGGTTATCCGCTGTGACCTCACCGGGGATGAGCGTGGCGTACAGCTTGCGGCCCGGGCTTACGCTAGTGTCCAGCACATACTGGCGCCGGTACCACTCCTCGAAAGGCTGCCCCTCCACGCCGTTCGGCAGCAGGCTCGCCGCGATGGTCTTCAGTGCCGGGACGTTGCCGCCGAAGTTCGGCGTACCCTGGGGCGTCGGATTGAACTGCTGGTAGTACGCCTCGTTGAACTGGCGGAAGAACTGCGGGTTCTCGATGTAGACCTTCAGCCAGGCTGCGCCACTCATGCCCAGGCGCGGGAAGATCATCTTACCCAGCGAGCCGCGCTCGTTGTCGTCGATATCGATGTTTGCCTGGGACGGCGGGAAGAACGTCGGGTTGCCCAGACCAGGCTGGTTCAGCAGGTCGTAGAACTGGAGAAGCGAGTACAGGAAGTTGCCGGAGGCGTCCGCAAAGCCAAACTCCGGCTGCCGCGCGATGATGGACGCCGCCGCCCGCGCAAAGCCCTGCTCCCACGCGTCGTACTGGAACACGGCCGGGCCGTGGAACGCGTGGACCATGTTCAGCAGGAACGCCAGCGCGAAGGAGTCCAGGCTCTCGTAGAGCGGCAGGTAGATCTCGTTCGTCGACGCGTTGTACGCCCCGAACGCCAGGCGCTGGACATCGGTGCCCTGCCCCCCGTCGAGCGGGCCGTAGTTGATGACCTTTACCGTGCCGCTGACCGCCGGCTGGCCGTACAGTGCGACGATGCGCGGGTAGGCCAGCGCCACGAACTGCTGCAGGAAGTCCCGGTCGGCGTTCGAAAAGCCCTGGAAATCGAACGTAAGGGTGCCGCCGCCGACGGCGCGGGTGGCGCCGGGCGACTTCCAGGAGGGCATAACCAGTTTGCCGTCCTCGCGCTCCATGACGATGGTCGAGATCGGCAACGCAGTGTTGGGCTTCAGGGCGCCCGCAGCCCGCAGACGGCGCACGGGGCCGGCCAGGCTGCGCGCGCGGCTGCGGAAGTCCGCCTGGACGCGCCGGCGAATCGCGGCGGCGACCTGCTCACGCGGCGCACCGGCCTCGATATCCACAATCACCGCTGACTGCGGGCCGGAACTGACGGTGTGGAAGCGCTGGTTGACGACGTTGCCGTAGGGCGCACGCTGGCGGGGCGCCTGCTGCTGCGCCGCTGCGGGGGGCGCCAAGGGCGCCGCGACCAGGGCGAAGGCGCAGGTGAGAACACCGATGAGCCGAACGGCAGCGGCGACGGCGCGCGGGGCCGACCTTCGGCGTGTGGTGGGATGCTGGAACATGCCTCTTGCTGTCTCCTCCGGGCGGGCGGCGGGGCGATCCCCACGCGGCGGCGCACCGGTTCCGTGTTTCTCCGGGGCACGCGCCGCGCCCCGAGCGTGCGGGGAAAGGGCGGCGACAGGGGCGCGTGCGACCGGGCGGAAATTCGTTTACCGAAGAAGTATGACCGCCGCGCGCGGCGGCGGCTTCAGGTTTCTGCTCTAAAACCGCGCGGACAGGTCCATGTTCAGTGCGCGGGCGCGGTACGAGTAGTCCGGACGCTCCCGGTCGGACATATCGATCAGGTTGACGTCGAACGTCAGGTTGAGCAGCTCCGAAAGGCGGAACGCCAGGCCCAGGGTGCCCGCGCCGCGCCGGTAGTTGCTCGCGGTGTAGTAGTCCATCGTGCCGTTCCCGGAGCCCGGCGAGCGGGAGTCCAGTGACTGCCACTGCAGGAAGATCGAGCGGTTCGGGCCGATGGGGTAGTCTGCCCGCAGGCTCCAGATGGTCAGATTCTGGTTCTGAGACAGATAGTTGGTGAGACTGCCGCCCGTGTCGCCGATGCCCGGAATCACGCTGCTGCCGGTGTTGTAGAGCAGCGAGCCGGTGTCCATGAACTGGTAGCTCGCGGTGTACGTCAGCTTCCCGAAGGGGCCGGCCGTAGCAGACAGGGAGTAGGACTTATTGCCGCTGTTTCCCTGCTGGGTCCCGATGTACTGCACGTCCTGGCTGACCACGTTCGCCAGGATGCTGATGCGCGGGTCGGGAGTGTAGCTGGCGGTGAACTGGAAGGTGTTGTTGTTGGTGTTGTCGTAGCCGGGGATCAACTGGAGCGAGCGCGACAGGTCGAAGTTCAGGTCCAGGTTGTCCCATGGGATGTAGTGGGCGTTCAGGCCATAGGTCCGGGTCCTCTGCCCGGCGATACTGTTGTCGATGACCGTACCGCCCCCGTTGTTCGGATTCGAGTTTCCGGTCGCCGTGCGGCCGTTGGAGGACTCCACATAGTTGAGCGTGAACGCCAGGCGACTGTTCAGCGGCAGGCTCACGCCAATGCTGGAGTCGCGGGCGTCCGTGGTGGAGCCACTCTCGTTCGTTAGCGACGTGGAGCCGTACTTCGTCTTCGAGAACCCGAGACTTCCGACCACGCTGATCCAGGAGGCGGGGTTCAGAGAGATGCGGAACCGGCTGTTGTTGGACGCCGAGTCGGTGTGCGAAGTGTTCAGGCCGTTGGTGTAGTCACCAATCAGGCTGCCGGTGGTCAGGCCGCCCAGCGGATTGGTGTAGCCGGTGGTAAACACGGTGCGTCCGCGCGAAGCGGTCCGTCCCAGGGACGCCGACAGGCCGACGATACCCTTCTGCCAGTTCAGGTTGAGCTGCTGGCTGGAGAACTTCGAGGTGGTCCCCGACTCCACCAGCGCCTTCTGCGTCGTCTCGGCGTGCGAGAAGTCGAGTTTGGGCAGGTTGGGCAGCGTCAGGGAGAAGCCCAGGTTGAAGTTGCGGTTATCGTTCCAGATCAAGGATGCCGGGTTGTTTGCATCTGTCCCCCCCGTGTTGAAGCTGGTGCTCGCCAGCTTCGTCTGGTTCAGACTGCTTGTGATCTGGAGGTAGGACGTCGGCGCGAAGTTCAGCGACCCCCGAATCCCCTTCTCCGCCCTCTGGAATGCGCCAGCAACGGAGTCAATATTGGAGTAGCCCGCGCCGATGTCGCGCCAGTTCAGGGAGCCGCTGAGGGCGCCGTCGCGCCCCCCGAAGTCGCTGCGGAAGGTGGTTGTGAGCGACATGGCGTTGCCGCTCTGGTTCTGCTGGCCGCCGCTCTGGCCGAGCTGGAGGTTGAAGTCGACGTTCTGGTTGAGCTTGTAGGAGCCGTCGATGCCCAGCACCGAGCGGTCCCCGCCCACGGACGACTGGCGGACAGGCCGGTAGCGCGCGCTGAGCGAGAGCGTGCCGTTGAACGCCGTGTCCGGCGGGAAGCGCCGCAGGAGGCGGAAGAAGCGCTGGTCGCGGTTGAGCTGGTAGTCAACATTCTCGACCAGAAGCTGCTCCAGGTAGCGAATCTCGACCGGGGTGCCGGGTTCGATGATCGACGCCAGGTTGTACGGGTAGCTCAGGTCCTCGACGACGGGGAAGCGCTCCACGATCTCCTGGGTGCCCCGGGAGCCCGAGGTGGACTTCTGCTGGAGCCACGTGAACCCGATCTGGTTCCCCTCCCCCAACGGCATCTCCCAGCGGAGGCCCCCCAGGATGCCTGGCGTGGAGTTGAAGTTCTGCGCCTCGTAGGTGTACTCGACTGTGTCTTCGGGGTTGACGATCAGGCCGCCCTGGAAGGTAATCTGGCCGATCAGGTAGTCGATGACGTAGTCCGAGCCGCGCTGGAGATCTCGCCCGTTCAGGCGGACCCGCTCCGATCCCTCAATGATGTAGGAGGTGTTCAGCGGGAAGGGACCGCGCGTCCCGTTCCCGAAGAACGTGCCGCGCCGGGTGACGGCCTGCGTGATGGAGGCCACGCCCTGCAGGCGCATGCCGTTGCCGAAGTCGCGCCCGAAGGTCAGGCCGCGCAGCGTTCGGGCGAACGTCACGAACTCGTTGCCGGGCAGCGACGCGTTCACATCGCCGATGTTAAACTCGGTGCCCTTGCTCTTGTAGTTAAACCCGAAGGACTGGTTAAGGTAGTTGCCCTGGCGGGTGTTGGTCAGGCGGGCGTTAACGTTGAAGGCATTGAACAGGGAGCCCTGAATCGTCAGGTCCATGTTCTGCTGGAACGGCCCGAGCTGACGCGTGCCGAAGAACAGGGCGTTGTTCTGCTGTTCGTAGAGTTCCTGCGCCTGGGCCGACCCCTGGACACTGAACGAGCGTGAGGACAGCGAGGAGCCGCCGGATACGTACAGGTTGCGCGCCCACGAGCCCAGCCACCTCTCGGCGGAGTTGCCCTGGAACTGCTGGACGTGCCCCTGCCCGACCGGCTTGATGGCGCTCTCCTTCACGCCATCGCCGTTCCCCGATTTCACCGGGGTAATGTTCCCCGCTCCCTGACCTCCGCCCAGGGCGCCCGTGCCGGTCGCGAACGTCGGGGCGCCCCCCAGGAAGAGCCAGGTCGGCGGCCACGCGGGCGCCTGCGGCAGGTAGCCGGAGGCCAATCGCTGCAGCGGAGGCAGCGCGTTCGGGGGTGGTGATACACCCGGTGTCTGGGCAATCTGCAGCGGCGGTGGCCAGAGCGGCGGCCACACGGGCGCCGGTGGCAGCGCCGTGGGGTCGGACGGGGGCGCCGTCTCCTGACCTTGCGGCGCGGCGGCGGGCTCCTGCGGGGCGGGGGGCGCCGCAGGCGGCTCGTCCGCGGCGAGGACCGCGGGCGGCGCGACGGCCAGGGGGGTCACGCCCAGGAGGCCCAGCATGGCCAGGGTTGCCGCCAGGTTATTCCCCCGGTTCGGGGCCGCCGTCACCGTCGTCGGGGCGACGGCGCGCGAATGTGTCCTCGTCTTTGCCAAGCCTTCTTACCTCGAACCGTTCAGCAAGTCCGCCGCCACACGCGCGGGAATGCGCGCTCGCTGCGCCTGCTCTTCCGCGAAGACCGCCAGCCGCTCACGCCTCTCCGGAGCCGTGGCACGCACCCGCTCCACCAGGCGCCCTACCTCATCCGCTGTAGCGAGGTTCGCGACCGGGAGCAGCGCATCCTCCTGGCCCGCTGCCCGGGCCAGCGCCTCGACCTTCGGATCGTAGGACAGCGCCGCGAACGGCACCGCGCACCGCGCCGCGAAGATCAGAGCGTGGAGGCGCATCGCCACCACCAGTTCCGCCTCCGCGAAGCGCGCCAGCACCTGCGCCACCGACCGGCCCGACGCCCGCCAATCCTCCTGCGGCACCCCCGGCAGGACCCGCGCCATGTACTCGGCGTCCTCGGGGACATGCATCGGTACCGCACGCGGACTGGCCCCGTACCACCCGGGCGGGGTGGCGGCGCCCCCCGCGCCGGGCGAAAGCGCCGCGCCGAGGCGGTCGTCTTTCCAGTGACGCAGGGCGAAAATGGTTTCGGGGGAAGGTGCGGCGGCGTCGGCCGTGGCGGTGCTTCGGGAAGGTTCCAGAGCAAACGCGGGGTCGGCGACCACCTGTATAGACCCGCGTGCGCCCACCGCCTTCAAAAGCCGCGCGGAATCTTCGTCCCGCACCGTCAGGGCGTCCGCCCGGTTCGCCAGCCACCCCACCGCCCGCCGCGACACGCCCGCGTTCAGCGGCCCAACGCCCTGCCCCCACCACAGCACCCGGCGCGCCTTGCGCCGGGCGATCGACGCCATCAGCGCGTACCACAGGACCGAGCGGGCGCTCGTGGCGTCCTGGAGCAGGCTCCCGCCCCCGAGGATGAACAGGTCGCAGCCGGTCAGGGCGCCGGCCGCGTCGCGCCAGCGCCAGCGGTCAGCGGCGCGGACGCCCGGGTGCAGGCGCTGCGTCTCCGCGGGCGCGTGGGAAAGTACCAGAAAGTCAAGGTCCGCGGACGCGAACGCCGGCTCGGCCATAAGCGCCGACCGGATGCCCGCCAGCACGGCCTCGTCGCCGAGGTTGGAAAAGCCGTAGTAGCCCAGCGCGGCCACGCGAATGCGGGAGTTCGAAGAGGAGGTTTCAGTCGGCACGGGCGGCGGGTCGGCGGCGGCGGCTCCGGTAGAATCGGCCCGCAGCAGCGGCGGCGGCGCCCGCGCAGGCCAGTGCGATTATAACACCGATGCCTATCCCCAGCAACGCGCGCCAGAGCGAGACGGGCAGCGGGGTGTGCAGGTGGCAGAATGTGTTCAGCAGCGACACCTGCCCCACCGCCCCCACCACGAACAGCGGCATCGCCCAGCGCCGATGCCCACGAGCGGCCAGTATCAGCGCCAGCACCAGCGCCGGATGCCCGATCAGGAACTCCTTGAATCGGGGCCGGGCGTACAGCAGACGGTCCAGAAGAGCCCGGATCTTCAGCTCCAGGCCGCTCACTGCCGCGCTCCCCTCGTTGCCGGAGCGCATCACCAGCACGGCGAGCGCCCCCAGAGCGACCGCCGCCGCGACCACCTGCCACACCCGCACCGGGTCGTTCATCCAGCCCATGACCTGCGTGCGGGCGGCCTCCAGGGTCGCCGCCCAGCCGCGCCCGCGGCGCACCCGCAGGTCCAGCGCCACTACCAGCGCCACCAGGAGCACCGGGACCAGGTGCGCGAGTTTGATGCCCATAAAGCCCTCTACCTTGAGCAGGTAGAGACGGTCGGACAGGAGCCCCACCACCATCGCCGCCCCCGTCAGGGTGACGGCGCACGCGGACAGGAAGCGCCCCAGAGCCGTGGCAAGCGCCGGGCGCCCTTCAGGCGCGGGCGCGAGCAGGTCGGCGCGCAGCAACCCGAGAGAGGGAAAGATGCAGGCGGCGGTCAGCGCGGCCAGTTTCGGCCCCAGAGACAGGGGAAGCGCCGTCAGCGCCAGCAGGAGCGGCGCCCCGAGCACGGCCGCGGCGCCAACCAGGACGCCTGCACGCCCGCCGCCCAGGAGGCCCGTGAGCGCGTCCAGGAGCAGCACAAAGCCCGCCGCGATCCCCGCGCCGATGAGCAGACGCACCGGGAGCGGAGTGGACAGGGGCGCGTAGCCATGCGCCGGACCGGGAACCAGACCGCCCCGCTCCAGCGCCGCCTTAATCCGGCCGACGTACTTCGCATTGAAGGCGAGGGCATCCGGCTCACTGACGAAGAGGCGCACGTAGAGAAGGCGGATGTTACGCTCGCGTGCCGCGAGCGCGAACCGCTGGACATTCCCGGACACGTTCGCGTTCAGCATCTCCGCGCCCGTGACCGTGTGGACGCGCGCGGTGCGATCCGCGGCCTTACGCGCCAGCAGGGCATCCCCCTTCTGTTTGCCAAACTCCACCGAGCCGAACACCAGGTCAAGGTCGCGCAGCGCCGAGGCCGTAGACGCCTGCTCCGGCTTCTCCGGGTCGTCGGCGATATACCCTTCGTAGCCCAGCACCTCGTCTCCGGCAAAGACGACGCTGTGGACTCCCTGCTCCTTGAGGCCGCGCAGAGTCCAGACGATGCCGTGCGGGCCGACGCCGCGCCAGTTGGCGGGGCGCCCCACCACGCCCAGACCGGCCGCGCGTATGTCCGCCACCACCTCCGGGTCCAGCCCCACGCCCACGCTCCGCACCAGCGCCCACGGCTGCGCGATGCGCTGCTCCGCGCTCGCCGCCCCGGCAGGGGCGGACGCGGTCTGCACCTCGTAGCGCGTCTTGGCTCGCAGAGCCTCCGCTACGCGCGCCAAGTCCGCGCCGGCGTCCGCGGACGGCGCGGCGAGCACGGTGGAGCGGGCGTCCGCGGACGCCACCGCGATGCGGCGGGCGTCCTCCAGGGAGCCGATGGTGTCCTCAGTTACCGCAATAGAGGTCACCCCCGCCGCCTTGAAGCGAGTCAGCACCTCGACAGAGTCCACGCCCTCAGCGGCGGCCAGCGCGCGGACCTCGCTCCAGTCCAGCGTGATCTCGACGCGGCGGTTCTCCTTTTCGATCCGGTACCGCTGCCGGGCGCCGTAGACGCCCGCGAGGAATCCGACTAGGACCAGCGCCCACAGGAGCGCCCGCGCGGCGTTAAGGCCCGGCCGGGACGGCGAGGAGGGAGGGGGTGATGGGTGTTGCTGCTGCTTCTGCTCGGTCATGGGTGGCGTAGCGCTCCCGGAAGGCGATTTCGCGCTCCAGGTCCAGGGTCAAAAGGCGCAGGGCGGTGACAATGTTCTCGGGCGTTCCCCGCTTCTCCAGAACCCAGTCGGCCCAGAGAGTGCCCGCGGGCTTCCCGGCCGAAAGGTCGCTGACGGACGCCGCAAGCTGCACCGCGAGCGCGCCGCGCACGGACGCGGTCCCCGCCGGCCCCGCTGTAGGGAACGCCGCCCCAAAGCGCCGCTGCGCCAGGTCGAACCAGAGCGCCCGCCGGTCCGGCGCGTCCTCTGGAATCAGGGTGTTCAGGCGCGCCTCGTAGCGACGCATCTGCGCCATCGAGAGCAGGCGCCACGCCTCGCCGCTGCGCTTGTCCGCCCGCGCCAGCTCACTCTCGGCGTAGCGCAGGGTCGCCTCCAGCGCCAGGTAGCGCAGCCAGCCGAGCAGCCCGCCGGTGCGCAGGAAGCGGTTGTTCAGGTCGATCAGCACCGCCACGCACGCCTTCTCCGCGCGGGACAGCGGGACCGCCACGCCTTGCAGCCGCTCCAGGGCTTCCCGCACCTCACCCCGCCCGACGCTTGCGTTCAGCGCGGTCTCACTTCCGGCGGGCACGTTGCCGAAGTAACTGGCCAGCGCGTCATAGGCACCGGGCGCCGTCCGAATCACACGCGCCGTACGCCCGTAAACGTCCGCGATGCGCTCGTGGACCGCGTAGGCCCGGGCCGCCATGTACATCCAGCGCAGGTCGCCCAGTTGGGAGTTCACCAGAGAGAGCTGCTGGAGCCCGCTGCCGAGCCGTTGTACCCCCTGGATGCGCCCGAGCGCCTTCCGCGCATTTTCCGTCTGTTCTATCACACCCGCGCGCTCCGCGCCCAGCACCTCGGGGACGGTCACGGGCCGCGGCAGCACCGCGAGCGAGAGCGGGTCCGCCCCCGCGCGGAAGGCGGCGGCGCTGCCCGCCAGCCCGCGCGCGGCAAGCCCCGCGGCGGTACGTTCCCGCATCGCCGGGTCCGTCGGGCTCACCAGGGGGTCGCGCCGCGCTGCCGCGATGCGGTCGGCTACGGCCGGATGGGTCGATAGATACGCCTCGACCGCGCTGACCCGCCCGCGCCCCAGCCCCTCGAAGAAGGCCACCAGTCCCTCCGGGTCGTAGCCCGCGGCGTAGGCGTACCGTATTCCCTCTTCGTCGGCCTGCGCCTCCAGTTCGCGGCTCTTGTCCAGCGTCCGCAGGATGTTGAAGACGTTGAGCACCTCCCCGAAGCGGCGGTAGTCGCGGTCGCTCAGGGAAAGGAAGATGGCCTGGAAGAGAATCTGCCCGCCGAGGTGCTGGGTCGCGTGGCGCTTGGCCACGTGCCCCGCTTCGTGCGCCAGCACGGAGGCCAGTTCGTCGTCCGAGTCCACCGAATCGAGCATGCCACGGGACACGAAGATGTAGCCGCCGGGCAGCGCGAAGGCGTTGTTGACGTCCGAGCCGAGGATGCCGAATGTGTACGTGATGTCCTGCCGGGGAGCCTGCGCCGCCACCCGCCGCCCCGTTTCGCGCACCCAGTTCAGGAGGAGCGGGTCCGTCTCCAGCCCGTTTGCGCTGGCGTAGCTGCGGGCAAACGCTGGACCGATGAGCTTCTCAAACTCGGTATCGAGGCGGTCTGCGCGAGCGGGCCATGTGGAAAGCAGCAGGAGTACGGTGGCGGCGACAAGGAGCGCCGCGCCCCGTACGGAAAAAGGACGCAGGGAAAACAAGGGAGCGGTTCTCATCAATACCGATAGACCCGGTAGGTGGGGATATCTCTTCGACGATCTAGAGGACGTCCGTCATGCGGCTTTGCGCCGAACAGGCGGATCAGCAGCATCCCGGCGAGGAACCCGCCGATGTGGGCCATGTATGCCACGCCCCCCTGCGACTCGCGCAGGATGCCAAGGAACTGGCCAAAGAACTGCGACACCAGCCAGAAGCCCAGCAGCAAGAACGCCGGGACGCTGGCCCGGGTGATGAAGATGCCCAGAATCACCAGCGAGTCCACCCGAGCCCTGGGGTACAGGACGAGATACGCCCCCAATACCCCGGCGATCGCCCCGGAGGCGCCGAGCGTGGGGATTTGCGACAGCGGGCCGATGGCGATCTGAGCCGCAGCCGCCGCGACGCCGCAGACCAGGTAGAACAGGAGGAAGCGAACCTTGCCCAGCGCGTCCTCGATGTTGTTCCCGAAGATGAACAGGTACAGCATGTTCCCGCCCAGGTGCAGGAGACTGCCGTGCATGAACATGGAGGTGAAGAGGGTAAGCCAGGTCGGTTGCAGGGTCGGCCCGTTGATGGGGATGTCGATTCCCTGCGTCACCTCCACAGGAATCATCGTCCAGCCAGCCATCGGTCCGCCCATGCCGGCGCGCGTTTCATACACACCGCCGGTTGCCTGGGCGAAGTACACGAGCACGTTCACGAGGATAAGCAGCCACGTCAGAACGGGCGTGGTACGGGTCGGGTTTTCGTCGCGCAGCGGGATCATGGCCGGTCCTTTCTTACCTCAACCGGGGTAATGCGAAAACCCGCCGCCGCGGGCGCGGTACTTCAGAACTCGTCCTTGCCGGTAACCTCGCGCTCCATGGCATCCGCGGTAGACCTCGCCGCGTCCATCGCCTCCTCCAGCGTCTGCGGGTCCGTCTGCGCCGGAATCTGCACAGCGTAGATGACGTACGTCTTGCCGCCGTCGCGCACCGTACGCCACGCCCCGAGTTTGCGCCGGTCGTTGTCCTCCAGGAGCCGGTTGGCCGTATCCGCCGGGAGCGCACCCTCCACCTGGAAGGCGGTGGAGGTGACCTGCCGCAGTTCCTGCCTGCCGAACGTCTCCGTGTTTGAGTTTACGAACACGGTCTGCCGGCGGCGGTCCTTCAGCGTGAAGTCCACCTCGTAGTTCTTCAGCGCGGTCAGGCTGTACTTCAGTTTGAGCTGGTCCAGAAGTTGGCGGACCCGCGCGTCGGGCATGACCGGGTCGGCGCCTCCCGTCTGCGCCGCCGCGCCGCCGGCAAAGGCCGCAGCCGCCGCGAGCACGAGAAGGGCGACGATGCCTCCCACACCTCTCATCCCGCGCCCCCTTCTCCGAGCCGCTCCACACCGCCGAGGTACGGGCGGAGGGCGGCCGGGACCGTTACCGTGCCGTCCGCATTCTGGTGCGTTTCCAGCAGCGCGGCGACCACGCGGGGCAGCGCCGTGCCCGAGGCGTTCAGCAGGTGCGGGAACTCCGGCTTCGCGCCCGGCTCGCGGCGGAAACGGATGTCGGCGCGGCGCGCCTGGAAGTCGGTGCAGTTCGACGCCGAGGACACCTCCAGCCACTTGTTCACCCCCGGCGACCACACCTCCACATCCACGGTCTTGGCAGCCGCGAAGGCGATGTCCCCCGCCGCCAGCAGCAACAGGCGGTACGGCAGCTCCAGCGCGTCCAGCACGGCGCACGCCTCCGCGGTCATCTCCTCCAGGGCATCCCCCGAGGTCTCCGGCAGCGCGTAGCGGAAGATCTCTACCTTATCGAACTGGTGAACCCGCTGCAGGCCGCGCGTGTCCTTGCCCGCCGCGCCCGCCTCGCGGCGCCAGCAGGGCGTGTAGGCCACGTATTTGAGCGGGAGGACACCCGGCTCCAGAATTTCGCCGCGGTGCAGGTTTACCAGCGCAGGCTCGGCGGTGGGCACGAAGAAAAGATCCGCCTCGTCGTCACGGTACATCTCCGGTCCGAACTTGACGATGTGCCCCGACGCCGTGATCGACTCGCGCGACAGCACGAACGGCAGGCCGATCTCGGTGTAGCCATGCTTCTCCGTGTGCAGGTCCAGCATGAACTGGATCAGCGCCCGCTCCAAACGCGCGCCGATGCCCGTGTAGACAATGAAGCCGGAGCCCGCCAGCCGCGCGCCCCGCTCCGGGTCAAACAGTCCGAGCGACGCCCCCAGGTCCCAGTGCGCCTTCGGCTCGAAGTCGAACTCACGCAGCGGGCGCGACTCGGGGCGGATCACCTGGGCCGCCTCCTCGCCACCGGCCGGCACGGCGTCGTCCGGCAGGTTCGGCAGCTTCGCCAGCTGCGTCTCCTGGGCCTCGTTCAGCTCCCGCTGCCGCTCCTCCCGCTGGGCGATCGCCGCCTTTAGCTCCGTGGAGCGCGCCAGCAGTTCGGACGCGTCCTCACCAGCCCTCTTCTTCTTCGCGATCTCGGGTCCGAGGCGGTTCTGTTCCGCCTTCAGGGACTCGACCTCGGTGGTCAGCTTCCGGCGGTCCACGTCGATCTGGAGAAGCTGATCGATCTTCTCGGCGGACTCGCCGCGCTTGGCGAGGGCGGCTTTCACAGCGTCGGGTTCGGTTCGGATGCGTCGTATGTCCAGCATGGCAGGAAAATGGTAGCACAGCGGTAGGGGGCAGTCAAGCGCCCCCCGAAGGCTGCCGCACTCCTCGTCGGTTTGACAGTGTGTTTCGGGTTGTTCTATACTCCAGTATCGCCGGGCGTCCCCCGGCGGAAAGGGAAACACGTGCCCAACGGAAGTAAGACCTATAGGGTCGCCGTCGCTGGCCTGGTCCACGGCCATATCGGCGGACTCCTCAATAACTGGAAGAACCACGAGCGCACCGAGATTGTCGCCGTGGCCGAACCCGACACCGCGCTCGCCGAGAGCGCCCGGGAGCGCTACGGCATCCCCACCGTGTATGCCGACTGGCGCGAGATGCTGGAGAAGGAGACATTCGACATCCTCCAGATCGGCTCGGACAACCTTTCCAAGACGGAGATAATCATCGCCGCCGCGCGGGCGGGCAAGGCCGTCACGGCGGAAAAGCCGCTCGCCGTGAACCTGGAAGCCGCAGAGCGCATCCGAAGTGTCATCCGGGAGACCCGGGTGCCGTTTCTGACGAATTGGTGGCCTGCGTTCCAGCCCGGGCGCCGGACCCTGCTCCGCCTTGTGCGCGAGGGCGCCGTGGGCGATGTCTGGCAGGTTAAGGAGCGCATGGGGCACGCCGGGCCGAAGGAGATCGGCTGCGGGCCTGAGTTTGTCGAGTGGCTCTACGACGCCGAGAAGAACGGCGGCGGCGCGGGCGCGGACTTCTGCTGCTACGGCGCGGTCTTTGCCGCGGTGGTGCTGGGACGTCCGCAGGCCGTCTGGGGCACGGCGGGCAACCTGACCAAAGATTACGACATCGTGGACGACAACGCCGTGATGGTGGCGCGCTACGAGAAGGCAATCGCCATCCTGGAGGGGACCTGGTCGCAGCAGGGCGGCGACGCCTGCGGCTACCCGCTCGTCTACGGCACCACCGGCACCCTGTCGCAGTCCGGAGACGCGATCCGTTTGGACCGGGGCGGCCGAAACGGGGTGGAGATGATCCCCCATGATCCGATCCCGGCAGGGCACGAAAACCACGCTGCTTACTTCCTCCACTGCATCGAAAGCGGGATCGAGCCGGAAGGCATGCTGAGCCTGGAGGCGTGCTTCACAGCGCAGGAGATCGTGGAGGCGGGATACCAGGCGGCCCAAACCGGCAGCGCGGTTTCGCTCTAAGTCCGGCGCGGAGATCACAAGAATGCACCGCTTTGCCTTCGTCATGGATCAACAGGTGGGCCTGCGGACGCAGGCCCTCAATTTCGAGGAGGCGCTGGTGGAGCGCCGGGGGGATGTGGAGGCGCACTGGGTCCCGGTGCGCTATGAGGGGGACGGGGGCCTGCTGGCCCGCCTTCCAGGTGTGCCGGGCGGCGTCAAAGGTACGCTCCGGGGGGTCCGCGAGATCCGCGAAGGGCTCGGTGACCCGCACCGGTTCGGAGCGGTACTCTGGGCCACCTGGGCTGCCAAGAGCGTGGTGGATCTGGTGGAGCAGGCGCCCGCGTTCCTGGTCATGGACATGACCCCGATCCAGATGGAGGCGATGGGCGAGCACTACGGGTACACCTCCCGCCGCGCCCGCTTCCTGGGAGGGCTCAAGCGTCGCGCCACGGAACGCCTGTATGCGGCGGCGTCCCACTTCTTCCCCTGGAACGACTGGGTCGCGCAGAGCCTGATTCGGGATTATGGCGTGCCTGCCGAGAAGGTCACGCCGGTCTCGCCAGGCGTGGATACGCGCTTGTTTCGCCCGGCCCCGGAGGAGAAGCCGGGAGACGGCGTGGTGCGTATCCTCTTCATAGGCGGCGACTTCCTGCGCAAAGGCGGCGACCTGCTGCTCCGGTGGGCCCGGGAGACCCAGGTCGCCGAGCCCTGGGAGTTGCACGTCGGCACGCGGGACGGGGATACGGTGCGCGGTCTTCTGGCCGACCTGCCCGCGGACCGGCGCGCGCGGGTGGTCATCCACGAGGGTTTGAAGAACAAGAGCCCGGAGCTACTTCGTCTGTACCAGCAGAGCGATGTGTTCGTGCTCCCGACCCGCGCGGACTGCTACTCCCTGGTGTCGCTGGAGGCGATGGCGGTGGGTCTGCCGGTCATCGTTTCGAACCTTGGAGGTATTCCCGGCATCGTGGAGGAGGAGGCGACAGGCTTCCTGGTCCCCCCCGACGACTACGATACCTTCGCCGCGCGCCTGGACCGCCTCGCGGCGTCGGCGGACCTGCGCACCGGAATGGGGCAGGCAGGGCTCGCGCGGGTACAGACACTCTTCGATTCCCGGGCCGGCATTAGCCGTATCCTGGGGGCGATGGAGGCGGCCGGGCAGCCGTCCCGCGCGGTTGCGCGCTAGGGCGGAGGGCAGCGCGCCCCCCGTCAAGCCCTACCGGGTGATGGCATGATAATTGCGCTCCCAAGTTTCGACTTGACGCGCGGCTTCGTCCCCCGGTAACGCGGTCTGACGTTTTCTCATCGGTGTTCTTACCGGATATGCAGACGGTTGGAGGGATATCGCGGACATGAGTTCTCACGCCATTCCGTTTGGCGATCTGAAGCGCCAGAATGCGCTTCTACGCGAGGAGATCGACGCTGCCATAGCGGGCGTCCTGGACAGTGGCTGGTTCATCCTGGGGCGGGAGGTCTCCGCCTTTGAGGAGGAGTTTGCTGCGTTCTGCGGCGCGGCGCACGGCGTCGGCGTCGCCAGCGGCGCCGAGGCGCTCTATCTGGCGCTCGCCGCCCTGGGCGTCGGACCCGGGGACGAGGTAATCACAGTGGCCAACGCCTGTATGTATCAGGTGTCGGCCGTGCTACAGACGGGCGCGAAGCCCGTGCTGGTGGACGTAGACCCGGTGACGCACAACATGGACCCACGGGCGCTGGAGGCGGCTATCAGCCCGCGCACCCGCGCCGTTCTGCCGGTCCACCTCTACGGACGTCTGGCAGACATGGGCGCGATCAATGCGGTCGCGGCGCGCCACGGCATCCCTGTGGTGGAGGACGCGGCGCAGGGGCACGGCGCGTTCGCCGCGGGGGCGGACGGCAAGACCTACCGGGCAGGCTCCTCCGGCGCGGTCGCATGCTTCAGTTTTTACCCGAGCAAGAACCTGGGCGCCCTGGGAGACGGTGGCGCGGTGGTCACCCGTGACGCTGCGATTGCGGAGTCCCTGCGCCGCCTGCGCTTCTACGGCTGGGGCTCCAAGTACAACACCACCGACCTCAACGGGCGTAACTCCCGGCTGGACGAACTTCAGGCCGCCATCCTGCGTGTCAAGCTGCGCCACCTCGACGCGGCGACCGCCGCGCGCCGCGAGCGCGCGCAGTGGTATGGAGAGCTCCTGGGCGGGCTCCCCCTGGGGCTGCCGAAGGATGAACCGGGCCATGTCTACCACCTGTACGTCACCGTTTCGGAGACGCCGGAGGCCCGGGAGGCGCTGCGCACGGCACTGACCGCGCGCGGCGTGGGCTGCGATGTCCACTACCCCATCCCGGCGCACCTGCAGCCAGCGTACGCAGACCTCGGCTATCGAAAGGGTGACCTGCCGGTGACCGAGCGGCTGGCGCAAACGATTCTGTCGCTCCCCATGTATCCGGAGCTGACGCGCGCGGAGATTGAGACCGTCGCCACCGCGGTGCGTGAGGGGGTGGCCCAGTGAGCACTGCGACTGAGACCCCCGATTACAAGTCGGCGTTTTCCGGCGCCTCGGTCCTGATCACCGGCGGTCTGGGCTTCATCGGCAGCAATATGGCGCGCCGTCTGGTGGACCTGGGAGCGGACGTTACCCTGGTGGACTCCCTGGTGCCCGAGTACGGTGGCAATCTGCGCAATATCGCCGGCATCGAGGACAAAGTTCGGGTGAATATCGCGGATGTCCGCGATCAGTACTCGATGAACTACCTCATCCAGGGCAAGAACTACCTGTTCAACCTGGCGGGCCAGACGAGCCACATGGACTCGATGAAGGACCCGTACACGGACCTGGAGATCAACTGCCGCGCGCAGCTCTCCATTCTGGAAGCCTGCCGCCGCCACAATCCGGACATCATCACGGTCTACGCGAGTACGCGCCAGATCTACGGGAAGCCGGACTACCTGCCCGTGGACGAGCGCCACCTGCTCCACCCCGTGGATGTCAACGGCGTCAATAAGATGGCCGGGGAGTGGTACCACATCCTCTACAACAACGTGTACGGCATCCGGGGCTGCTCCCTGCGCCTGACCAACACCTATGGTCCGCGCATGCGCGTGAAGGACGCCCGACAGACCTTCCTGGGCATCTGGATCAAGCAGTTGATCGATGGGCAGAAGATCCAGGTATGGGGCGACGGCCTGCAGATCCGCGACTTCACGTATGTGGACGACTGCGTGGACCTGATGCTCCTTTCGGCGATGGACAGCAACGCCCACGGCCAGATCTTCAACATCGGCAGCGATGAGACCATCAACCTGAAGAACCTCGCCGCGCTGATGGTTGAGATCAACGGCGGCGGCTCGTACGAGGTCATCCCCTACCCGCCGGACCGCAAGCCTATCGATATCGGCGACTACTACGGGGACTACCGGCTGGTCCAGGGGCGCCTGGGGTGGAGTCCGAAGATCAACCTGCGGGAGGGCCTGAAGCGCTCGCTGGAGTTCTACCGCGAGAACCGGTCCTACTACTGGTAAAGGGCGCAAACCATGGCATCTCCCCTCCCCGTCGCGTTCGTCCACGACACCAACGTCTATGGCGGCGTCGAACTGCACGTGCTGATGCTGCTGCGGTACCTCGACACCCGTCGCTACACGCCGGCCGTGGTCGTGCCGGGCTACACCGACATCCACCGGTCCAGCCCGCAGAGGTTCATTGATGAGACGGCCGCCCTGGGCGTGCCGATCCTGCGCCCCCCGCACCCCGGCGACCAGGCCGTGGTTAGCTTCCTGCGGGATGTGAGCAACCTGCGGCGCCTGTTCCGCGAGCATGGAACGCGCGTGGTCCATGTCCACACCTGCCGCCCGGAGGGCGCGCGGAAGGCCATCATCGCCGCGCGCCTCGCTGGCGTCCCGGCCGTGCTCCGTAGCGAGCATGTGCCGCCGTCGCTAGAGATGAAGCGCCATACGCGGACGATCATCAAGCCGATTGACCGGATGACCGACTACGTGGTGGTGGGCTCGGAGGTGTGTCGCGAGGAGCAGATACGCCTGCTGGCCCGCGACCCGAAGAAGGTCCACCTGGCCTATTACGGCATCGAACTGGACCGCTTCAACCCCGAGCATGACGTGCGGGCGGCGAAGATCAAGGCGGGCCTGGACCCCGACCTGCCCGTGGTGGGCGCCATCGGGCGGCTCGCGGAGATGAAGGGACACACGTACCTGATCGACGCCGCCGCGCGGATCGTGAAGGAGTATGGCCCGGTCCAGTTCCTGATCGTGGGCGACGGCCCCCTGAACCAGCCCCTGAAGGAGCAGGTCGCCCGCCTCGGACTGGAGAAGTACTTCCACTTCGCCGGGTTCCAGGCGAACACGATCCCCTTCATGGAGGCGACGGACATCGCCACCATGCCGTCCGCTCTGAACGAGGGCATCTCGCTCGCCATGCTGGAGTACATGGCGATGGGCAAGCCTATGGTCTCCAGCGACGAGTTGAGCTTCAAGGAGACGGTGGAAGACGGGGTCAGTGGGATCATCGTCCCCATGCGGGACGCCGATGGCCTGGCGGAGGGCATACTGACCCTGCTGCGTGACCCGGAGTTGGCCGCCCGGATCGCGCAGAACGGGCTCAACCGCGTCCGCGACACCTTCAACATCCGCTGGCAGGCGGAGAACCTCATGTCGCTGTACGACCGCATCCTGGGAATCGACACGGTCGGCGCCTCCCGCGGCGCCGACGCCGAACTGGTATCCGGGAAGTCATAAGGACAGCGCAGCGCGCCCGGCGCGTCCGCTACTGCGCGCCGCCGCGGAGCCAGCGCAGCTCCTGGACGGCAGCGCGCCAGAGGCCGGTGGCCACGAGGGAAACGGGGGACCGACCGCCAAACGCCTCCGTGATGGCCCATAGGGTCCGCGGGGAGAAGCGGGCTTCGTTCGAGATGGCGAAGATGGGCTCCCACCCCTGCGGCCGGAACTTGCTCTTGAAGGCGTCCAGCCCCGCGAAGTCATAGAAGCGCCGCCCGTGCGCCCGCACCCAGGCCATCACCGCGCAGAGCCAGAGCGGGTTGTAGTCGCGCGGATTCCAGTTGTGCGCGGCGAGCGGGACGAGGCCCATGGTGACGTACTCCGCGCCGTCCGCCGCGACGGCGCGGACGGCGGCGTCCAGCAGGAGTTCGACCGTACCGTTCGGGGCAACCCGCGCGCGGGGAAACTGCTCGGTGAGCCAGCCGTTGCGGCGCGGCACGGGTGACAGCACCGCGAAGCCGACCACCTCCCCGGTGGCACCCCGCTCGGCCACAAAGATGCGGCGCCCGCTCAGGTCGGACAGGGTCTCGGGCTCCACCAGGAAGTGCAGGGGGGGCAGGCCACGGGTCTCCAGCCACTCCCGAAGGCAGGCGCGCAGGGCGCCGCTCCTCTCCGCACGCTCCGGCGGCCATTCAGAGACGCGCACCCCCTTGTTTCGGGCACGGGCAAGCTGCGCGCGCAGCGACGCGCGGGCGTCCACGATGCCCGCCCAGTCCGCGGGGTCCCACACAGGTTGGGCGCCCAGAACAACGGTGGCGTGCCCCGGAGTCGCCCCCAGCACCTCGTGGACGCGCCCCGCCGCCCCGAAGTAGCACACGCGCTCCCCGGCGCGCGCGGCCTCCCCCTCCCACTCGCGCAGAACGGCCTCCAGGCGCTCGCCGTCGCACACGGGCGCGCCCGCGACGACGCGGACGCCCGCCCGGCGGACATAACCAATGACAGCGTCGCCCGCGGCCGAGAACCAGTGCCGCATGCCGGGGTTCACGATCTGAAATGCGGTCGCATTCCAGCCGTAGCGCAGGACGAGGTCGCGGGCGCGCCTCACCTCGCTCTCTCGTTCCGCTGTGGCGGGCTCCACGGGGCCTAGTACGGGCCGCGGATGTGGTCGGCCACCCGTGTTTCGTAGAAGGCGCGCAGGTCAGCGTGCACGCCGGGCGGGAGCGGCGAAAGGTCGCTCACGGCGGCATTTGCGCGGGCCTGGTCGGGGCGCTTTGCGCCGGGGATGATAGTGGTCACGGCGTCGAAGTCCAGGCACCAGCGCAGGGACGCCTGCGCCAGGGTCAGCCCCTCCGGCACGTAGGCCGCCAGACCGTCCGCCAACTCCACGGCGACCTCGAACGGAATCCCCGCGAACGTCTCGCCGACGTTGAACGCCGCGCCGTCCCGGTTGTAGTTCCGGTGGTCGCGCTCACCGAAGCGGGTTTCCTTCGTCATCTTGCCCGAGAGCACCCCGCTGGCGAGCGGCAGGCGGACGATGAGCGCCACCCCTTGCGCCTTCGCACGGTCAAATAGCACGTCGATCGGCTTCTGGCGCAAAACGTTGAAGATGATCTGGAGAGATGCCAGCCCCGGCTGCTCCAGGCAGAGCAGGGCCTCCTCCATCGACTCCACGCTCGCCCCGAAGCGGCGCACCTTCCCCTCGTCCCGCAGGGCGCGCAGCGTATCGAAGACCTCGCCCCGGCGCAACTCCTCGGTCGGGATGCAGTGAAGCTGGGTCAGGTCCAGGGCTTCCACGCCGAGCCGCGACAGCGACGCTTCGGTGTGACGGCGAATGCCTTCGGGGGTGAAGTTCTCCGGCCATCCCGGCTCCGGGAAGCGCCCCACCTTGGTAGCGACGAACAGCGGGTCTGCGGCCCGCTCCTTCAAGAAGCGCCCGAGAAGCGTTTCACTGCGGCCCAGGCCATACACATCGGAGGTGTCGAAGAAGGTGACCCCCGCGTCCGCGGCGGCGCGCAGGGTCTCCAGCGCCTCGTCGTCCCCCACCTCTCCCCAATCCGCCCCACCGATCTGCCAGCAGCCCAGTCCCACCTCCGAGACGGGCGTCCCGTCACCAAACGTCCGAAATTTCATATCCTGTCGCCTTTTTTTGCCAGGCGCTTCGCCTGCTCCGCGGTAAGAACGCGATAGGCCGGTTTGCGCACCGCCTCGTAGTGCGCGCTGTGGTGAATCGCCGGGTACCCCTCCGAGGCGGTTTCGCGCTCCAGTCGCTCCCAGTCCGCCCGCGTCAGAGCCTTGTTCAGCGGCTCTGCCTTGAGGGCATCCCCCAGCGCACGCCACACCGCGGCAAACCCGGTGCGGTCGGCGCGAAAGGCGCGGGCGCTGACAACGAAGGCGGTCAGGAGTTCGTCCGGCTTGCCGCCCTGCGCCCGGAAGGGGCGCAGGTGCAGACGGACCACAGCAGCGTCCGGGCGCAACGGCTCGACCAGGCGATCGCCGGGGAGGGGCTTGCCCAGCGTCGCCCACTCGCGCTCCAGCCACGCCCGCGGCCCTTCCGGGTCGGTAATGGCGTGTTCGCCGCCCTGGGTCGCGTGGAAGAGCCACTTGTAGGCGTCCTCGATCCGCAGATCGACATCGCCGCGCCACCGGTCCCGCGCGAACGCGAGCAGGCGCGCGGTCTTCTCCTGGCTCCGCTGCTGCCCCATAAGCTTCCCTGTCTATCCCTTTACCCGTCTACCCCAGCGCGATAATGCCCAGCATCCAGTGGGATACGACCACATACAGCAGATATCGCGTCCGATGATAAAGATACCCCCATATCGCCCCCACGACGACCGTTGTCAGCATGAAAGGCGTCAGCGGATAGTGGGAAAGGCCGAACAGGAGCGCCGTTGCGGCGATGGCGAAGGCCGGATGGACGTGCGCCTCCAGGTTCCGCTGCACCAACGAGAAGAACAGGAAGTCCTGAACGCCGCACCAGAGGAGATAATGCCAGGGCGCGTAAACGCGCGGCATCGTGACCGTCAGCCGCAGGATGATGATGGGCACGAGGCTCAGAAAGAAGAGCCCGCCGACGAACAGGCAGCCATAGGTGTCGTCCTGGTCGATGTGGTAGGGGGCGACAAATCCGAGCCGTTCGGCTGCGCCGGACTCGCGGCACAGCCGCCAGACGGCGTACAGGACGGACACGACGATAATCCACGGCAAGGCCACCAGGAACTCGGCGGTGCCGAGGGGCGCGAAACCGACAAGCAGAGCGAGCGCGCAGACGACCGCGCCGACTTCAAAGAGGCGGGTGCGGCCCGGCAGGGAGGTTTCTGACAGAGCCCCCTGCCGGCGTCGCCCTGGTCGCCCTGCTGCCACCGTACGTCAGACGCTCCCCACCAGGGCAGCGCCGCGCTCCAGAAGCTCTGTGGCGCGCGCCTCGCTGGGAGCTTCGGCATAGAGCCGCACCACCGGTTCGGTGCCGGAGGGGCGCAGCAGAAGCCACGAGCCATCCTCGAACTCCAGCCGCGTGCCGTCCTTGCGGGCGATATTCGCCAAGCGCGCCCCCGCGAACTCGGTCTCCTGGAACGACAGCAGAGCCGAGATCACCAGATGCATCTTCTCCTGCGGCGGGTGCAGATCAACACGCGTGAACTCGTGCCCCCCGTACTCCGCGAACAGGTCGTCGATCATGGCGGCCAGGGGCCTGCCCGCCGCGGCCATAGCCTCCAGGAGCAGCAGGCCCGCCAGGAGCCCGTCGCGCTCCGGCAGATGGTTCTTCACCCCGATGCCCCCCGTCTCCTCGCCGCCGATCAGCACGTCCTCGGACAGCATCTTTTCGGCCACGTACTTGAACCCGATGGGCGTTTCCGTGAGCGGCAGGCCGTACCGGGCGCACATCTTGTCGAGCAGGCGCGTCGTGGCGACGGTGCGGACCACGCCTCCGGACCAGCCACGCACCTCAACCAGGTGCTTGAGCAGCAGAGCGAAGATGCGGTGACTGGAAACGAAGCGCCCGTCCGCGTCGCAGGCACTCAGACCGTCGCCGTCGCCGTCCAGACTGATGCCCACGTCCGCGCCAGCGCCGACCACCGCCTCAAACAGCGCGCCCATATTCCCGGGGTTGGGGTCGGGGTTGATGCCGCCGAAGAAGGGGTTGCGTTCCGAGCGGATCTCGTGGACATCTCCCCCTGCGCCGCCCAGGATTCTCCCGAAGTAGCCGGCGGCCGAGCCGTGCATGGCGTCCACGACCACCTTCAGGCCAGCAGCCGCGATCCGCTTCAGGTCCACAAAGCGTGCGCAGTGCGCCAGGTAGGGGCTCGCCAGATCCATCGTGGGCACGCTGTCCCGTGACGCCTTGGGGGCCGCGCCGCTGCGCAGCAGGGTTCGAAGCTGCTCCTCGACCTGCCCCACCATCTCCCAGGTCGCGGGCCCGCCGTAATGCGCCTTGATCTTCAGGCCGCTGTACTGCGGCGGGTTGTGCGACGCCGTGATAGCGATGCCTGCCGCCGCCCCGTAGTAACGACAGGCGAAGGACACCGCAGGGGACGAGCACTCGCGCTCTGAGAACAGTACTTTCAGGCCATTCGCCATCACGACCTGCGCCGCGGCGGTCGCGAAGACCTCGGACTGCGCCCGGCGGTCGTACCCGACGATGATCCCCTCTCCCGGGTTCGTCCCGGTTCGGACGAAGTCGCAGATCGCCTGGGAGACCAGGCGCACATTGTCAACCGTGACGTCGTCGGCGATGACACCCTGCCACCCGTCCGTGCCGAACGTGATCGAGGCGCGCTGGATGTCGCCCCGAGACGGTAGCTTGGCAACCACCGACGCAATGATGCCCTCGGCGCCCACGACGCTGCCTGGCTGCACCGTCGCGCCAGCCCGCACCGTGCAGTGGTCTCCGAGGATGCACCCGCGAACCACCGCCCCCGGCTCGACCACGGTACCGCGCCAGATGATGGCGTCCTCAATCACGGCCCCCTCGCCGATACGGCAGTGGGAGCCGATGGAGCAGACTCCCGAGATGCGGACGTCCTTTTCGACCTCGGTGTGGTGGTTCACGAAGATGTGGCCGCGCAGGTCGGCGGTCGGGTGGAGTGAGGCTCCCTCGCCCACCCATACCCCTTCACGCACCTCGTTTCCGCTGATGGACACCTCCACGCGCCGCTGCAGGATGTCGGACTGCGCCATCTGGTAGTCCGGCAGCGAGGCGATGGCACGCCAGTAGCGCCCTTCGTTCACCACCCCGTACATCGGGACGTTCTGGGCCAGCAGTTGCGGGAAAAGCTGGCGCTCGAACGAGTACTCCGTGTTCGGCGGGATGCGCCGCAGCAGGTCGCGCCGCAGGACGTACACCCCGGCGTTCACCGTATCTGACGGCGTCTCCTCAGCGGCGGGCTTCTCCGAGAACGACAGGATGCGCCCGGAGTTGTCGGTCACCACCACGCCGAACCGGGACGGGTTCGGCACCCGGGCCAGGAGCATGGTTACTCCCGCCTCGTGGGTCCGGTGGAACTCGATCAGGTACTTGAGGTCGGCATCGGTAAGGACATGGCCGTTCAGGATGATGACCGCGTCGTCCACCAGGCGGTCCGCCACGCTCCGCACCGCGCCGGCGGTGCCCAGCGGGAACAGTTCCCGGTGGTAGCGCAGGACCATCCCCTGCTCCTTGCCGTCGCCGAAGCGGCTTTCGAACTTCTCCGGCATGACGGAAAGGCACAGCACCGCCTCGTTGATGCCGTGCCGCTTGAGCAGTTCCATCTGGTACTGCACCAGGGGCTTGGCGGCCAGGGGCAGCATGGAACGCGGCAGCGTGGCAGTGAGGGGGTACAGGGGCGCGCCGCGCTCCCCGGCGAGGATGACAGCCTGCATAGCGTTGTTTTCTCCGAATCGGTGGGACGAAGACCCTTGCGCGCCCGGAGCGGGCGCCGGGCGCCCGCGGCGCCGGCGGGCAGGTTGTCAGTATAGCCAGTGGGTGTCGCCGCTGTCAAGGCTGTCAAGCCGCGGGCGCCCGGCGCCGACGGGTCCGCAGAACGAGCAGGAGCGCCGCGAACGCGGGCAGGAGCGGGGCCGGCACACCGAGGGTAAACAGGTAGGGACGGGCGCCGCTCCGGGCTCCGGGCGGGACCTCCCACACCCGGTACACGTACCGGAAACCGAGGCGCCGCCAGAGCGAACCGCCGGGTTCGCGCCGCGGGGCCTGGAAGAAGCGCCCCGCCAGGTCAAACGGCATCAGGTGCTCCCCGGGCTGCGGCGGCGCGTGGTTCTCTCCGACCGTGACGAGAAAAGCCCCGTCGCCCGGCCACTGGATACGGTAGTAGGCGTGCCGCACTACCGGCCCGTCCGTCCGGTCGGAGTCGATCCCCACGGTGGTGTAGAACGCATACCCGGCGAGGGTGACCGCCACCAGGACGACACAGACGACTCGAAGGGCGTAGAGGCCGGCCCGGGTCTGTATTGGCGAGGGGCGTAGAGTGGGGGGCATTGCGGTGCGGCTCCAACGCCATTATACGGGAAGAGGGGCCAAATTGACTACGAAAGTAGTAACAAGGTATACTCCCGGGTGACAAGGGCAACACTATGGGAAGACGTGAGGCAGACAAGCCGCAGCTTGGCGAGCAGGAACTGGAGCTGCTCCGGTTCGTAACCGACCGCGCGCCGATAACCGTGCGCGAGGCGGCGGAGGAGTTCGGCAAGCCTCGCGGTCTGGCGCGCACCACGATCCTGACCGTGATGGAGCGTCTGCGCGAAAAGCGGTTCCTGACCCGGAGCAAGAGTGAGGACGCCCGGGGCGCCTTCCTCTACGCCCCCGCAGTCTCCAAGTCCGACCTGATGCGGGGGCTGGTGCAGGACTTCGTCCAGAAGACCCTCGGCGGCTCCATCAGCCCGTTCGTCGCCTATCTGGCGGACGCCGGCAATCTTTCGGAGAGCGAGGTGGCTGAACTGCGCCGCCTCGTGGAAGAGTTCGACCACAACCGGGAGTAAACGCCCCTTCCTCCTCTTTGTCCGACCGCTACGGAGCCCGGGCCGGTCTGGCGCCCGTAGAGTTTTCGGTAGCGAGTTTGCGATTGTTGGGGCAATAATGAGTGGCAGGGTCGTCCCCCGCCACACACGCGCACACTGCGGCACTACCGCCCATGCTGCCCTGCAGAGGTTTATAACAACACCATGCCCAGCCCCTACCTGCGTCAGTTCTTCCCCCACCCGCCGAAGGACGGACAGCCGGAGCGCTTCCTGGACAATCAGTACCAGATCGAGATGTCGGCAGAGGACGCCGCTCAGATCCTCGACTACCTGGCCTTCGCCCACAAGACCCAGCAGGACGCCGCCGTGGCGGCGCTGCGCGGCCTGATCGACTACGGTGGCCCGACCGACCCCCTGAGCGCCGTTCTCTCCCTGCTGACCCGCCCCGCATCGCCCGTTGGGGAGGGCGGCTTCGTCCCCGTGGACACCGTGCAGCGCGACCTTGCGCGCCGCGCGGAAGCCATGATCACCCACCGCGAGATGCTGGAGGAGATCGCAGGCGCACGCCGTCAGGCCCAGGAGGCAGAGACGGGGGCCGAACTGCTCGACGAGGCGCAGCGGGCGCTGCGGAGCGGGATGACATCCACGGGCCGCGACCAGCAGGAGGAGTTCAAGGATGCCCTGCGCCTGCTGCGGACCACGCAGCAGGGCTCAATCGGCGGGCGCAACTACGTTACCTGGTTCCAGGTGGGATGGCTTCAGTGGAAGTACGAGAAGGACCTGCCCGGGGCGGAGGAGGCGTTCTATCAGGCGTACCGCTTGAGCGCGTCGCAGAGTGACCTCTACCACCTCTACGGGTTGCGCCACCGGGCCTACCTGGAGTCTTTGCTCGAAAAGCACACGGACGCCCTGGAGAGCAGCGCCCGCGCCCTGCGCGAGTTCCCCGAGGATCAGGACGCCCGCTTCGACGCCGCCCGCTACGCCGCCCGCGCCGGACGTGAGGACGAGGCGCTGGAGCATCTGGAGATCTGCCTGCGGCGCGAGCCCTCGCTGGCGCGTACCCTGTTCAGCGAGCCGGACTTCGCTCCCATCGCCAACGCGGTCGCCCGTCTGGTCCTGGCAGCTACCGAGCGCGCCAGCGGAGAGGCACAGAAGGCACTGGCCCACCTGGGTACGACGCTGGCGAAGGTGCACGAGGCCGAGACGCTCTCGGGGGTCTCGATCTCCCTGCCCGCAGACCTGACGGCCGCCGCCGACGCAGCGCGGCATGCGGATACGCGCCTGGCGGGCGCGGACCTCGCCGTCGCCACGGGCTTCGAGGAGGCGGCGCGAACGCTGGCTACCCGCATCGCCGACGCCGCCCGCGCCGCGCTGAGCGCGGAAGCCGCGCGCACCGAGGAGAGTCTCCAGCGCCCCCGCCGCCGCATTGAGCGGCTGAACACGGACAAGAAGCACTGGGAGTCGACGCTCGCCGCGCTGCGACGGGAGGCGAAGGCCGGTAACTACAGCCTGGAGTCCGCGCCCAAGCGGGGGCTGTTCGGGCGGCGCGACCCGCGTCAGGAGATGGCGTACGGCAACTACCGCACCTGCATGGATCACCTGGAGGTGACCGACGCAGCCATCCGCACGGAGATGCCTGCCCTGCAGGCGGCGGTCGCGGAGGGGGAGGCGCAGCAGGCGCGCATCCGCGAGGCGCTCGACATTCTGGCGGCTTGAACCGCGGCCCACACGACGTCCCGCCCCTGCCCGCCCGGTTGGAAGGGGGCAGGGCGCCGTGTTATAATTTCCCATCACGGACTTCCGAACGGGGGTTTGGCCGCTTGTCTTCTTCACGCACCTTTTCTCGTCGCTTTGTGCTCTCGTCGGCGCTCGTGCTCACCGCCTCGGGCAGCGCGGGCCTGTTGCTTTCGGGCTGCCCCTCCCCGGGCAGTAGCGGCGGCGGCACGGCCTCCGGCGCGGTGCCGGGCGTTTTGCGCTACCCGCTGACCGCGAACCCCACCACGCTCGACCCGGCGCTTGTCTCCGACGGCCCCACTATCGACGTGCTCCACCAGATGTACGAGGGGCTCGTGGGCTGGAATGAGAAGAGCGAGATCATCCCCCTTCTCGCCGCGGAGATGCCGAAGATCAGCGCGGACGGCAAGACCTACACCTTTACGCTGCGGGATGTGAAGTTCCCCAATGGGCGTGCGGTCACCGCCGAGGACGTCAAATACAGCATCACCCGTGCGCTTGACCCGAAGCTCAACTCCCCCGTCGCGATGACGTACCTGAACGACATCGTGGGCGCGGATGCCGTCGCTGCGGGCAAGGCGACCGACCTGTCCGGCGTTAAGGTCATCGACCCCAAGACCGTTTCGATCACCCTGGTCGCTGCACGGGCCTACTTCCTGGGCAAGCTCACCTACCCCACCAGTTATGTGGTTCCCAAGGAGGAGGTTGAGAAGGGCAACAAGACCGAGGGCGGCGCGTTCACCATCGACGAGAAGAACGCGGGGCAGTGCGGCACGGGGCCGTTCCGCCTCGCCTCGTACACCCGTCAGAGCAAGGTGGTGCTGGACGCGAACAAGGACTACTGGGGCGGCGCTCCGAAGCTGACGCGCATTGAGCGCCCCATCATTCTGGACGCCAAGACCGCCCGCAACCTCTATGATGCGGGGCAGCTCGACCTGATCACGCTGGAGAAGGGAGACTACGAGCAGGTCAAGGACGACGCCACGCTTAAGGACCAGATCAAGTCCTTCGACCGCGCCGCCACCTTCTACCTGGGAATGAACCAGACACACTACAAGCCCTTCAAGGACAAGCGGGTGCGTCAGGCCATCGCCCATGCCATCAACAAGGACGCCATTGTCCAGAGCGTCCTACTGGGCATCAACGAGCGAGCGAACGGGGTGCTGCCCAAGGGCATTCCGGGCTTTGATCCGAACCTCAAGGGACTGGAGTACGACCCGGAGAAATCGAAGAAGCTACTGGCCGAGGCGGGCTTCCCCGACGGCAAGGGCCTCCCGCCACTCACGCTGACCTTCCGCGAGAAGCAGCCCGACCTCGCCAAGACGGCCGAGGTGGTGAAGGAGCAGCTCGCCGCAGTGGGTGTGCAGACGAACCTGAATGAGATGGAGTGGGGCGCGTACCTCAAGGCGACCGACAACCGGGAGGTCGACTTCTTCCACATGCGTTGGGCCGCTGACTACATCGACCCGCAGAACTTCCTTTCGCTCCTGCTGCACTCCGAGGCGCCCGAGAACCGCACGGCCTACAGCAACCCGCAGTACGATCGGCTGTGCGAGCAGGCGGACGCGGAAACGGACCCGGCGAAGCGCATGGCGCTCTACAACCAGGCCGAGAAGATCGTGGTGGACGATGCCCCGTGGGTGCCGATCTACTTCCAGCGCGACCTGGAACTGATCAAGCCGTACGTCACCGGCATCCGCGACGGCCTGATGGGCCACCTGCCCCATATCACGACCCAGACGGGTTAGTCGGCCCGGTGTACGCCGTGGCCGGTCGGTTGGGTGCCGTGGCCCATTGCCGCCGTGGACTGAAGTCCCGGCTTCTGTGATTCAAGCCCGCCTCCGCGGGCT
>CALEKU010000243.1 GCA_937902745.1 uncultured Armatimonadota bacterium
GAAGGGGAAGAAACCGAACGAAAGGGGAGAACGCCATGGCCGATGCCGAAGACGTCCAGCGTATCGCGCTGTCGCTGCCCGAAACCACGGAGGGGGACTCCAGCTTCGAGGTCGGGGAGAAGGGGTTTGCCTGGTTCTACCGGGAGAAGGTGGAGGGAGAGAAAGGCCGCGTCGTACGGCGCGACGTCCTCGCGGTGCGCGTGTCCGGCGCCGACGAGAAGGAGGCGCTCCTCGCGGCGGACCCTGCAAAATTCTTCACGACGCCTCACTACAACGGCTACCCCGCCGTTCTGGTGCGGCTCGGGGCCATCGACGCCGAGGAACTGCGCGAACTCCTGTCCGACGCCTGGCGCACCCGCGCCCCGCGCAAACTGCGGGCCGAGTTTGACGCGCGCTCCGTGGCCCCGGATTAACCGGCGCTGGCGGACCGCGGCGGGCCGTCCGGTACGCCGTCCCGCTCGATGTGGACGATGTGCCGGGGCGCGTCGGGCAAAGCCGTGAGCAGGTCCGGCAGGAAGGTGGGGAAGAGGAGAGAGCGCACCGCCGGGTCGTCGGGCTTCAGCCAGGCGAACGTCAGGTGCATGCCGGCCTCGTCCCCGGCGAACGCCTCGCTGTGCTCGTAGATCCACGTGTCCTGCGGGAAATCCACCCGGAAGTAGAAGCCCAGCTCGTGGTAGCGAACGCCCAGGAAGTGGAAAAACGTCTCGGCGAGGCACACCAGCGGCCCGACCTGCGCCGCCTCGACGCCCGCCTCCTCCCGCATCTCCCGCGCCACAGTCACCGCGGCGTTCTCTCCCAGGTCGCACCGCCCGCCCGGGAGGCTCCAGTAGTAGTCGCGGCCCGTGACCTTGTGAAAAAGCACCGCCCCGTCCGCGGGGCGGACCGCGATCCCCGCGGCCCGCACATTAAAGCGGTCGCCGCCGTTCGGCCCCAGCGGAAACGACAGGAGTTGTTTAGGGATGGGTGTGCCGCCGCCGTCGCTCCTCATGCCGCCGCCGCACCCGTCATAGCCGCCTTCAACCGCTCCGCCATCTCTATTTGTCCTTCCCGTACGGCGTAATCATACGCCGTCTCGTCGCAGTGGTCACGCACCGTCGGGTCAGCGCCCGCCGCCAGGAGCAGCGGCACAATGTCCCAGTGCCCTTCGCGCGCCGCCAGCGTCAGCGCCGTATTCGAATCCCGATCGCGGTAATCCACCTTCGCACCCGCCGCCAGCAGCGCCTCCACGATGGCGCGGTAGCCACAGCAGGACGCGTGCATCAGCGGCGTCCAGCTCAACCAGTCCTCGCGCTCCGGGTCCGCAAAGTCAACATCAACACCCCGCGCGATAAGTGCACGCACACAAACCAGGTCGCCCTCACGGCAGGCATCCGTCAATTCTCGGTAGACCATCACAGGCTCCTTCCCTGGAACGCGTGCAGTCGCTACCTTTCCTCACTCCTCAAGCGGTCTCTTCTGCCGCTTTCCCCCATCACTTTCACTTGTCTACACGCTTACATTGGACGCCGCTCTCCCTGCTTCCTTCAAACGCCCTGTTTGCGCGCCGGCCCCTGTCAGTTGCGCCCCTGTCGCCGGAACCAGTGGGGCGGGGGAGCAGCCGGGGTCTGCGTCGGCGTCAGCGTAAAGCGCGAGTACAGCACCTTGGTCGGCTCGCGCATCAGCGCCACCGCCCCCAGGTCCGTGTCCTCAAACAGCAGAACGCTCAGCAGCAGCCCCCCCAGCGTCCCCGTCCCGTGCACAAACTGGCGCTCTGCAAGCCGCACCAGCCGCACATCCACCAGGACCCCCTCCTGCCCGGGGAACACCTTCTGCCCAATCGCCTCCAGCGCCGCCAGGAGCTTCGCCGGGACCTCCGTCACCGCCTCGCCCATCTCAATGAACTCCGGGCTCTCCCCGAAGTGATCGAAGAAGAACGTAAACGCATCCTCGATCTTCTCCGAGTACAGCAGCTCCATCTTCAGCTCGTCCAGTCGGCTCAGGTCCACCGCCATCCTCCGCCCCCTCCCCGCCGGCGCGCGCAGCGCGGCAAAAAACGAAAGGCCGGGCGCGGCAATGCGCGCCCGGCCACACCCTGCGGCCCCATCCTAATCATTGATCTTCAGCACCGACATAAAGGCCTCCTGCGGAATCTCCACTGCACCCACCTGCTTCATCCGCTTCTTGCCTTCCTTCTGCTTCTCCAGCAGCTTCCGCTTCCGCGTGATGTCACCGCCGTAACACTTCGCGATAACATTCTTCCGCAGCGCCGAAAGCCGCTCCGCCGCCACCACCTTATTCCCGATCGCCGCCTGCAGCCGGATCTCGAACTGCTGGCGCGGCAGCAGCTCCTTCAGCTTCTCCACCAGCATCTTCCCCCGCTGGAACGCCTTATCCCGGTGCGTAATAAACGAAAGCGAGTCCACCGGCTCGGAGTTGATCTGGATGTCCAGCTTCACCAGGTTGCTGGGACGGTACCCGCTCAGCTCATAATCGAACGATGCATAACCTTTCGTCCTAGACTTTAACTGGTCAAAAAAGTCCATGATGATCTCGCTGAGCGGGAGGGCGTAGTGGAGCATTACCCGGCCCGGCGCGGGGTATTCCATCTTCACAAACTCGCCCCGACGATCGCGTCCCATCTCCATGACCGTGCCCACGTAGTCGGTCGGCACGATGATCATGGCGTCCACGTAGGGCTCGTCCACATGGTCGATCTGGGTCGGATTGGGCCAGTTCGCGGGGTTGTCCACGTCCTCCTGATTGCCGTCCGTCTTGTAGACCTTGTAGACCACGGACGGGGCGGTGGCGAGCAGCGAAAGGTTAAACTCGCGCTCCAGGCGCTCCTGCACAATCTCCATGTGCAGCAGGCCCAGGAAGCCGCAGCGGAAGCCAAAGCCGAGTGCGGCGGACGACTCCGCCTCAAAAGACAGCGCGGCGTCGTTCAACTGGAGTTTGGCGAGCGCCTCGCGCAGGTCGGGGAACTGCGCCGAGTCAATGGGGTACAGGCCGCAGAACACCATGGGCTTCGCGGGCTTGTAACCCGGCAGCGGCTCGATGTTCTGGCCGGCGCGGCCCGCGATCGTGACCGTGTCGCCGACGCGGCAGTCCTGTACGCTCTTGATTGAGGCGTTCAGGTAGCCCGTCTCGCCGGTGCGCAGAACATCCACCGTCTTCATCCTCGGGGTGAAGACGCCGACGTTGTCGATTACGAACTCCTTGCCGGTCGCCAGGAAGCGGATCTTGTCGCCCGCCTTCACCTGGCCGTCCACGACGCGGATGTAGGCGACGACGCCCAGATAGCCGTCGTAGTGGCTGTCGAAGACCAGGGCGCGCAGCGGCTTGTTCGGGTCGCCCTTGGGCGGCGGTACCTTGCGTACTACGGCTTCAAGAATGTCGCGTACGCCGATGCCTTCCTTGGCCGAGGCGCGGATCGCCTCCGTGGCGTCGATGGCGAGGACGTTTTCGATCTCCTCCGCCACCCGATCTGGGTCGGCGGCCGGCAGGTCGATCTTGTTGATAACCGGGATGATTTCCAGGTTATTATTCATCGCCAGGTTGGCGTTGGCGAGCGTCTGCGCCTCCACGCCCTGCGCGGCGTCCACCACCAGCAGCGCGCCCTCGCAGGCGTTCAGCGAGCGGCTGACCTCATAGGTGAAGTCTACGTGCCCCGGGGTGTCGATGAGGTTCAGTTCGTACTCCAGCCCATCGGACGCCAGATACGGCATGCGGACGGCCGCCATCTTGATGGTGATGCCGCGCTCCCGCTCGATGTCGAGCTGGTCCAGCAGTTGGTCCTGCATGTGCCGCTCTTCGACCGTGTGTGTCTCTTCCAGGAGGCGGTCGGCGAGCGTTGATTTCCCATGGTCGACATGGGCGATGATGCAGAAGTTTCGGATGCGTTCCTGGGGGACGGGCATAGCTCTTTTGGCGACCTCTTTCCGGGCTCATTCTATCACGCAGGTGTGGCGTCGAACGGCCGAAAAACACAGCGGGCCGCCCCTGAAACAGGGGCGACCCACCGGAGGACGCAAGGAGGGGTCAGCGTGCCGAGGGCGCGGTGGCGGGGACGAGAACCCGGTCGCGCTCGTTCCGGATGCGCTCCACGATCTGCGGTGGTGCGAGACGCGGCAACAGAACCGCCGCCAGCAGCAGGGACCCGGTGACGTACTGAAGGCCATCTACGGCGAAGTTGATGCCAACGCCCAGCACGGGCAGCAGAAACGCAATCAGCGCCTCCAGAGGGATCTCCAGCGTGTCAAACACGGCGACGGCGGCGACGCCGATGCCCAGGGCCAGCATCTTGGAGCCGGCGGGGACGCGGGCGTCTTTCAGCAGGGCCATGCCGAGCTTCAGGTCAAACGCGCCGCCGCGATCTAACTGCTTGCGCGCGACCCCGTACGCCACCTGCTTACCCACTGCCTTGAAAACCTGATTTCGCATCCACGCAACCCCTCTCGCTCGTCGTCGATCGGTTACCCGTCGTCCCAATTGTCGGCGCGCCCTGCCGCCGTCCCCACTCAGACTCGTAATTCGCTTCTACTCTATTTACGTTCTCCGCGCGCTGCCAGTTCCAGCACTGCGGCAGCCAGGTCGCGGGCAGCCTGGGGGCGCGCCAGTGTCCCGGCCGCAGCGCCCATGTCCGCGAGGCGGGCGCGGTCGGACAGGAGATCGCGTACAGCCTCCAGCAGGTGTGGGCCGTCGCATTCCGACTGGGGGAGGATGCGCGCCGCGCCGGCGTCTACCAGGCGTCGCGCGTTCTTGGTCTGCTCGTCGCCGCTCGCGGGTACCAGCGGCACAAACAGGGCCGGCTTGCCGAGGGCGCATACCTCGGTCACGGTGCCCGCGCCGCTGCGGCCTACCACCAGGTCCGCGAGTGCGTACGCGTCCCCGATCTCCCCGGTTTCGATGAAGGGCGCGACGTGGAAGCGGCGGGCGGATTCGGGCGGCAGTTGCGCCTTCGCCGTGGTGAGGCGGTCAAAGTCCTGCTCCGTACCCGCTGGCTGCCGCCCGCACTGGTGCAGGATGCGGCAGTTGGGGAGCAGGGCCGGCAGGGCGGCCTCCACTGCGCGGTTGACGATGCGTGAACCCTGCGCCCCTCCGGTGACGTAGACGGTAGGTAGGACGTCGTCCTCCGGCGCGAAGCCGAAGCGGCGGGCGGCGCGCGCGCGGTCACCGTCGAAGATGGCGGCGCGCACCGGGTTTCCGGTGACGAAGGCGCGGGCGCGGAGCGGAGGCGGCAACTCCGACAGGGAGCCTTCGAACGACAGAGCGATGCGCCGGGCGTAGCGCCCGGCGATGCGGTTTGCCAGCCCGATGGTGACGGTCTGCTCGTGGGTAAGCACGGGGACGCCAAGGAGTGACGCCGCGACCACGGGCGGGACGCAGACGTAGCCCCCCGTCGCCAGCACGACGTCCGGGCGGAACCGCCGCACCTCGCCCGCCGCCTGGAGGATGCCCACCGGCACACGGAACGCGTCGCGCAGGTTCGCCCCTGTCAGGAGGCCCAGCGGCCCGCGGGAGGAGCGGCGCAGCTTTCCGGTGGCGACGCCCACAAAGTCCAGCCCCGCCTCGCGGGCCAGCTTCGCCTCCACTCCCTGCGCGCTTCCCAGGTAGCGGAAGACCGGGTGGAAGTCGGCCCCGGGCGCCTCCGCCATCTCCTTCAGGGTCTGGACGACGGCGAGCGCCGGGCCGACGTGTCCGCCCGTCCCGCCGCCCGTTACCAGTATGCGTATCTCACGGTTCATGCAGTACGGTTCTCCTACAGCACGAACCGGAACAGTGCGCTGTCACTGCTGATGATCTCATACCGAAGGCCGATGCCGTTCATGCGCGTCAGTAGCGGTGCGAGGTCTTCCTTCCGGGCCAGTTCGATGCCCACCAGGGCCGGCCCGAACTCCCGGTTGCTCTTCTTGATGTACTCGAACAGGGTAATATCGTCGTTCGGGCCCAGAGCGTCGTCCAGGTAACGCCGGAGCGCACCGGGGCGCTGCGAGAACTCGATCAGGAAGTAGTGCTTCAGGCCCTGGTCGATCAGGCTCCGCTCAATGATTTCCGGGTATCGGGTGATATCGTTATTGCCGCCGCTGAGGATGCACACCACGGTCTTGCCGCGCAGACGCGCTTCGCCGAGCAGGGACAGCGCGGCCACGCTCAGCGCCCCCGCGGGCTCAGCGATGATTCCGTCGCTCTGGTACAGAGCGATCATCTCTGTGCATATCGTCCCCTCCGCAACCGGCAGCACCTCCCGTACCAGCCGCTGGCAGATGCGGAAGTTGTGCTGCCCGGCGGTCTTCACGGCGGCGCCATCCACGAAGGTGTCAATCTGCGGGAGCGTTACGGGGTGTCCGGCCTCCAGCGCCGCGAGCAGACACGCCGCCCGCGCCGGCTCCGCGCCGACGAGGGCGGTCTGCGGAAAGTGCTGCTCCGCGTACACGGCGAGTCCACTCAGGAGGCCACCGCCGCCCACAGGAATGACCAGGTAGTCCGGCGGCGCGCCGAGCTGCGCCGCGATCTCGACGCCGACGGTGCCCTGACCTGCGATGATGCGCGGGTCGTCGAACGGGTGGACGAAGACCCGTCCGGTGTCGCGGGCGAAGCCGGACGCGAGGCCGTAGGTGGCATCGAAGGTGTCGCCGACCAGTTCGATGCGCACCCGCTCACCGCCCAGGTCCGCGACGCGGCGCGTCTTCTGCCGCGGCGTGTTCTGAGGCATATAGATGTGCCCCTCAACGCCGAGCAGGCGGCATGTATAGGCAACGCCCTGCGCGTGGTTCCCGGCGCTGGCGCACACGACGCCCCGGGCGCGCTCCTCCGGGCTCAGGGAGGCCATCAGGTTGTAGGCGCCGCGGAGTTTGTACGAGCGGACCACCTGCAGGTCCTCACGCTTGAGGTAGACCTCTGCTCCAAACCGCGCCGACAAGCGCGCATTGTGCTGGAGCGGGGTTTGGGTGACTACCCCCTCCAGCCGCTCGTATGCTGCCAGGATGTCGGCGGCGGTGACCCCAGCGGTATCGGTCGGCGTCACGCTTTCACCTCCGGCCGGACGGCCCCGCAGCGCACGAGCAGGTCACGCTGCCGCTGCAGGCTCCCCCATACGTCGCCGGGCTCCCCGTGGACCAGGGTGTACGGACCCAGGTATCCCGCGTTTACCAGCAGGTCCAGGCAGCGGGCGAAGTCCTCTTCGTCCGGCTCTCCCTCTCGGAACTGGCACTTGGCGTGGCAGGACTCGGCCCGAGGAGCGATGGCGGCCAGGTCTTCGTACTTTGTCGGGCCGGACCAGTTGCCGAAGTCCAGGCATAGGCCCATCATCCCGTTGAGGTTCGACAGCAGAGCATCGACGTACTCAGGACGTGCCAGCAGGGCGAACCAGTTCTCGGTCATCAGGCGCATGCCGCGCACATACGCTTCCACCGCAAGCCCGAGCAGGCGCTCCCGGGACGCGCCGAGCGATTCGGCTGTCGGCTCCTGCTTGCCCGCGATGACCCGGGCACACCGTGCCCCCAGGCTGCCCGCCGTGTCCAGCCAGCCCCGTATCCAGTTGGCGTCCCGCCCGCCGTGCTCCGGGTGCGTGACGTCGCCGTCATCGATGAGCAGGGACCACAACTCTACTCCCGCATCGTCCAGTGCGGCGCGGAACTGGCCCAGGTAAGCGTCCTCGCGCGACGGCAGGTGGAAGTGGCAAAGCTCCATCGTGTGGAAGCCGCGCGCCGCCAGGGCGGCGGGGACATCGAGCAGGTCCAGCGCGGCGTCCTCCGCGGGCGGTATCAAAAAGGCGTCCGGGTCGCCGGGGCGTCCCGGGAACGTCTTCCCCAGGAGCGGGTGCAGCGCCCACGTCGAAACGGAGGGGCGGGGTGTCGATTCGATCACAGCGGTGGCGGAGGGCATGGTCATGCAGCGGTATCCGGGGTGGTGTCGGAGGCCGACGCGGCAGGAGCGGCGGCGGCCGGGGAGCGACGGAAGAGCGCGCGCACCGTCTTCAACTCCGGCACGCGCAGCAGCAGGCAGGCGACGGCATAGGCCGCTATGCCAACGAGACCGGCGGTGACGACCACCACCAGAGCTCCCCCGCGCCCGGACGAACTGAGTGGCAGAAGTCTTTCCGCCCCGTCCAGCGCGAAGAAGGCGACCACCGTACTGATGGTGGCTGCGGCGAAGATGCGCAGGGTCGCGAACGTCATCGCACGAATGTCAAGGTCCCCGACCTTACGCGCGAGCGCCGCCAGAAACGCCCCCATGCTGACCATGGCGACGACGCTCATGGAAAGGGCAAGCCCGATGAGCCCGGCGTGTAACACAAAGGTCGAGATTGCGCACAGCGCGGTAAACAGCACGATCATGAACTTTGTGATCGCGAGCGGGGTCTTTGTGTCCTGCTGGGCAAAGAACCCCCGCCCCAGAACCGCCTGCGCCGACCAGGCGAACGTCCCGATCGAGTACAGGCGCAGGGCGTCCGCTGCATCCGCCACCTCCTGTGCGGAGAAGCGCGGCCAGAGCGTTCGGATGATCGGCTCGGCCAGCAGCGACATCAGGAGCGAGGCGGGCACCGTGAGGAACAGGATGCGCCGAATGCCGTGGTGGACCTCGCGACGGAACGCCGGCCAGTCGGCCTTTGCGGCCAGCAACGAGATCGCGGGGAACAGCACGATCGCGGACGCCTGCGCGAAGATGCCGATGGGAGCCTGGGTCAGCTCGTAGCCGTTGCGCAGCGCCGACAGCGCGCCGCCCTCACCCAGAAAGAAGCCGGTGATGAGGAAGCCAAGCTGCGACAGGCCCAGTCCCAGCATGGCGGGCAGCAACAGCTCCAGAAAGCGGCGGACACCGGGGTGCTTCAGGTCAAGGCCGAGGGGGATGCGCCCTCCGCTCCGCAGCAGGTCCCATAGCGGGAGCAGGAAGTTGCCCGCGCCGGCACCAATCAGGGCGCCCCAGGTCATCGCGGAGACGTCCGGGTTCGGGCGGCCCGCCTGGGAGAGCGCCCCGGCGATGATAGCAGCGTTGTAGATGATGGGGCCGAGCGAGGCGATGAAAAAACGCCCCCGCGCCTGGAGTGTGGCGATGAGCAGGCCGCCCACGAAGAAGAACCACTGCGCCGGCAGCAGTATCCGTATCATGGGAACCATCTGCGCCACCGCCGTGTCCGAGAAGGCGGGCGCCGCGAGCCGGGCCAGCCAGGGCGCCGCGATCTCGAAAACGAGTATCACCCCGGCCACCACCACGCCGACCAGTGTCGCGATCCGACCCAGGGCTTGCCACGCGCCGGACTCGTCGCCGTCGCTGGTGTACTTGGTAAACACCGGGACGAACACGGTGGAGAGCGCGCCGCCCGCCATGAGCAGGTAGATCATGTCAGGAACGGCAAAGGCGCGGATATAGATATCCGTCGTGGCGTTCTGCCCGAAGACGTTCCCGAGTGCCATACTGCGCACCACGCCGAGAACGCGGGAGAGCAGGACGAACGCCATGACGAGCAGGGTCGCCCGTCCTGCGGTCCGCACCGGACCTGCGGCCCCCGTGGAGGTCGGGGTAGGGGGGGCGGGAGGCTTGGGCGGTTCGCCGGAAGAGCGGAGGGTGGTGGCCATGTCGGTTCATTATAGGGCAGCCACCGCGCTACGTCGAACGGGCGTGGCAGGTGCGCCGCAGACCGTGCGCGGCGCGTTTTACCCATATCCGGGGGCGTTTGACACCAGCGGGACGGGGGCGTACAATGCCCTACCATGCGTGCCGTGCTCCAGCGGGTCACCCGCGCCAGCGTGTCTGTAGAAGGCGAGACGGTGGGGGAGATCGGGGCTGGTCTCCTGGTTCTCCTGGGGGTCGAAGCCGGAGACGGCGCGACCGATGCCGATTACATCGCGGCCAAGATCGCTGACCTGCGACTGTTCCCGCCGGAGGGGGACGAGAGCGGTATGGAGCGGTCTCTCACCGAGGTCGGCGGGGCAGCGCTCGTGGTCTCGCAGTTCACGCTGCTTGGCGACTGCCGGAAGGGGCGCCGGCCGTCCTGGAGCGGAGCCGCGCGTCCTGACGCGGCGGTACAATGGTATGAGGAGGTTGTGCAGCGCCTCCGCGACCGCGGCATCCCCACCGCCACCGGAACGTTCCGCGCCCACATGGACGTCGCCCTCGTCAACGACGGCCCCGTTACCGTTCTCCTGGACAGCAGGAAGGCTTTCTGAACGCATGCACGAGTACGAAGAAGATTCGCGGGAAAAGGAATCCGAAGACCTCGGCGATGACCCGAATGGGGACCCGACCGTCGAGCCTGACGCCGTGGTCGAGGAGGAGAGTACCGAGGCCGGGGACCGCCGCCGTCTCGACCCCTACGATGTCCTATCGGGCGCGGGGCAGGGGGAGGGCGACGACGCAGCGCGGCCTTTGAACGCGAGCGAGCGTCTGGAGCGCGGCAACGAGTCCATGGCCAACGGCCACGTGAGCGACGCCCTGTACCACTATCGGGAAGCGGTACGCTCCTCGCGCCGCGAAGACGGCGAACGGGACAACGAAGGGTACGTGGCGAATCGCGTGACCCTGGGCGATGCCTATGCCTACAGCGGGCAGGCGCTGAATGCCTTCCGGCAGTACCGGCGAGCCATCAAGACGATGCCCCGGAAGGCGGAGCCGCACTTCTCGCTGGCAGAGCTCTTCCAGCGCTACGGCCGCCTGCAGAGTGCCATCGCCGAGTACCGTAAGGCGGTCTCCTACGCGCCGATGAACGCCTACTACCGGTACAAACTCGCGGATGCCCTGGCGCTGGCGGGCGACCTGGAGGCCGCGATCTCCGAGATGGAGGAGACGACGCACCTCAAGCCCCAGGACGGGTTCTACCACTTCTGGCTGGGCGATATGTACGCCCGCGCGTCCCGGGTGGAAGAGGCGATACGCGAGATGCAGCAGGCAACCCTCTTCTCGCCCTATGATGCCTATTACAACGTTCGCCTCGGCATCCTCTACTACCGTGCCGGCATGATGAAGGACGCCGCGACTGCGCTGCGCCACTCCGTCCGGATTGCCCCGGGCAACGGCGCGTACCACTGTCTGCTGGCGGATGTCTACACCGAACTGCGTATGGAGAACCGCGCGCTGCACCACTACCAGCTTGCCGGGATACTGGACGACTACGACGCCGCGGCCCTGCGCCGCCTGCGCGTGCTCTCCGGTATGGAGACGGAGAGCGATGAGGACTATCTGACAGCCCTCGAAGGGCCGGAAGAGGACCGGGAGTAACCGAAAAGGGCCGGGGCGGCCCTCCCGAAGGAGATGCCGCCCCGCGCACGCTGCAGAGGTCGAAATAATCCTTTAACTAAGTGTGTGCTCACTGTCGGCCCGTGGCGGGCCGAATACGCAGGGAAAATCCCCCGTATGTCGTATTCAACGCCAGAAGCCGCGGTGAGTTCGCGTTTTTTTCGCCGAACGCCTCATACAGGTATCAGGGAAACTCCTCCGGTGGACAGCGTAAAGCCGAACCGCTCGATCCGCCGAACCGCATCCCCCCACTCGCTCAACCGGTCGTTGCTCACGAGGATGGCATCCCGCTCCCGCGCTTCGGCGATGAGTGTCTCGTCCGCCTCCCTGCCTGAGGGCGTTTCCACGACCACTCCCCGGTCGATCAGCGACTCGTAGGTCATGCGGTCGTCCACGTGGTAGCGCAGGCTGGCATCCGCGACCAGCAGCACCGGGAAGAAGCCGCGCCGCAGCAGGTAATCGCGCATCCGCATCAGATTCGCCACCCGGGGCGGGGGAGTGAGGGCAAGCGGGTCCGGGTCATGCCGCGCGACATTCGAGGCGTCCACGATCGCCGCCCGCGGTCGGTCGGAGTTCACGGACCCGGTACCGGACGTGTAGGGGTACACCGCGACGCGGCTAATCTCCGCTACCGCGCTCAGCATGCCTTCCGCGATCCCGGCCGAGGGCGAGCGGCGCAGGTCGCTCAGCGCGTCCCGCACCCGCAGGACAAAGCGTGCGTCCCCGGCCTCCACAGCCTCCACGAGGCGCCGCGGCGTGACGGAGGGCAGATCGCTCCCGGCGTTGGGCAGCCCGATCACCTCGTCGGCGCCGACCGCCCGCGCCCGCCCCTGGAGCGCCAGGCTGTTCCGGAACGCTGCCAGCTTCTGGCCGCCCTTGTCCAGGGCGCGCATCAGGAGCGCGAACCCCTGCGGCGCAATCAGGCGCAGACGCAGCAGTTCGGTGCAAACGGCCTCGCTCTGCCGTGTGCGCTCCGCCAGGGCGACCAGGCGCTTCAGCAGCGTGATGTCGTCGCCTACCACCTGGGACCTTGTCAGAGTGCCTTCGCTGAGGAACCGAACCAGAGAGCGCGACGCCCGGAGGACGTCTCCGGCGTCCAGAAACGCCACGATGGCCCGCAGGTCCTGTTCCGCCCCCCGGTCCAGGTCGGAATTGTCCTCCGCTTGGCCGTACAGGGCTTCGGCATACAGGGCGTACACCGTCGCGCGGGCAGCGGCGGGGGCGTCCTTGACGCCGCCTCGAACGATCGCCTCGCGACACACCTCGGCGACAGCAGCGAACTTCCCCCGGCTGAGCAGGCGCCGCAGCGCCTCCTCGAATGGCGCGGCCGCGGCGGGTGGGGCAGGCGTCGGAGCCACCGGTACCGACTGCACCTGTGCCGCCGGCGCTTGCGGCTCCGGCGCCGCCTTCCGACGCTCCAACTCCGCGGCGGCCTTCCGTGCGTCGCGCTCTCGTTGTCGTCTTTCCCGGTCCGCCAGGGTCTCCGCGGCCTTGCGGGCACGGTTCGCCGCCTCCGCTTCGGCGCGCGCCGCGTCGCGCTCCCGGGTGGCGTCCGCGAGCAGCGCCTCCAACTCCGCGATTCGCTGGTCCTTCTCCTTCAGCAGGGAGCGGTTCTTTTCGAGCTGGTCGCGCAGACGTGACCCGGTGCCACTCTCCGCAGCCGGAGCCGCGGGGCGGGCGGGGCGAGCCGGTGGCGGCGGGGAGGGCAACGAATTCGCGGCGTCCGACTCCGACGGCGCCGTGGGCGGTGGCACCCGCTCGCGGAGCGCCGTGCCGAACGCCGGGTGCCGCATCGCCTCGTCCACAAGCCGGCCGAGAACCACGGGGTTCTTCAAGGCGTCGGCGGTCGGGCGGAAGCCCGCGAACACCGCCGCCTGACGGGGCCGGCTCTCCTTGACCAGGCGGAGCAGGTCGCGCGGGGGAATAGACGTAATCAGAGCGCGCCAGCCCGCCGCGTCAGCCGGGGCGTCGGAGCCGTCGTTCTGGTCCGTGGTGGGCGCGTCCTCGGGTTCCGCGGGCGGAGCGTTGTCCGTAAAGGCGGTGGCGGCGTTCTCGCTGCTCATGCCGCGGACGCGACCACCTGCTTCGTGGCCATGGGGAGGGGGCGAAGCGCCGAGCCTGGCTTGAGCGCCGAGCGCTTGAGCTGACCGCACGCGGCGGCGATGCGGTGGCCGCGCTCCTGCCTCTGCGTGATGGTGACGCCGTACGAGGCGACGATCTCGCGGAAACGCTGCGTCGCCTCGGGGGTCGGACGCCGGTACTTCGCGGCGACGTCCGTCGTGTTGTAGGGGATGGTATTCACGGAAACCAGCGGCATGCGGCGGAGCAGTTCGCCCAGCTCATGCGCCTCCCTCTCGGTGTCGTTCACCCCTGCCATCAGCACGTACTCAAACGTAATTCGCCGCCTGGTCTTCTTTGTATAGGTGCGGCAGGCGTCCATCAGCCGCGCGATCGGGTACTTGTCATTGAGCGGGACCAACTCCGAACGCAGCGCGTCGTTCGGCGCATGGAGTGAGACCGCCAGCGTCAACTGCAGGTCCTCCTCCGCAAGCTTCAGGATATTGGGCACGACCCCGACCGTCGAAACGGTGATGTGGCGCATCGCGATTCCCACCTCGCTGTTTAGCAGGCGGATCGCCTTGAGGACGTTCGGATAATTCAGAAGCGGTTCGCCCATGCCCATCAGCACAATGTGCGAGATGCGCTGCTCCGGGTGCAGCGACTGCATCAGCAGTACCTGGTCCACGATCTCACCCGCGGTCAGGTTGCGGGCCAGCCCTTCCGTTCCGGTGGCGCAGAAGGAGCAGGCCATGGGGCAGCCCACCTGCGAGGAGATGCAGACCGACACCCGGTTCTCGTAGGGCAGGAAGACAGACTCCACTACCTCGCCGTCCGGCAGGTCGAGCAGGTACTTCACCGTGCCATCCGGCGCGGCATCGCTCTTGCGCACGGTGCACGGCCCCACGCGGAACCCGTCCGCCTCCAGGCGCGCGCGGAGGCTCGACGGCAGTTCGGTCAGTCCAGCGGCGTCGCGGGCAAAGCGCCCGTATAGCGCCGCCGCCATCTGACGGCCGCGGAAGGCGGGCTGTCCCATCTCGCGAACCAGGGCTTCCATCTCCCGCGTGTCGTGGCCGACGAGGGTGCGTGGTGTCTCCTTCATAGCCAGATATTATATCATCCGGCGCCGCCCCGGGCCTCAGGAAAAACCGAGGACGGGGTGGGGGACGTACGGCTCCTCCAGCGCTGCGATCTCCTCCTCGGTCAGTGTGAGGGAGAGCGCGGCCAGGGCGTCTTCCAGGTGCTGCATCTTCGTGGCGCCGATAATGGGGGAGGTGACTACCGGTTTCGAGAGCACCCAGGCCAGCGCCACCTGGGCCATTGGAACGCCGCGCGCCTCCGCCACGGCGCGCACCCGCTCCGCCACCTGCTCGTCCGCCTCCTCGGTGCGGGAGTACAGGTTCTTCAGTACGTGATCGGTGCCCGCCCGCTCCGTGGCTTCGCGCTCCGCCCAGGGCCGGGTCAGCCGACCGCGCGCCAGCGGGCTCCACGGGATCACGCCGATCCCCTCGGCAGCACAGAGGCCCATCATCTCCCGCTCCTCCTCGCGGTAGAGCAGGTTATAGTGGTTCTGCATCGAGACGAAGCGGGTCCACCCGTGCCGGTCGGCGACGTGCAGAGCCTTGCAGAACTGCCAGGCGTACATGGAGGACGCCCCGATGTAACGCGCCTTGCCCGCCTTGACCACGTCGTGCAGCGCCTCCAGCGTCTCCTCAATCGGCGTTTCCGGGTCCCAGCGGTGGATCTGGTACAGGTCCACGTAGTCCGTGCCGAGCCGTCTGAGGCTGTTGTCAATCTCGGTCAGGATCGCCTTGCGCGACAGGCCCGCCCCGTTCGCATCCGGGCGCATGCGCCCGTGGACCTTGGTGGCGATCACAACCTCCTCGCGCCGGGCGAAGTCGCGTAGCGCCCGCCCTGTAATCTCCTCGCTGGTGCCGTCGGAGTACACATTGGCCGTGTCGAAGAAGTTAATGCCGGCCTCCAGCGCGCGCTGGAAGAACGGGCGGCTCTGCTCTTCCGGCAGCGACCACGGATGCGTTCCGCGCTCCGGCACACCGTAGCTCATGCAGCCCAGGCAGATGCGGGAGACCTTCAGGCCGGTCTTCCCTAGATTGACGTAGTCCATGGGGTCCACTCCTTCGGGCGGGATTCTACCCGTTAGTTTTGTGCCTGGTGCGCCGACACCTCTTTCGCCCACGCAGGAGCAGACCCGATGGTATCCTGACAGGGTGAAACGTCGCGCGAAAGGGCGGGCGGCGAAGCCCGCGCCGCCTCCTCTTTCTTCGCCGCCCGCCTCCGAAACTCCGCCGCCGCATCCCCCGGGGGGCGCTCGCAGGAGCGTGCTCGCCGCCGTCGTTCTTGCTCTGGTTGCCCTGGTCCTGGTGGTCTACACCCCCAGCCTCCGCAACGACTTCGCGGACTGGGACGACTACCAGAACGTCCTGGCGAACCCGCACCTGAATCCGGTCACGGCAGCGGGCGTCGCGCGCTTCTGGACAACTCCCTACTACGAACTGTACACCCCCGTTACCTACACGGTCTGGGCGGCGTGCGCCGCGCTGGCCCGCTCAGATACGCCGCTCCCGCGCCCGAGCGGCGGGACTGTGCTGCTCCATGCCCCGGTGTTTCACGCCGCCAGCCTGTTGCTGCACCTGGCGAACACCCTGCTGGTCTTTGTTCTCCTGCGGCGCTTGCTTGCGCGACTTGCCCCCAGAGGACCCGGCGAAAACCGGCCCACACCCCGCGACCTCGCGGCGGCCTTTGGTGCCGCCCTCTTCGCGGTTCACCCGCTTCAGGTAGAGGCAGTGGTGTGGGTGACCGGTATGAACAACCTTATTGCCGCCTTCTTCGCCCTGCTGTCGCTGCATGCCTACCTGACGGGCGCGGAGCGGGAAGGGTGGAGGCCCAAACTGGCGGCGACGGTGCTGTTCGCACTGGCGCTGCTGTCCAAGCCCACGGCGGCGGGTCTGCCCCTGGCTGCCGCGCTGATGGATATAGCAGTGCTGCGGCGCCCGTGGCGCCGTTCGCTACCCCTGGTGGTGGTGTGGGCAGGGCTCGCGCTCGGGTGCGCCGTGCTGACGCGGGCCACCTCCGGCGGCGGGGTGCCCGGCGCCATTACTCTGCCGCTGTGGCAGCGGCCGTTCGTGGTCGGGGATGCGCTGGCCTTCTACCTCAGGAAACTGGCCGCCCCGGTGAACCTGTGCCCGGACTACGGCCGGCGGCCGGCAGTCCTCTTCGGCAGCCCCTGGGCATACCTCGCTTGGGTGGTTCCTGTGGGGTTCGCCGGGGCAGCGTGGCGTCTGCGGGGGCGTTCGGTCCTGATTGGCCTGGGGCTCTTTGTAGCGCTCGCTCTGCCCATGCTCGGCCTGGTCCCGTTCTACTTCCACGCCTTCTCCACCGTCGCCGATCGCTACGTGTATCTGGCGCTTCTCGGTCCCGGGCTCGCCGCCGCGTGGGGCGTAGAGCGCGCCCTTTCCCGCGGCGGAGCGGTCCGGCGCGCAACTCTCGCTGCGGGCGCCGTTCTGGTCGGGCTTTGGGCGCTCCTTTCCGTGCGGCAGGGGGGCTTCTGGCACGACACGTTCGCTTTGTCAGCGCATACCCTCCGCGTCAACCCGAGCAGCGCCACTTCCTACAACAATATCGGCGTGGCCCGCAACCGCCAGGGACGCTCCGAGGAGGCACTGGAGGCGTTCCAGAAGGCAGCAACGCTTCCCCCGCCGCAGGCGAGCGTCCTGTACAACCTCGCCTACGCACTCATCGACCAGGGACGCCCGGGGGAGGCCCGTCCCCCTCTGGAGGAGGCGCTTCGCCTCCAGCCGGACTATCTGTCGGCGTACAGCCTTCTGGGGATGGCCTGGGAGCATGAGGGCAGGCTTGGGGAGGCGATCCGTGCGTATCGGGAGGCGTTGCGCGTCCGGCCCGACGACCGCACCTCCCGTGGTCGTCTCGACGCAGCGCTGCGCCTGGAGGCTGCGGGCGCCCCTCCGGATGAGGTACGCGTCCGGGCGAACCTGGCCTGGGGGGCCAGCCTGGCACGGCGCGGCGAACGAGAGAGGGCCCGCGCCGCCTTCGACCGCGCGCTCGCGGAGCGCCCGGGCAACGCCGAGATCTACTACCTCAAGGGAACGCACCTCAGCCGCGCCGGGGACACGGAGGGCGCACTTGCCGCCCTCCACCAGGCCGCTCGCCTACGCCCGGGTTGGGCCGAGCCTCAGCAGGCGATTCGGGAGTTGGAATCCGCCGCCCGACCGGTAGCGGACTCCCCTTAATCGTCTTCGTCCTCGTCTTCCCCGTGAAGGTCGGGGGCGAGGCCGAGCGGCTTGAGGCCGCGGCCATGCGCGCCGGCGAGGTGCGCAGGGTAGGGGGTGTCCGCGCCCTTCATCGCATGCCATACAATGCGATTCAGCGTGTCCTCCGGCGCCCGGTCGAACTGCGCGCAGTTCAGCGAGGCGCTGACCTCGGCCCAGTGCCGCGCCTTCCCGGAAAGCGCCGCCGCGGGCGGGTTGCGCTGGCTCAGGAGGCTGTCCGGCACCGGCTTGCAGACGTACGGGCGCAGGTCCGCCGTCGTGATGAAGCAGTCGCGCATGAGAGACGACCCGGCGTCCATCTGGTTCATGGCGGGAAGACCGAGCATACGCTCCATCGTGTGCAGCACGGACGTCTGATTGAAGAACTGCGACACGACTTTGCCGCGCTTCGTGTAAGGGGAGATCACCAGGCAGAGCGAGCGGTGCCCATCCACATGGTCGAAGCCCGCCTGCGGGTCGTCCTCGTTCACAAAGATGCAGGTCTTTGGCCAGTAGCGGCTGTTGCTGACGGCCTCGATGATCTGGCCGAGCGCCAGGTCGTTGTCGGCCAGATAGGCCGCGGGGGTCGGCGCACCGGGCTTGGTCCCCTCTGTGTGGTCATTCGGCAGATACAGGATGATGAGGTTCGGCAGGGGGGCGCCGCGCTTCTCGAAGTCCGCCAGTTCGCGCAGGAAGACGTCCGCGCGCATCCGGTCGGGGATGTCCATGTTCCAGCCGGGGGCGTCCGGGCACGAGTAGCGCTTCAGGTTCTCGATGCCGATGTTGTGCGAAAAGGTGAACTTGCCGCTCTTCTCCTTCCAGTCCTTCTCGATCTCCCAGTAGGTGCCGGCCGGGGACTCGTTTGTGTAATCCATCTCGCCGTAGTTGCGCACCGACAGACCGCGGGCAAGAGCGCCGTCCCACAGGAAGCCGGAGGAGGAGTAGGTGAGCGGGTCGTCACCGAAGGTGTAGGAGCGCGTGAAGCCCCCGAACGACTTCTCCAGGTGGTCGGTGACGTTCCCCTCGGTCGCCCACGAGTGACCGTCCGCGGAGAGGACGCCGTTACAGTAGTAGTTATCCAGCAGGACGAACTCCTCCGCCAGGGCGTGGTGGTTCGGCGTGATCGCCCGTGGGAAGACGCAGAGGGACTTGTCGCCGTTGCCCTGCGGGAGGTCAGCGAGGATCTGGTCGTACGTGCGGTTCTCCTTGATGATGTAGATAACGTGCTCGAATACGGACGGCTCACCCGCGCGCTCCGGCACCGGAACCGGTTTGACGCCGCTCCGCGCCTTCTCCGCCGCCGCGAGCGCCTGAGGCACCAGGGCGTCCTCGCGCACCTGCCGCGTCCACTCCGCCCGCGCGCTCCCTCCCGTCGCTAGCGTAACGCGCTGGACCGTACCGGTGTAGGAGTAGACGCTCCAGCCCTTTTCCGCCGCGTTCGGCTGCGAGCGCGACCCCAGCCCCTTGGCGCTCGCGACGAAGATGCGGGCGCCGTCCTGCGCCAGCGCCAGTGCGGCGGGGTACCAGCCCGCCGGAACCCACCCTCCTACGGAGGGGCGGTCTTCGTCGAGCCGCACCAGGGCCACGGCGTTATTGCCACCGCAGGCCACGTAGAGCCGCTTCCCGTCCGGAGAAAGCGCGAGGGCGTTCGGCGCGCTCCCGAAGGGCAGCGACGGGTCCGGCTTCACCGGGAAGGTCCACCGGAGCGAGTGATCTGCCGTGGTCAGCGCGGACACGGAGTCTGAGTTGGCGTTGGCGACATACAGAGTCTTTCCGTCCGGCGACAGGGCGAGGTCAGACGGGTGCAGGCCGGTGTCCGCCTGCGCGGTCTCCCTGCCCGCCTTCAGGTCGATCCGGGAGACCGTGCCGCTCTGGGCGATGCCGCGCTTGTCGATCAGCACGGGCGTCCCGGAACTGGGCGCGGCCGCTTCGCCGGGTCTCGGCATCCGGCCGCCCCAATTGGACACGTATGCCGTCGTGCCGTCGGCGCTCAGGACCGCGTCGTATGGGGCGACGCCGACCGGGATCTCCCGCGTCACCTTGCCGCTGTCGAGGTCCACCACGGCGAGGGTGTTGTTTCGGGACAGGCAGACGTATGCGGTCCTGCCGTCCGCGCTCAGCGCGACGCCGCAGGGATACGAGGCGCCCGCGCCCTTCGGGCCAGAGAGAGCGATCTGGCGCGCCCACGTCAGAGCGCCGTCCGCGCCCACCGTCGCCTCCGCCAGCAGGTTGCCGGAGTTCGTGGCGTAGACGCGGCGGCCGTCCTGACTCACGGCGATACCGTGCATCGAGCCCCCGCCCGCCGGGAACTTCAGGAACCCGGTCTGCTTCCACGTGGCGGCGTCCACCCGCACGACGCCACGGTTGTCCTTGACGTAAAGCGTGGTCTCGTCCGGGGACAGAGCGGCATCCACGGGGCGGCTCTGGGGGAGGGACAGGACATCGCCTGCGGGGCGGACGCGCTGACCGGTTGCCACCCGGTGCGCACCACCGCCGCGCGCCTCCGGGCCGACGCGGTTCTGAACAGTGGCGATGTATCCGGCTCCCGCGAGCACGACGGCGGCGGACAGGGCGAATCCCAGGAGGCTGTAGTGGCGGCGGCGCATGGCGTGGTCCCTCCGGCGCGGTGTGTGGCCCCGCGCCGGGGTTAGGGTTTCCGCCCTGCCGGGGCGGGTTCCTCCCGGACGGAACGGCGCGTCACGACTCCCAGTGGTACCGCTGCGTTTCCGCCCGGTGGGCCAGAGTCCGCGCCAGCGCGGCGGCCTCGTCGGCCGGGAGGTGCTCGATTTGCGGGCCCCCGCCCGTGTAGGTCTGGCCCGCGGTGTCAACTTGAAGCCGCGCCAACTTCAGGCGGCGGTCGAAGGGCGTGCGGCGCAGGATGACCGTCTGGACGTTGCGCACGGGCACAATGTACTCCTCACGCCGCAGGGGGCCGCGCCGCACACGGAAGAAGCGCTCCCCCAAGGAATACCCAAGGTGCCGGTAGCTCAAGAGGGAAGTGACCACGGAGACAGGGATCAGCGCCAGCGGCAGCGCCCCCCACCAGGGAGAGAGCGGCAGCTCTGGCACAAACCGGCGCAGTTGCCACAGTCCGCACGACAGCACGGCGGACAGAATCAGGCCCGCGTACACCCCGGGCACCGCCTCGCGCCGGATGGCGCGAGGAGAAGCCGCCCGCCACACCTGCGGCTCCGGGTCGATGTCGGGGAAGACGTGCGGCAGCACATCCGCCACGGCGCGGCGCGGAATCACCGGCACCACCACATCGCGGCCAGTGCCTGAGCCTTCGGCGCCTTCTGCGGACGCTGCGCGTCCGCCGGCGGTATCGGCCCGAAGCGTCGCCAGGCCGAGCAGGCGGCGGAAGAAGTCCTCCTCCACCTTCAGTATCTGGATGCGCCGCCGCGGCAGGCGGCTGGCGCGATGGGTCAGCAGGCCATAGGAGCGGTGCAGGTCCTCGCCGTCCCGCCCCAACCGGAAGCCGTGGTAGAGGAGGAGGGAGCCCGCCACGGAGAACACAGCGGCGGCGCCCACCGCGATTACCGCTGCGACGGTAATGACGAGCCACGGCGGTGCACCGGCCCCTTCGACACCGCGCATCAGGATGCTCGCGGCACGACGGTAGAACTCCTTCTCTGCCTCCTTGGGGAGGAGATCATCTAGCAGAGCAACGCCGCCGATCAGGACGGCCATCACGGTGCCGATGTGGTTGGCAGTGAGCCCCGCGAGTGCCAGGTCCTTCAGGGGAACCTGCCAGATTGTCGTTCCCTCGGACCGGGCGCGGAATACCGCGGGTGCGGCGCCTAGGTCTGTTGCTGCGGCCGGTGCGGCCGGTACCGCCTGAGAATCCCCGCCCCGGACCTGGGCGAATACCGCCTGACGGAGCCGTTCGGCGTCCGCCACCGAAAGGACCGACAGCGATGCCTCCGCGCCCGCGCCGCCCGCCGTCTCGATGTCGACCTTGACGACGCCAAAGGCGCGCTGCAGAATGCTCTGCTCCAGGCGGATATCCTGAACGCGGGACAGGGGAATATGCCGCTCCTGTCTGCCGATCAGCCCGTGCGTCGTGACCAGTTCGCCGCCCGCCACCCGGTACGAGAAGGTGAAGTAACGGGCCAGAGCCCACAGAAGCGACAGCCCTGTAAATCCCAGGACCGCCCACAGATACCACTCCACCTTGCGCCCTGCGACCAGCGCGACCACCACAGGGAAGAACGCAGCGCGAATCTGGCCCGCCAGGTGGAAGGCGAGCGTTGCCGGATGCAGCCGGCCTTGAAGCGGTGCGGGCTCCTCGGGGGAGCGAGTGGCTTCGGGGGCTTCAGACGGCATCATCGCCTCCCGCGCCGCGCGCAACGAGTTCGTCGCGCAGGCGTTCCGCGGTCGCCACGTCGAGCCCCGGAATGTGGAGAGAGGCCGCGTGCGTCCCTGCCGTGTGGAGCGTCAGCGAGGCCAGACCGAAGCGGCGCTCGAACGGCCCCCGGTTCAGGTCCACGTGCTGAAGGCGGGACAGGGGCAGATACTGGATGGTCTCCCACCAGACTCCCTTGCGGATCACCAGGACCCGCTCCTCCAGGCAGTACCCCGCGGCGGCGTACGCGAGAGGGGGGTGACGCAGGGTCATAAATACGGCCCAGAGCGCCAGCAGCACCCAACCCACAGCGACCCACGGCGCCACTGCCGGCACCGAGCGGCTCAGGAAGTAGCCGGGAACGCCCACCAGAGCGAGCAGAAAGGCGTACCCCACGACGTTGTCCAGCCGCCACAGCGCGACCACGCGCGGGTCGAGCGGCGTGAACGCGGGCGGCGGGCCGCCTGTGGGGAGCGGAAGCGGGTCCGTTGCCGGCCCGACTGACGTTAAACCGGCTTGCTCTTCTGCGGTTTCCATGACAACGGATTGGACGCGCGGCGTGCCGGAAGGTTGCGGGGGCGGCGTGCGCTGCATCCCGGCGGGCGGGGCGGCGCAATCTGTGCTAAGAAGGAAGTAGGCCCGCGCGGGCCGGAGGAAACGGAGCGGTCCCGGTCGAACGTAGAACCTTCATCCTCGGATTCCCGTTTCAACCTCGGCAGCGAATCGAAGAACAGGAGCATATAGCGAGCAGCCATGCCCACGGCGATGCATGACGATGTGGAACGTATCCTCTTCACGGAGGAACAGATCAAGGCGCGCGTGACTGAACTGGGCGCGCAGATCGCCCGCGATTACGAGGAGAAGGACCCCCACCTCGTCACCATCGTAAAGGGGTCCATACCGTTTATCGCCGACCTGATGCGCGCGATGTCGATCCCGCTCTCCGTGGATGTCCTCGGGGTCTCCTCGTATGCCGGCACCCAATCCTCCGGTGAGGTGCGCCTGACCAAGGACCTGGATGATGCCATCGAGGGGCGCCATGTCCTCGTGGTAGAGGACATTATTGACACGGGGCTCACCCTCTCCTATGTGCTGCGGAACCTGCGCCAGCGCGCCCCGGCGTCCGTGAAGGTCGTGACGTTCCTGGACAAGCCATCGGGCCGGGGGACGCCGGTCGAGGCCGATTACGTGGGCTTCACGATCCCGGACGAGTTTGTAATCGGCTATGGCCTGGACTGGAACCAGCGCTATCGAAACCTGCCGTATGTCGGTATCCTGAAGCGGGACGTGTACGCCGGGCCGTTCTAGGCGAGAGCGCAGCGGGGCGCGCCGGCGCGGAAAGGAAACCACCATGAGTTCGGTGCAGTTCGCGGCGCCGCGCGTCGTGCGGCCGGTGAAGCGCGAGGACCTGGAGCGGCTGAAGAAGGCGTTCCCCCAGGGGCCGCCCGACAAGCACGCCGCCCGGTTCGCCCGGCAGCAGAACGGGGAGGGCGTGTACCTCGTCGTGGTGCAGGAGGAGCAGCCCGTCGCGCACCTGCTCCTGAAGTGGTCCGGAGCCGGCAACGGCCCCGCCGCCGAAGCGCTGCCGAACGTCCCCGATGTCGAGGATCTGTTTGTGGCCCCCGACCACCGCCGCCGCCGCGTGGCGACGCGCCTGATGGACGAGGCGGAACGCCTCGCCGTCGCGCGTGGGTACACACAGGTAGGCCTTAGCTGCGGCGCGGAGAACACCGCCGCCCTCGCGCTGTACGTCAAGCGCGGATACCGGGATGCCGGCCTCGGCACCTTCCGTCTGTCCGGGACATGGACCGACGAAAAGGGCGAGGAGCAGTCGTGGGAGGAGGAGTGCGTTTATCTGGTGCGCGACCTCGTCCCTGCGGCGGCGCCGACAGCAACCGGGGGCGCATCCGGCGTGTCTGAGGCTTCAGAACAACGCGAATCGGGAGGCACCGCCATGTCCGACAACGGAACGAAGCAGGAAGAAGAGGGCGCCCCGGCGCAGCAGCCACAGGAGCAGCAGGCCGCGGAGGCGCGCGACGAGTCCGTCGTGACGTCCGATCGCCTGGTGGACTTCGCCTTTGGCGTCGCCCTGAGCGCCGCGGAGGTGCTGGAGAAGGTGGTCAAGGGCGCGGTCGAAACGGCCAAGCAGGCCCAGGAAAAGGCGCCGAGCTTCTTCGGGGAGATGCAGGAGAAGGGGCGCCCCGTCCGCGAAAAGCTGGTGCGCGACCTGCGCGGGGATTCGCTCAAGGCCACCGTCCAGAACGTCGCCGATAAGGCGGCGGATGTGGTCACCGTGGGCAAGTCGAACTTCCAGAGCGCCGAAGAGGAGATTCGCGCTCTGGAAGAGCGCGTGAAGTCGCTGGAGCAGGAGGTCGTCGCGCGGCAGACCGTGGAGGCGCCCGCACCAGAAGCGCCCGTCAGCGAATCACCATCCGCCGCGGAGACGTCGGGAACGGTGGAATCAACGGAGGCTGCGGCGCCCGCGGCGCCTGTGGAAGCCGAAGCCCCGGTCGTGGAGACGCCGGCCGCGCTTGTCGAGGCGGAGGCGCCCGAGCACTACGCGATAGCCGAGCCGGAGGCCGGGCCGGAGACCGTCGCCGAGGAGGAGCTGGACATGGAGACCGGCGAGGTCACCCCGGTGGAAGCCGCCGAAGGTGAGCCCGCGGAAGCCCGGCCCAAATCCACCCGCAAGCGTGGAAAAAAGGCCGATGCCGCGGCAGCGGAGGCGCAGCGTGAGGGCGGGGAGACAGGAGAAGCGTGACGGACGTTCCCATGCCGGGCGGGGGGGAAGGCCCCCGCGTCGTTCTCGCTTCCGCCTCTCCGCGCCGCCGCGAACTTCTCGGGTTGCTCGGAGTCCGCTTCACCGTCGTGACGAGCCGGTTTAATGAGGACCGGCTCAAGGAGCAGGTGACCGATCCGGTAGAGTACGTTCGCCGGGCCGCAGAGGGCAAGGCGCAGGACGTGGCCGCCCGGCGGTCTGGGGTCATCCTCGGTGTGGACACCGATGTGGTTCTGCCCGACGGCACCATCCTGGGCAAGCCCGCGGGGCCGGACGAAGCCTACGCCATGCTCCGGAGCCTGTCCGGCCGGACCCACTCGGTGTACTCTGGCATCGCGGCCCTCGCGTCGACCGGCGACGGCCTTCAGGGTATCTCCCGACGCGACGTGCGCGTCGTCGAAACAAAGGTCACCTTCGCGGACCTTCCGGATGAGGCGATTCACGCCTACATCGCCAGCAAGGAGCCCTTTGATAAGGCCGGCGGGTATGCCATCCAGGGCCGCGCGATAGCGTTCGTCTCGCGCGTGGAAGGTGACCTTACTAACGTCATTGGCCTGCCGCTGTGGCCGGTCAGCGAAATGCTCTCCGCGTTTGGCGTTCCTCTCTGGCGACCATAACACCGCCAGAGAGGGCGCGGGTGCTTCTTATCCCTTCCACTTGCCCCGGGTGAAGTCCGGGAACTCCACCGCGGCGCTTCCCTTCGCCACGGACAGTTCCGAGAGCGGGCCGGGCGCGCTCCATGCGGCGGCGTCGTAGACGTCGATATCCGGCGGCAGCCCCTCGCGCACGCACTGGACCAGGCGGTAGTTCATGATGAAGTCCATGCCGCCGTGGCCGCCGAGTTTTCGGGCCAGTTCGCCGACGTTTTTCCACAGCGGGTGCTGGTACTTCTCCTTGAACGGCTCGGGGCTCTGCCAGTCGTGCCCGCCCTCCTGGCCGTCCAGGAAGATGCGTGCCGGGTAGTCCCGGAACGCCCCCTTCGTGCCCGCAATCAGGTTGATGCGGTCGTACGGGCGGGGGGTCACCACGTCGTGCTGCAGCACCACCGTCCGCCCGAGCGCGGTTTGGAGCAGGCTGGTGTTCATGTCCCCGCAACGGTACTTCTCCTTGCGCTTGGGGCTATCCGAGGCGACCTTCGCGTCCCGGTACGCCGTGAGGCTCGCCTCACGGCTGCTCATCGAGACGAGGCGGGTGAACCGGTCGCCCTTGTGGATGTCCATGTACCAGGCGACGGGACCGAGGCCGTGCGTGGGGTAAAAGTTGCCGTTGCGCTCCGCGTGCGGCTTGCGCCGCCACAGCCCCTCGCCGCTGTCAGCCAGCAGAATGTCGCGCAGGTCGTGGATGTAGGCCGCCTCCCCGTGCGTGATCTCGCCGAAGAGACCCTGGTGGACCATCGTGTTGACCGCCATCTCCCAGAAGCCGTAGCAGCAGTTCTCCAGCATGACGCAGTGGCGGCGGGTCTCCTCGGATGTGTCCACCAGCTTCCAGCAGTCCGACAGAGTGACCGCGGCGGGGACCTCGACCGCGGTGTGCTTGCCGTGCTTCATAGCGTAGACCGCCATCGGGACGTGCCAGTCCCAGGGGGTGGCAATGTACACCAGATCCACGTCGTCCCGCTGGCACAGGTTCTCGAAGTCCTTCTCGCCGCTGCTGTAGAGCGCGGGGCGCGGCTGTCCGGCCTTTTCCACACGCTCTGCGGCCCGCTCCGTCTTCTCCTTGACCACGTCGCATACCGCGGTCACCTGCGTGCCCTCGACCCCGAGCAGGTCTCGGAGCAGGCCGCTGCCGCGCCCGCCGACGCCGATCATCCCGATACGGACCGTTTCGCGCCGCTCGAACGGTACGCCGCGCATCGTCTCTCGCGCCACGCGCGCGGGCTCCGCGTTCGTCATCGCTTCCTCTTTCCCGTGGGCCGCCGCTGCGGCGGCGGTGACTCCGGTCCCTGCCAGGCCCGTTCCGAGGACGGTAGCTGCCTGGATTAGCTCCCGCCGTGTCAGTCCTGCGCTGCTCATCGTCTGCTCGTACCCTTCTACGGCTGCCTGCCCGGCAGCTCAACCGCGTGCGTGGCGCCCTCGGCCGCCACCACATCCAGAACGTCGATGTTTTCGCCGCCCGTCCGCACGCGGACGCGAGTTCGTAGCTCCGCCCCCTTGCGGGCGACCAGAATCTCGATGCGATGCCCGAAGGCCGCCATGCGGCAGCGCAGCGAAGGCCACGCGGCCGGGAGGCGGGGCGTCAGAGTGAAGGACCGGAAGCCCGTCGGCACCATTCCCAGGAGGCCCTCGGTGAAGATGCGGCAGTACAGCGCCGATTCGGCGGACAGGTGCGCCTGTCCCCCCTCGGGGTACGCCTCCACGGGGTAGGGCACATGGTCGCCGAGCAGGCGACGGCGGGAAAAGGCGGTCAGGTGGCTCCAGGCCGTCTCCGTCGCCCCCGCGAAGAAGACGCCGCGCAGGGCGTAGAGCGTGGAGCGGTCCCAGAACACTTTGTCCCCGGCCTCGGTCGCGAGCCCGTCCGGCGTCCACAGCCGGGGCGAGAACAGAGCCTCGATCGTTCCCGTTTTGCGCGCCCCGTCCGCCATGCCGAAGCAGAGCGGCAGGCAGATCCAGGCGCGGAGCGTCGTGTTGCCGTCGTAGTAGCGGTAGGTCTCGAAGCCCTCAACCGTGGCGCCGAAGTGGCGCTCCACCGCTGCGGCCAGATGGTCCGCGCGCCCGCGATACTCCGCGGCCTGGTCAGGCTTACCCAGGGCAAGCGCCAGGTCCGCGCCGCGCCGCAGTCCGTCGTAGGCGAGGGCAGCCGTGGAGAGGTTGGCGTCCCCGGTGGGGAAGCGCCCCTCCAGTTCGTCTGAGTCGGACGCGACGACGCCCTCAGGCGTGGTCTTCCGCCGCACATACTCCAGGCACCAGGCGACCGTGGGCCAGAGCTCCTCCGCCAGCGTGCGGTCACCGCGCGCCAGCAGGTAGCGCGTCAGGCCGCTTGCGATCATCGCCGCATCGCCCCGGTCGCCCCCCGCGTGGATCTCGCGCGTCCCTTCAATCTCCAGCGAGGTCGGCACAGGTGCATAGTCCGGGTGCATATGCCGTGCAAAAACGCGGTAGGCAGTGAGGGCCGCCTCGTCGGCCTCCGGGTCGCCAAGATAGGCGAAGAGGGGGCCGCTGTACTCGGCCTGGTCGTTTGCCCACACGCCCCCGTAATAGCGCCCGCCACCCGGCGAATGCACCAGGCCCATCTGCGTATCGAACAGGCTTTCGGCGGCGCGCAGCTTTGCCATCTCGAACGCGCGGTTCAGCACCGGGTCGGGCGTCTGAACCGCGAGGGTCCGGAGCATGCGGCTGGTGCAGAGCTTTCGGCGCTGCCGCTCCTCGCGCGGGCAGTCCGACAGCGAGAACCGCTCCGCCCGGAGCATCGGGTTGCGCCGCGCCCAGATCGCCGCGTGAACGACCACCGCCTGCCCGGGGCGGAGGAGAGTGGGCGACTCCAGGCCGTCGCTCATCGCCCCGATGTCGTAGTCGCCATAAACGCCGTTCTCGTGCCGGTCTGTGGCCAGGCCGCCCGCTCCCGCCAGTTCGACGGGCGTCGTGCCGACGTTCTCCAGCCGCCAGACCTCGATGACCGCGGGCCGGTTGACAGACGGGAAGATCGTCCGGGTAACGGCGAGCCCTTCCGCCGGCTCGTGCTCTACGGTAAACACGCCGTCGAAGGCTATCCGTCGCACCGGTCCTGGCGCGAACGCTCTGCTGTCCGCTTCCAGGCGGAGGCCGATGCCTGCGTCCTCCTCGTAGGTCCGGATGAGGTAGCCGCGCACATCCCCCGGCTTCGTGCGCAGTGTGGGCCAGATGACCTTGCGGGAGAGGGTCAGACGACGGTCCGCGTCCACCCCATAGTGAAGGATGAGGGAGACGCGGCGCCCGCTCATCTCCAGGTGGTCGGCGTGGGGGAGACGGGCATCTGCCGCGACCTCCCAAGCGATTCCGGGGCCGTCCGGTGCGACCTTCCAGCGGTCCGGCGTTGCGGTTAAATCAGCCATCGGCGCTCAAGGTTCGCCGTCGCATCCCGGAATTCCTGCGCACAGTGCTATAGTGTATTCACAAATAGGGGCTAGCCGAGCAGCCCATACTCGTAGGCCGCGCGCACCGGGCGCCCCTCCGCGTATCGGGTCGGGGCGAGTGCTGAGAGATCGAGCGAGGCGAAGCGCCCCGCCGTCACTAACTCCGCCACACCCTGCCCGACAACAGGCGCGAGCTTGAAGCCATGGCCGCTGAATCCGGCGGCCACAAAGATGTTCTCGGCGCCCGGGACCGCGCCCAGGACCGGGTGCATATCCGGCGTGCAGTCGTAGAGCCCCGCGTACCCACCGCGCCCGAAGCCGCGCCCCAGGGCGGGCAGCCGGCGCGTCACCCGCTCGCGGCAGAACGCCAGGAACGTATCCGGCGCCGCCTCGTCGTAGGCGTCCGGGTCGTCTACCACATCGTCCTGCGAAAGGTCGAGCGCGCCGACCAGCGTCCGTCCGTCGTCCGGGCGGCAGTAGACACCGGAGAGCAGATCACCTATGACCGGGTGGTCCGGCAGGTCGAGCGGCCGCGCGAAGAAGGCGAGGAGGGGGCGGGTGGTGGTGATCGGCGCTTCATAGCCCAGCGGCCCGAGCAGTCGGTTGGTCCACGGCCCCGCAGCCACAACCGCAGCGCCTGCCTCCTGAGTCGTTCCGTCCGCGAAGCCGACCGCCACGGCCGCATTCCCTTGCCGCGCGATTCGTACGACCTCGGCGCCGGTCTGCACATCTACGCCCTCGCGGCGGCAGGCGGCTTCCAGCGTGGCGAGCGTCGTCACCGGGTCACAGTATCCGGCGTCCGGCTCCCACGCGCCCAGAGCCTCATCCGGTACAGAAATCATCGGAGCCAGGGCGCGGACCTCCTCCGCCGTCACCAGCGACGCAGCGCAGCCCGCGTCCTGCATCAGGCCGACATTTCCCTCCAGGGCAGCCCGCTCTGCGCGGTCAGCCAGGATGAGGCAGCCCACCCGGAGGAACCCTGACGGACCGCCCGCCCACGCCTCGAAGTCCGCATACGCGCGCAGGCCGTCGCGTGCCATCGCCACGGTCAGCGCATTGGAGTAGTGCTGGCGCAGGATCGCGCCGCTCTTGCCGCTCGCCCCCGCGCCCACGAACCGCTTCTCCGCCAGGGTAACGGACGCCCCCCGCCGCCGCAGGCAGAGCGCGATGCACAGCCCCATGACCCCGCCGCCGACCACCATAACATCGCTCACGTTTCCGTCGCCTCCTCGTGTGCCGGTTCGCTCCCCAGCGCGGCCTCCAGAACCAAACGATACACATGGCGGTTCGGGTGGAAGTACCGGAAGAACAGCGCGTCGTCGCCGTTCAGCCACTTCGAAAGGGCCGCGGCCACCCCCGCCGAGCGCGAGATCCCCGCCTCGCACTGGCAGACGACCAGGGAGACGCGCTCCCGGTGCGCCTCGACAAACGCCACGATCCTCTGGGCGTCCTCCTCCGACAGCAGCGTGCGGTCCTGCCACGGCTGGTCCGCGTCGTGGAACTGGAGGCGCAGGGTGGCGAGGCGGGTCGCGGCGTCCGAAAGGGCCGCCTCCGGCGCACCCACATCGGTGATCGAGATGAGGACGTGCGGAAGCTCAGGCACCACGGTAAACACGTGGGCGCGGCCGAGCACCTGAAACTTCATCGCGGCGCCGTCGTGTACGGCGCGGAGCGGGGATTCCATAAGCGTACACCCGGCGGGGGAGGAGATTGCGCCCCCCGGCGCGCATTTGGTGGATAAACCGTATTCAGAGAAACGAATCTATGCCCGACCTGCTGGTCCCGCTCTATAAGCTGCCGCCGTTCCCGGAGGAGCGCCTTCAGGCGCTGCGCGAAGCCGAAAGTATCGTGATCCGTCGCGCCTACCCGTTCGAGCTTTCACGCACGCGCCGGTTTATCTGCCGCCACTTTACCGAGTCCTGGGCGGACGAGGCTGAGGCGGCGTTCGCTCGCCTGCCTATCACCTGCTACATCGCTCTGCACGAGGGCAAGGTGATCGGCTTCGCCTGCATCGAATCCACCGCGAAAGCGTTCTTTGGCCCCACCGGGGTAGACCCGGCGTTCCGCGGGAAGGGCGTCGGCGCACTGCTCCTGATCGTCTCGCTCCACGCCCTGCGCCAGGCCGGGTATGCCTACGGCATCATTGGCGCCGCCGGCCCGGTCGAGTTTTACGTCAAGACCGTGGGTGCGATACCGATTCCTGACTCCTCGCCCGGGGTCTACTGCGACATGCTCGGCCCGGACGGTGAAGAGGGCAACCTGCGGTAACGCTGCCGCCGCCTCCGGTTCGCATGACGGCGCGAACCGGAGGCGGCGGGGGGTAGGTCAGTTCACCGGGAGCGGCTGGAACTTGCGCGACTGGATGCTGACTTGGCGCGCCAGGTTGCCCGCGACCTCCCGGAAGATGATCGCCTGCGCGGAGTCCGGGTGCGTTACCAGGACCGGCTCGCCGTCATCGCTGCCCTGGCGGGTGGCAATCTCCAGCGGAATCTCGCCCAGGAACGGCACCTTCAACTCCTCCGCCGCCTCCTGACCTCCGCCGCGCCCGAAGATGTAGTAGTGCTTGCCCGTGTCCGGCGCGACGAAGTAGGACATATTCTCCACCACGCCCAGGATCGGCACGTTGAGCTTCTGGAAGGCGCGCAGCGACTTCACCGCGATGCTCGCCGCCACATCCTGCGGGGTCATCACGATCACTGCGCCGCTCAAAGGAATCGCCTCCGCCAGCGACATGGTGACGTCCCCGGTGCCGGGCGGCAGGTCCACGAGCAGGTAGTCGAGTTCGCCCCACTCCACGTCCCCAAGGAACTGGTTGATGACCTTGGAGAGCATCGGCCCGCGCCACACGACGGGCTGCCCCGGCTCCACCAGATAGCCCATACTGACGGTGTGGACGCCGAACCGCTCGACCGGTGCGATCTTCGGCACGACGTTGCCGTCGGGGAGGCGCACGGCGGTCTGCTCCAGAGACTCGTCCTCCAGACCCAGCAGCATCGGAATCGTCGGGCCGTAGACGTCGGCGTCCATCAGGCCGACCTTCGCGCCGGACTGCGCCAGCGCCACAGCCAGATTCGCGGAGACCGTGGACTTGCCGACGCCGCCCTTGCCCGAGGCGACCGCGATAACGTGCTTCACCTTCGGAAGCCGTTGCCCGCCCAGCGGGCGCTTTGCCGCGACGTTCGCCGTCATCTCGATCTTGATGTTGGTGACCCCGGGGATGCGGGCGACCGCGGCGCGGCAATCGGCCTCGATCTTCTCCTTGAGCGGGCACGCCGGGGTGGTTAACTCCACCGTGAAGGCGACGTTACCCTCGCAAAGGCGCACGTTCTTGATCATGCCGAGCGACACAAGGTCGCGGCGCAGGTCGGGGTCGATCACGGTGCCGAGCGCCGACAGGACATCGGCTTCGGTAACGCTCTGGGTATCTTCGGCGGGCGGAGCCGCGTTGGTTTCGGTGGTCATAAGGGTGGTTTCCTACACCCTGATTGTACCGCCCCGGAAACGTGAAAGCGGCCCGGCGTTGTCGCCGGGCCGCCTCCTGGCATGAGGGGGATGCCGTCCTACACCGTGGCGGGGGACAGATTGATCTGGGACCAGGAGCGGGCGGGGACGACCGGCTCCGAAAGGGACGCCGCGGCCGGGGACGCGGGCGTGGGGTACAGTTCGCGCCCGAGGCGGGCCAGGGTCCGGAGGCGCTCCATCTCGGTTTCGATGTCGATCGTGTGGACAGCGCGCCGGTCGAGCGCCGCAAGGATGCGCTCCGCGAGCCGGATGGCGCCCACCGCCAGCAGCTCGTTCTCGTAGTCTACATACACATGGAAGCGGCCCCGGGGGTCGATGCGCCAGTTCCACTCCGTCTCGCCGCGCAGCAGCTCCGTCGGCTGGGCCTGCGACTGGAGCTCAATGATGAGGTGCTCAAAAAGGTGCGGGATCTCGGTCTGTCGGCACTCCTGGCGGAACGAAAGCCCCAGGTCGTTGTGGCACGTGTGCTGGGCCAGGGTCGGAATCAGGCGAAAGAGCAAACGCGGAACATGCGGCACCTGCGAGGTAAGAAATCGATCCGGGTCGGGCATCTCCACGATCAGTTTGATGCGGCGCACATCCGGGAGAACGCTCATCTCCAGAACTTTCACTGTCTGTACCCCCTGCTGCTTCCTCTGCGAATTTATTGCATGTAGAGCGGAATGAATTCGTTGCTGAGGGGTCGTACCACAAGAAGCGTGCCGAATTCACAGGAATTATCGGCGATTTTCAGGAACCGGAGAGGGAGAGATCAGAAAGAGTTTTCGGGGCCGGGGAAGCGGTGCTCCCGAACGTCGGCGGCGTATTCGGAGATTGCGGTCCGGACGGCCTCTCCGGCTTCGACGTAGCGGCGGGCGTGCTTGAAGACCGGGCCGGGAACAAACCCGATCAGGTCGTGGAGTACCTGAACCTGGCCGTCGCAGTCCGGTCCGGCACCGATCCCGATAGTGGGGACCGGAACCGCCTCGGTGACCCGCTTCGCCAACTCCGCCGGGATAACCTCCAGCACCATGCCGAAGGCGCCCGCCTCGACCAGAGCCTGCGCCGCCTCCACGATGGCATCCGCGGCCGCATTCGTCTTGCCCTGTACCTTGAAGCCGCCGAAGTTGTGGATGGACTGGGGCGTCATCCCCAGGTGACCCATCACCGGGACGCCGATGGCAACAAGACGCCGAATGGTCTCCAGGGTGACCGGCCCCGCGCCCTCAAGCTTGACAGCCTGGGCGCCTCCCTCGGAAACAAGGCGGATGCCGGCGCGGACGCCGTCCTCCGGCGTGCTGCCGTACGACCCGAAGGGCAGGTCTGTGATCACCATGGCGAAGCGGGCGCCGCGGGCCGTTTCGGCGGCATCCGGGTCAGAGTCGGGGCAGCGCGTGGACCGACGGGCCGCCTGCCCACGCAGCACCGAGCGCGTATGATGCAGCAGGTCGTCCAGGGTAACAGGCAGCGTGGTGTCGTAGCCGAGGGTGGTCATGCCGACCGAGTCGCCGACGAGGATGGCATCGACTCCCGCTTCATCCGCAAGGCGTGCCTGCGGGGCGTCGTAGGCTGTCACCATGACAATAGGAGAAGCCTTGCGGCGGGAACTGCGCTGCTTGCGCGCGAGGAGATGGGGAACAGTGATTCGCTCGGGCAGGTTCGGCACGAACTGATTGTATCATGCGGCGGCCCGTCGCCCTTGACGGGGCCGCCCAGAGACCGGGGAGTGGGGGGGTTAGTCCAGGATCAGGACGCGGACATTCTTGCGGCCAAACTGGCGCGCCGCGCGGTCCGAGTCGTATCCCAGGTCGATCCGGCTGCCTTTGATCGCGCCGCCGGTGTCGCCTGCCACGGCATAACCGTAGCCGTCGATGTAGAGGCGCGTGCCCAGCGGGATAAATCGGGGGTCCACGGCGACCACGCCGTAGCCGGGCTTGAGGCCACTGGCCGTCCGCGCGCCCCACTTGCCGTTGCCGCCGGGGCCATAGGCAGTGGCGTGCATCTGGATAATCCGGCGCCCGCCGAAGTAGCCGCGGGAGGCGAGCGTCATGCCGCGCGTCCCGATCATCACAACTGCCTCGCGGGGCTTCGTGACCGACTCGGCGACCTTGACGCGCCGGACCTCTTCGCCGTCCTTATAGGTCACCTGGAGCGTCTTGACCCGCTCGCCGTCCTTGCCGGGCGTCACAACCTTCTTCGTGCCTGCGGCAAGATGAGGGGTGAACTTCTCACGGGTCGTGTGCTTGATGGGCAGCTTCTCAACGACCTTCTCGACACGAACCCGCGTCACTACCACGCGGCAGCCTTCGGTCAAAGGGGTGGAGAGGGGAGAGGAGCAGCGGTCCAGCTTTTCCAGACGGATATCCTGCTCGGTGAGAAGATCGCCGTACGTAGCGGCGGAGGTCTGAATCTCGCGGGTCTCACCATCGGCGATGAGGGTGACCGACTTCAGGGCGTTGGCCGCGCGGGACGTGGTGGTCTCTGTCCGGGAGGGGGAGGGGGAAGCGTCCTCCGAGCGCTGCGCCAGTGCGTGCGGAGCGGTGGCCAGAGTGGTCGCGGAAAATGCCAGAGAAAAAGCGACTGCCGCCGAATGCGCGCCGCGAACATTTCGAAGACCGCGCGGGAAGACGCGGGAAAGTTTTACAAAGGGCACTACAGCCTCCTTTCGGTGCGGCGAGCGTGGGTGCCGGAGTACGGTTCCGTGTACCCTGCTCGTCGCGAAGGTTCAGTCGAACGTTAGAAAAACCTTCGCGCACGACCGCAGTCAGGAGCGAACGCAGTTGTCCGCCGCGGGCACGATTGCCCGCCTGGGCCGGTCGCCGCAAGCGGTGTTCGGTGCCGCGTCGCACCGTTTTCCGCATCAGGCGTGGCCGGTGGAGTTTACCACGTGAGTTTTCGACGCGTCAATAATCCTGCTGAACAAGGGTGACAGCTTCTAGCACTCTTTGCAAGACGCGGGCATCTAATATCGGCTACGCGACCGTGGAAATAACCGCACAATGGACGAATACGCGTTTGCCACGGGGAGGAGCCCGCTTTGAGGACGTCGAAAGCGACAACGGCAGGTTCCCCGCCCGGCGCGTCTTCCAGAGGCGGTAGGATGTCTGAACAGGTGTAGTGAGGGTACGACGATGGCATTTGATCCGAAAAAGCACGTGATCCGGGTACAGGGCGGAAGGGAATACCTGCCGGTCTCCGCCCGCTTGATCTGGTTTCGCAGCGACCACCCCGACTGGGGGATCGTAACCCAGGTGGTGGAATTGAACCTGGAGAAGCAGTACGCGATCTTCCAGGCGAGCATCTTCAACGAGGCCGGTAAGCTGATGGCGACGGCCACGAAGATGGAGAACGTCCGGGGCTTTCCCGATTACATCGAGAAGGCAGAGACCGGCAGCGTCGGTCGCGCGCTCGCGCTGTGCGGCTACGGCACGCAGTTCGCGCCCGAACTGGAAGAGGGCGACCGTCTGGCCGACGCCCCGCGCGGCGGCGGGAACCGCTACGGCACCGGCCCGGGTCCGCGACCCGGCGGCGGTAATGGGTACGGGGGCGGCAATCGTCCCATGAGTGGCGGCGGTGGCGGTGGGCCGATGCAGCGCGCCGAGCGCGCCCCGGAGCGTGCCGAGCGCCCCGCGCCTCCTCCTCCTCCTCCGCCTGCCGACGAAGACGATGTTTTTGCCGAGGACATTCCCGCGGCCAGCGCCCCGCGTCCCACGTCCGGACCGATGAACCGGGGCGCAGAGTCCCGCGCCGCGGCTCCCGCGCCGTCGCCCGCGCGTCCCAGCGGCGGCATCACCCGCGTTCGCGAACCGGAGCGTGATCTCCCCGACCCGGGCGGCCCGGACGAGGACGACGAAGACCCGTTCGCGGATGATGACTTTGCAGAGCCGGCCCCCCCGCCCGCGCCCCCGGCGCGACGCACCCCGGAGCCCGCCTCGGCGCGGCGCGAAGCGCCCGCCCGGCAGTCCGACGGTGACAGCGGCGGCGACAACGACGAGGCCCCTGCGAAGCCGAATGTGCTCGCCGGCAACAACTGTAGCGTGGAAGGCTGTACCAACGTGCTCACCGCACCGCAGATGACGATGTCGATGAACAAGTTTGGCAAGGCGATCTGCATCCTGCACCAGAAGGACCCCGCGGTCACCGGCGCCGCCTCCGGTGGTGGCGGGAGCCGCCGGCCCGCGAACCGCGCAGCGGCCCAGTCGGAACCGCTGCTTTAGGAACCTGCCGCTCCCCCGGTCGCTGCGGCAACCGGGGGAGCGCCGTATTCACCCTTGGACCTCACCAGACCCTCCGAACTCAAACAGCTCCTCGAAGCGCACGGGCTCCGGCTCTCCAAGCGCTTTGGGCAGAACTTCCTCACGGATCGCACCCACCTGCTCCGGGTCGTGGAGGCCGCTGGCATCGGGCCGGACGACCGGGTCTTCGAGATCGGTCCCGGCGCGGGGACGCTGACGGTGGAGCTCGCGGCGCGGGCCGCGCGGGTGTTCGCGGTTGAACTCGACCGCTCCCTCCTGCCCGTCCTCGCCGATGTCCTGCGCCCGTTTCCCAACGTCTCCGTGCGGCAGGCGGACGCTCTCAAACTGGAACTTCCCTCGGAACTGGCGGAGAGCCTTGGCCCGCCGCCCTACAAGGTCGCCGCGAACATCCCCTATAACGTCACCTCGCCGATACTCGTCAAGCTGCTGGAGGCGTCCGGCCTCTTCACCTCGGTGACCTTGATGGTGCAAAAAGAGGTCGCCGACCGGCTGCGCGCCCGGCCGGGCACCGCGGATTACGGCGCCCTGAGCGTCTTTGTTCAGTTCTATGCGGAGGTTTCCGTCGCGAGTATCGTCCCCCGGGGCGCCTTCTTTCCGCCGCCGAAGGTGGACTCCGCGGTCGTCCACCTCGTCCCAAGACCAACGCCCCCGGTCGAGGTAGCAAGCCCGGAGGCGTTCTTCGGTGTTTCGCGGGCCGTGTTTGGCCAGCGCCGCAAGACCCTGGCGAACGCCCTGACCAATGCCCCCGCGCTCGCATTCGACCGAGAGACGGTCCACGCTGCCCTGACAGCAGCCGGTATCGACGGGCAGCGGCGGGGCGAAACTCTCTCCCTGGAGGAGATTGCCGCCATCAGCCGGCAATTGCCGTTTGACACCGCCGGCCCGGATGGGATATAATCCCTCTTGCCTGCACCCGTAGCTCAGTGGATAGAGCGTCTGCCTCCGGAGCAGAAGGTCGTGAGTTCGAATCTCGCCGGGTGCGTTTTCTTCCCCCTTCCTCTGCTGTTCTTGCTGGCCAGTAGAGGACAATGACAGTTTCTGACACTGTCGCCCCCGCCTGATCACGGACGTCCCGCACTCTCCCGCCCGCCAAAAGTCGGGGTATAGTGCGAAAAACAGCGTCTGCTGCGGTAAAAAGCGCTCCCGTTCCAGAACGTTCCTTAAGTAGTCCTGGCAAGCAGTACAAGGTCGCGGCGGACATGCTCGACCGAATGACCGCTATGGACGGGACGAATCGCCATTTCAGCGCGGTGATGCATAACATGGTCGATCTTCTCATTGCGAACGTGAAAGAGGCCAAAGTAGCGGGAGACGCGTCCGACTGAAAAGTAGTGCGCGTTGTAGGGTGGCACGAAAAAGCCCCGGCTACATCGGCCGGGGCTTTTTCCCAGTCACTAGGAGCCACTCAGGCAGGTGGTAGGCGTATCCCTTCTTCTGTGCCCCATCCACTGGACCTCGTATTCTAGCTAGCGCAAGTACTGACCGACCGGAGGAGCATTTGCGCCGCTTCCGCTTCCTGGCGCACTCTGTCTGCCACATCCGCCGTCAGATGACCCCCTCCTGCCAGCGGTCGTCTGCTTCCAACAGACGCCAGAAAAAATACCCCGGCGCGTTATGCGACACGCGTCGGGGAGAGTGGGGTGTTCTACAGGGACCTTCTGGCAACGAAGGCCCGCATCATTGTACGTTCCAATCCCGCAGAAGTACGCCGATTTACCTGGTTTTGAGACCAATATCACAACGCGTTTCGGGTTCAAAGGCAATGCTCTGCCCTGGCGGTTCTCCCTGGTGGGTAAGGGGAGACTCCCGCCTGACAGGGTTGTCAGGCGGGCAGGTAGCGTCGTTGCGTCTCGTCTGCCTACTCCCAGGCGCTTTTCAGTTCGTACACGTCCAGGCGCGTGAGGGCGACGGGGCCGCCCGCGGCGGAGAGCGAAAGGCCGGTGTCTTCCGGCTTCAGGTTGATGGGCATGGGGACGAAGGTGAGGCCGTCGCTGGCGAAGACTTCCAGGCCGGTGCGATCCACGTAGATTGTCAGGCGCTGCTTCCCGTCCCGCAGGGGAGCAGGCGCGCGGTGTCCGTTGACGATGACCTCCTGTTTTCGGGCATCGTACACGACGGGAACCCCGCGGACGGAGAGGCGTACCTCGTCCGCATCGCCCGGGGCGAACTCTGCACGGATCTCGACCAGTTCGGCACGAATACCCGCGAGAGGATCGGGGCCGTCGCTGCCGGACAGGGTGGCGGGACCCTGATGGTGCGCTCGTGCCCGGAGCGATTCCAACTCCGGAACCGGAGTCCAGGTCATGCGGGGACCGTCCGCCGTGGAGAGCAGGCCCAGTTCCAGCGGCAGACTCATGGACTGGTTAAAGGGCATGCCGTGCGTTTTCGTCTGCCACCAGCCGATCTGAACGCGGCGGCCCTTCGGGTCCTCATTGAACGTCTGCGCGGCGTAAAAGCCCCGCCCACGGTGGCCCGGCAGGACCGGCGTCTCCGGGGTAAAGGTGGTTCCGTCGAAGGTGCCGACCGTGTACTGGCTGTCGGCCCCTGTCAGGACCCACTTCGTTCTGCCCGTGTCTCCGTCGAGCGGCAGGGGGAAGAGGTCGGGGCACTCGTAGAGGTAGTTCGAGCCGGCCTGTCCCGGGACGACACAGGTGCGGGTCCAGTCGCGCAGGTTGGGCGACGTGAAGATATGGACCGTGTGTTTCCGGTCCTCTTCCACGTACAGCGCCTGCACCCAGCGCTTCGTCGGCTCGTGCCAGAAGACGCGCGGGTCGCGGTTCCCGGCCGTGATGTTGCCCAGCACCGGGTTGCCCTGGTACTTGGTGAAGCGACGGCCGTCCGTACTATAGGCGAGGCATTGGGTGAACGGGTTTCCGGCGGCAGTGTACATCAGCACCAGCGGGGGCTTGCCGTCTGTGCCAAACCCGCTGGTGTTGTGGGTATCCACCACGCCACTGCCGCTCCACATCGCCCCGAGTGCATCCGGAACCAGTGGCTCCCCGACCTCGCGCCAGTGTACCAGATCGCGGCTGACGGCCTGCCCCCAGTACTTCGGGCCTTTGCCGTCCCAGAAGAACGGGCAGTGCTGGAAGAACAGGTGGTACTCCCCGTTGAAGTACGCGAGGCCGTTCGGGTCGTTCAGCCAGCCCCGCTTCGCGCTGAAGTGGAACTGCGGACGTAGGGGTTCGCGGTACAGCGTCTCGTGCCCCGGCAGGTCGTCGGTGTTGGTGACGGCTTCCAGCGCCCGCGAGTGCTCCGGCAGCACGTCCACAGTGACCGTAACGGCCTTACCCCGGTGCGCGCTGATGTCAACATACGCCCACCAGTCGGGAGCGGCGTCAGCCAGGGGAGCCTCGAAGGTCTCGAACACGGCGCCGTCCGCACCGCGCAGGGTGACCTGGCGTTTCGGCGCGCCGTTCTGGATAGGGAGATTCAGCCAAGGCCCGTTGACCGTGAGGGTCCGCGAGACGTCGAAGCGTTTTCCCTCCGCGAGGGGAGGTTGGGTGTCGGTAAAGGTGATGTCGTCCACGTTGATATGTCCCCAGCCGCCCGTGGCGGCGTCTATAATCTCCAGGTGCGCCGTTTTGCCCTTCATCTCCCGCACGTCCCAGCCACATGGCGCCAGCGCTTCGCTGCCGCCCGGGGAGACGTTCGGCCCGGTGGCGGTGCGGACGACCTTGCCCTCAACAATCAGGTTGATGCAGGTTTGGCCGTCGTACCCCCCGCCGCCGATCAGAAACGCGATGAAGTCCCGGCGAATGGTGAATGTCGGCGAGACCAGGCGCCCTCGGGCGCCGTCGCCGCCGTGGTAGGAGTTGACCAGGCGCTTTCCCCGGAAGCCGGTGACCGCCATCTGGCCTGGCAGCGTCCCGGCCGCAGGACCTGGCCCGAACGCCGTACCTTCGACCTTCCAGGGGGCGTAAGAGGTGCCCTCAAAGTCGGCGAAGACGATGTCCGCATCAGGGGCTTCCTCGCCGGAAACCGCGGGGGTCGGCCCCGGAAGCAGGAGCGCCGCCGCGGCGATAAAGCCCAGAGTTCGAACCATCCGTGACACAAACAAACCTCCGGGGGCAGACCGCCCGGTCAATCCAGAACGTAGTCGGGGACATTCTCCACCCTGTCCCGAAGGTGACAGAGCGGCATCGATTCAGGGAGCGGTGATTCAGACGGACGCCTCCGGGAGCAGGACGATCTTCCCCGCCGATCCCGACTCCATCACCAGGCGGTGCGCCTCCGGCGCTTCCGCAAGCGGCAGTTCCTGCTGCACGACAGGGCGGAGGGTGCCGTTCGCCAGGCCGGCGTAAAGGGCGGCATGGATGCCCCGCAGCTCCTGGGGGGAAGCGTGGCCGAGCAGAACGCCAAGGATGGTCAGGTCACGCGCCATCGCCTCGCGTGGGTCTATCTCGATGCGCCCCCGGTTACCGATCACAGCCACACGGCCGCGCAAGGCCAGCACGTCCAGGTCCCGGTCGAGGTTGACGTTGGCCAGCATCTCCAGGACGATGTCCACGCCATGCCCGCCCGTGAGCGGCTTGATCTGGTCCAGATAGTCTTCTTCACGGTGGTTCAGGACGTGGTGCGCTCCCTGCGCGCGGACCAGTTCCATGCCCGCCTCGGTGCCGGCCGTACCGACCACGGTCAGGCCGTGTGCCACAGCGATCTGCACCGCGGCGATGCCCACCCCGCCGCTTGCGCCATGAACCAGCACCGTTTCGCCCGGCTTCGCCTGCGCTCGGCCGAAGAGTGCGTGGTAGGCCGTGGCGTAGGGGATGTTGACCCCCGCGCCGCGGGCGAAATCCACGTTGTCCGGCAGGCGCCGCGCGTCTCGCGCCTTCAGGCGGCAGAGTTCGGCGTAGGTTCCGGTTAGGGGCGTGGACGTGTAGACCCGGTCGCCCGGTCGCAGGTCGGTGACGCCCTCACCGACCGCCTCCACGACCCCGGCTCCGTCCGCTCCGGGCGTGTAGGGCAGGGGGGGCTTGTTCGCGTAGGCACCGCTGCGGATGTAGGTGTCTACGGGGTTGACACCCGCCGCATGGATGCGGACCACCACCTCGCCCGGTCCCGGAACCGGGTCCTCGGTCTCCTCCAGGCGCATGACCTCGGGGTCGCCAAACTCGTGAACGCGTATCGCCTTCATTCGCTCTCGTTCCTCCGGGGGACAGTCTACCCGGAAACACGGCCTTCGGAGACACGCCGCAGGGTGCTCAGATTCAGGGGACCGTCGGGGGTAGTAAAGGTAAGCGTTCGTGTGGTGTCCGACTGCTGCTGCGCGACGCCGGTCAGGCGTCGGCCCCCCGTGTCGTAGACGGCGACGCTGCCGCTCTCTTCCACCACAAGCCGCTTCGCGCCCGCGAACCACGCGTAGCGTGCGTGGTTCTGCGCCCCGGATGTCGTGGGGGAGTCGCCTAGCTCTTCCGGCCACCATCGCTGTGCGGCGTCTTTCGCGCCGTCAGTCGGAGTGCCTGCCCCTGCCAGGTCCGCAAAAAGAGCGTCCACGCGCCGCTTGAGTTCGGCGTTGTTCGTCACGGCGATCATGAGCATACCGGGCATCCACTGGCCCATGCCGCCGAGTTCCGGGTGGTTGAACTGTGCCTGTCTCCCTCCGCCTGTCTTCAGGGCGCGGGCTGCCTCTTCTGCCGCGGCGCGGCTGAACCCGTGCCGCTCCGCGATGGTTGTCAGGTCGTCGCTCATCCGTTTTCATTCCCCGGTAACGGGCATATCCTCATGGCAGTCCGATCGCGGCGTGGATATCGCTCGCCTCGGTCCGCGCCGCGTTTGCTCCGGCGACATCCCCTGCCCCCTCCAGTATGTCGGCGTGTAACGTCAGGGCGTCCGCCAGGGAGGCTCGCTGCGCCATCGGGTGTTCGAGGTGGGGCATCTCTGCGAGGCGACGTCGATAGGCGACCGCTTCCCGGCTGGCAAGCACCGCCCCGGCGTGGTCCTGCTGCGCCGCCTGCAGGCGTGCCCTGAGGTGCCACCACAGGGCCAGAGCCGCCACAGGGCCCGCCAACATCAGAGAAGTCTGATACGGCTCCAGTCTCGGCCAGGCAGCGCTCAGTTCCTGCTCGGCGTCGTTCCCGCGCAGGGCGAGCGAGGCGACGTACTCGCGGGTGCTGATGCGAAGCGCGTCGAAATCTGCCGCCTCTGCTGCGTCCACGGCGGCCTTCGCCGCTTCCAGAGCCTCCTCCGGCATGTCTGCCATCTGGGCGGTTAGACAGTTTGCTCCTGCGCCGGAATTCCGGCGCAGGAGCTGCTCCCGTTCCTCTCAGTCGTGCTTTTCGGGCTTGAGCAGTGGGAAGAAGATAACGTCCCGAATGGACTCGGCGCCGGTGAAGATCATGGCTACACGGTCGATGCCCGCGCCGAAGCCGCCGGTGGGGGGCATACCGAACTCCAGGGCGCGCAGGAAGTCCTCGTCCATCGGGTGCGCCTCGGCGTCCCCGGCCGCCTTCTGCCCGACCTGGTACTCAAACCGCTCGCGCTGGTCGAGCGGGTCGTTGATCTCCGAAAAGGCGTTGCCGCACTCGTAGGCCAGCACGTAGGACTCGAACCGGCGGGTGAGGCGCGGGTTGCCGGGAACCTTGCGCGCAAGCGGCGAGGTTTCAATGGGGAATTCGGTGATAAACGTCGGCTGGATGAGGTTCGGCTGCGTGAAGACCTCGTGCAGCTTCTCGATGATGCCGCCGATGTTGTGCTCCCGCTCCGGATCGATACGTTCGTCCTCAGGCAGCTGGGCATTGGCGCGGGTGATGGCATCCTTCGCCCCTTCCAGCGTCTCGAAAGCCTCCGGCGCGATGCCCGCGTACTCGCGGATGCCTTCGAGGATGGGCAGGCGACGCCACGGCTGGCTGAAGTCGATAGTGACGCCCTGAGGCGTGGTCAGTACGTCCCCACCCGTGACGGCGCGGCAGACGTGGAGGAACATCCCTTCCACCACGTCCATCATCCCTTCGAGGTTGGTGTACGCCTGGTACAACTCCAGCAGGGTGAACTCGGGGTTGTGGCGGGTGGAGATGCCCTCGTTGCGGAACACGCGCCCGATCTCATAGACCTTCTCCAGACCGCCGACGATGAGGCGCTTCAGGTATAGTTCCAGGCTGATGCGCAGGTGCAGGTCAATGTCCAGCGCGTTGTGGTGCGTCAGGAAGGGGCGCGCCGCCGCGCCACCCGCCTCCTGCTGGAGCACGGGGGTCTCCACCTCCAGGAAGTCGAGGCTGTCCAGGTACTCCCGGATGGCGCGCGTGACCTTGAGCCGCTTCACCAGCACGTCGCGGGCGTCCCGGTTGACAAACAGGTCCACGTAGCGCATGCGCTGGCGCAGCTCCGGGTCCGACAGGCGGTCCCGAACCTTCGTTTCGCCGGTCTCCTTGTCGCGGTACTCCTTGCCCAGCATCGCGCCGACGTCCCGCAGAGCCTTCGCCAGGAACGTGACCTTCTGCGCGTGGAACGCCCGATCGCCCTTCCTCGTTTCGAAGACGAACCCTTCGACTCCCACAAAGTCGCCGAGGTCCAGGTTGGCCTTGACCAGGGCGTACTCCGCGCCAAGGTCCTCCTCGCTCAGGTAGACCTGGCCGCGTCCTGCCTCGTCCAGCAGGTCGAGGAAGTTTCCGCGCATGGAGACCACGCGTCCGGCGACCCGGACCGTTTTATCCTTCAACTCCTCGAACCGCTCGCGGGCGGCGGTTACGGCCGCGGTGCGCTCGAAGCGCTCGGGGGCGAAGGGGTCGTGCCCGGCCGCGCGCAGGGCGGTCAGCTTCTGGAAGCGCTCCGGAATGATGTGCGGGTCGGGGAGCGGCGATGTCGTCTCGTCTACGTCGGCCACGGTCGTCTGATTCTCCGTCTCAAGGTCGCGGGGATTCCCGCAAAGTAGCACTACTGCGCGGCATTATAACGCATGGCGGGTCAGGCGGCGCGGATGCCAGGGAGAGAACGCAAATATTTGTAAATAGCTTGAACCGAAAATCGCGTCGCGGCGTCCGACAGGCAGGAAACATGCAGCATGGGTGCTGGGAGGAAGATATGACGAGACCGGGTTCGAAGGAGAAGGGGGGCGCGCGCCGTCAGGTGGCATGGCTGGTCGCACCCGCGGTAATGCTCACGACGCTGCTGACGCCGTACCTGGTGCCGACGGTTCGCGCGGCCGCCCCGCCATCCTACGCGGTAGTGACCGACGTCGCGAAAGGGGGCACCGCGCGGCGCTCCCTGTCTGACGTGGGGGGTAAGCGTGCGACCGTGGTGGTCTTTGCGTCCACCGCATGTCCCATCACCAATACCTTCGCCCCAGAGTTGCGGGCGCTGTCAAAGGCGTATGCGGCAAAGGGCGTCCGACTGGTGCTGGCCTACGCGAACGCTGAGGTCACCGCCGCCGAGGCCGCGGCCCACGCCAGAGAGTTCGGGCTCGCCCGGGACGCGGCGATCCTGATTGACGCCGACCAGAGGCTGATGGCCTCGCTCGGGGCGACTATCACTCCGGAAGCGTTCCTGCTGGACCCCCACGGTAAGGTGCGCTACCAGGGGCGCATCGACGACCGGTATATCGAGCGGGGCAAGGCACGCGGAACCGGTCCCTCGAAGCGGGACCTGCGCGCCGCCCTGGATGCCGTGCTCGCAGGCAAGCCTGTGAAGGTGACAAAAACGGCCGCGGTCGGCTGCGTCATCGAGAAGCGCGCCGCGACTGTGGCGGCCTACACGGGGCCGACCTACGCCGGTGAGGTCGCGGCGATCCTGAACCAGAACTGCGTTTCCTGCCACCGGTCGGGCGAGGTTGGCCCCATGCCGTTGGACACTTATGAAGCCGCTCGGCGCTACGCCGCAAACATCGCCTCGGTGACCGGCGCGAAGCTCATGCCGCCCTGGAAGCCGGTAGATGACCACGGAACGTTCGTCGGGGAGCGGCGCCTGACCCAGGCCCAGGTCGGCGCGCTGAAGGCATGGGCGGATGCAGGGGCGCCCCAGGGGGACCCGGCCAGGACGCCTCCCGCTCCGAATTTCCCCCGTGGCTGGCGTCTGGGCGAGCCGGACCTGGTGCTGACGATGCCCGAGGAGTGGACCGTTCCGGCGAGCGGGGACGACCTGTATCGCTGCTTTGTGCTGCCGACCGGGCTCACGGCCGACCAGGAGGTCGTCGCGGTGGAGTACCGGGCGGGGAACACGAGCGTGGTCCACCACGTGCTGGGCTTTGTGGACACGAAGGGGCAGGCGAGAGCGAAGGACGCCGCCGACCCCGGTCCCGGCTATACGTCGTTCGGCGGGCCGGGCTTCACGCCCGTGGGCGAGGTCGGGGGGTGGGCGCCCGGGAACCTGGCGCAGTTTTTGCCGGATGGCATCGGGCGGCGTCTGCCCGCGGGATCGGACATCGTGATTCAGGTTCACTACCACCCGACTGGCAAGGTGGAGAAGGACCGAACGTCTATCGGCCTGTACTTCGCCAAGAAGCCGATCACGAAGCAGTTCCGCGTGCTGCCCGTCGCGGTGCGGCGTCTGGAGATTCCGGCGGGAGAGAAGGCGCACCAGGTAAGCCAGACGTTCCCGGTGCCTATCGACGCCGACATCATCAACGTCGCGCCGCACATGCACCTGCTGGGTAAGACGTTCGAGATGACGGCGAAGCTCCCGGACGGCACGGAAAAGACCATCGTCCGCATCCGCGATTGGGACTTCAACTGGCAGGACACGTACACCTTCAAGGAGCCGATGCGCCTGCCCAAGGGCTCGCTAATCACCCTGACAGCCACGTTCGACAACTCCGCGGAGAACCCGCGCAACCCGAATGCGCCGCCGAAGACGGTGACGTGGGGCGAGGCCACCACCGACGAGATGTGCATCGGCTTTATCGGCTTCGTGGCGGTGGACGAGAACGAGCCGCTCCTGAAACTGCTGGACCGCGCCCTGGCGCAGGGGAGCACACCGCAACCGTTCCGGCGCCTCGCGGCAAGACGGGGAGAGTAGGGGGACGGGGGGTGAGGGCTTCGGAAGCAGGGTGTGGTTTAATGACCCTTGTGATGCACTCCGAACCCGAAGAACTCCCCTCCGTCCTTACCGGCATCGACGTCCTCGCCCGCGACGGCTTCGCGCTGCTGCAGGGTTCCCGGGGCGTCGGCCTCATCACCAACCATACCGGCCTCCTGCGCGACGGCAAGACCACCACGATCGACGCCCTGCACCTCGGCGAAGGCTTCGAACTTAAGGTGTTGTTCGGTCCTGAGCACGGCATCCGCGGGGCGGTGGACGCCTCGGTGCCGGACGGCGTGGATGAGCGCACGGGCATTCCGGTATTTTCCCTGTACGGGCAGCGGACCGAGCCCACGCCGGAGCAGATCAAGGGCCTGGACACGCTGGTCTTCGACATCCAGGACATCGGCTGCCGATTCTATACCTACAGCGCCACCCTCGGGCTGTGCCTGCAGGTCGCGGCGAAGAACGGCCTGCGGTTCGTGGTGCTGGACCGGCCCAACCCCATCGGCGGCGTCGCGGTGGAGGGGCCGATTGCGGACGAAACGCGCCTGTCGTTCACGGCGTTCCACCCGATCCCGGTGCGCCACGGCCTGACTCTGGGCGAACTGGCTCTGCTCTATAAGGCCGAGCGCGCCCTGGACGTGGAACTGGTCGTGGTGAAGTGCGAGGGCTGGAAGCGCGCTGACTACTGGGATGCCACCGGCCTCCAGTGGACCAACCCGTCCCCGAATATGCGCTCGCTCACCCAGGCGTTCCTGTACCCGGGCGTGGGCCTCGGCGAGTTCACCAACATCAGCGTCGGCCGCGGCACCGACACTCCGTTTGAGGTCATCGGCGCCCCGTACATCGACGGCCGCGCGCTGGCCTACTACCTGAACTCTCGCGAACTCCCGGGCATCCGCTTTGTCCCGATCCGCTTTACACCCCGCGCCAGCAAGTTCGAGGGCGAGTCCTGCGGCGGCGTCAATCTGATTGTCACTGACCGCAACAAACTCGCCCCGGTCCGGACGGGCGTCGAGATCGCGCTTGCCCTGCGCGCTCTTTACCTGGAGGAGTGGCAGGCCAGCCGCTACCTGACCTTGCTGGCGAACCGCATCGCGATGGATGGTTTGCTGGCAGGCGAGGAGTACAGTGCCCTTGCCAAGCGCTGGGCAGCCGATTTGCGCGCCTTCACCAAAGCCCGGGCTGACTTCCTGCTGTATTCGTGAGGAGAACCCGTTCCATGCCCACGTTTCGGCCCGCACGCCGTGCGTTCGCTTTTACGCTGATCGAACTTCTCGTCGTTATCGCCATCATTTCGATCCTCGCTGCGATCCTGTTCCCTGTGTTCACCCAGGCTCGGGAGAAGGCGCGGCAGGCCGCCTGCCTGTCCAACATGAAGCAGATCGGGCTGGCCATCCTTCAGTACAACCAGGACTTCGACGAAAACTACCCAATTAGCTACTACCAGTCGCCCAGCGGATCGTTCTCCGCCAGCACGACGCCCGCCACCTGGCCGCGCATCGTCCAGCCCTATGTGAAGAGCGTCGGCCTGTTCGTCTGTCCGAGCGGGGAGGATGACCTCGGGAACACACCCGGCACCGGCGACACGCCGGAAACACGGTACCCCGTCACCTACGCCTACAACTACTTCCTGGGGGGCAACTTCTCGCCGACCGGCATCCCCGGCACCTCCCTTCCGGAGACGGTGAAGGCCACCTCGACGATCATGCTGGTGGACGGCGCGAGCGCACCGGTGGAGGGCGTTGACCCGGCGCGCTGGGAGGTGAAGCGGAGCGCGAGCGCCGTGGCCGGACTGCCCGACACGGCCCGCCGCCTGCCGTACCTCGTGGTCCACGCGGGCTCGTTCCCGGTAATCAACTACGCGGACTACGGGGCGCCGCTTGCCCGCCACCAGGGGCGGACGAACGTCCTGTGGGCGGACGGGCACGCGCGCTCGGCGAAGATCGAGAGCTTCTACAAGCTGCCCGGTCAGCCGGAAGAGCCGTATCGGCCCGACGGGTTCTCGGATTACTGGTCGCCGTGCCTGGAGCCGACGTTCGGCTGCCCGGACCATTAGGCGAGGGACGGGATGCGGACGCCCGCTGCCGCCCTCGCGGCTCTCGTGTGTGCCTGGACGTGGGGCGCGCTCCTCTCGCCCCGCGTCGCCGCATCGCCTCAATACCGTGTGGCGACGACGGCGGACGGCCCGGATACCGTCCGCCCTTCCGACGCGGCAAACGGCGACTACGGCGGCTACTACACCTGGCCGGAAATGCAGGAAAAGATCTCCGAGTGGCGGTCGAAGTACCCGGGACTGGTACACCTTTCCCGCCTCGGTACCACGGTAGAAGGGCGCGAAATACCGCTCCTGCGCCTGTCGGACGACCGGGAGGTGAACGCAGGCGAGCCCGAAGTGCTGCTCATGGCGGGTATCCACCCGCGTGAACAGCAGCCGCAGGTGTGCCTGGTCCGCTTTATAGACGAACTCCTGGCAGGGTATGGTCAGGATGCGCGCCTGACCCGCCTCCTGAAGGACCGGCAGGTGTGGGTCGTGCCGATGCTGAACGTGGACGGCAAGGTCTACGATATGCGCCACGGCAACGGCCGGGACCAGGGCGCGGACTGGCGCAAGAACCGCCGCCAGAACCCGGACGGCAAGTCCTTCGGCGTGGACCTGAACCGCAACTTCCCGGTGCGCTGGGGGGGCTACCGCGAGGTGGACCCGCTCTGGAAGACCACGACGACTAACCCCGGGGCCAGCATCTACGAGGGCACCGGACCGCTCTCCGAGCCGGAGAGCCGGGCGCTCACAGCGTTCATCGAGAGCCGCCCGAACCTGCGGGCGTTTCTGGACATCCACAGTCCGCTGCGCTGCATCCTCTTCCCGCCGTACCTCACGCGGCCAGAGCACGAGCGCTTTATGAGGCTGGTCGGTGGTATGCGCGACCGGCAGAAGGACAACCCGTACCGCATTACAAAGAGCGAACCGGACGCCGAACCGCGCCCCGGGTACCGCAGCGGGAACACAGGGCTGACATACCACTGGGCCTACTACGTGCGTGGCGTCTACGCCGTGAACTTTGAGATCGGGCTTGACGAGCGCTACCCGCCCGTCAAGGACATCCTCGCGGAGTACGAGAAGAACGTCCGCGAACCCCTGCTGTACTTCCTGGAGGTGGGGGGAGAACTCCCCGCCGCGAAGCCAGGAGCCGCGCGCGTCACTGGCTGGCGCGTCGAGGGGGAGCCCACGCCCGGGGCCCGGGTCTCCCTCACTCCCACCATCGAGGGCGAGTGCGCCTACGCCGTTCTGGTGAGCGAAGGCACCGCCGCGGTGGTGCAGAGCGAGTACCGGAACGTTCCGGTGACCACCGGATACACCGTGGAGGTACCGAAGGAGGCGAAGCCGGGGGAACAGGCCCGGATGACCCTCTACCTCTGGGACCGTGACCGCGGTGTCTCCACTGCAACCTACACCATGACCGTCGGGGAGACGAAGAAGTGACCTCAAAGAGCGCCGTTCCCGCCCGCGCCGATGTGCCGCGCGAGGCGACCTGGGATACCGACAGCATCTTTGCCACGCCCGCCGAGTGGGACGCCGCGTTTGCGCGGGTGGAGGCGGACCTGCCCGCCGTCGCGGCCTATGCGGGACGCCTAGCGGAGGGGCCGGAGGCCGTCGCCGGATACCTGGCAGCGATGGAAGCGCTGGTGCGTCACCTGAGCCATGTGTTCGTCTACGCTTCGCTGAACTACGCTGTGGATACGGCGGACACTCAGGCGCAGGGGCGGGCGGACCGCGCGCGGGGGCTCAGCGCCCGCGTCCAGGCCGCGCTCGCCTTCGCGGAGCCGGAACTGCTCGCAATCGGGCCGGATACCTTGCAGCAGTGGGCGGAAGGGGACGAGCGGCTGGCGCTGTACCGCCACTACTTCGATACGCTGGCGCGCCGTGCGCCGCATGTCCGTTCCGCCGAGGTTGAGGAGCTTCTGAAGCAGGTGACCGACCCGTTCGGCACGACGGCGTCGATTCACGGGGTCCTGACCAACACCGATCTGACCTTCGACCCGGCGGTGGACGCCGGTGGGGCGGAGTACGACGTCCAGCAGGGCAGCATTGGGGCGCTTCTGGCGCACCCGGACCGGGACGTGCGCCGCAGCGCCTGGGAGAACTACGCGGACGCCCACCTGGAGCACCGGAACACCCTCGCCGCCTGCTTCGCGGCGGGCGTCAAGCAGAACGTCTTCCTGGCGCGGGCGCGCCGTTATCCGTCCCCGCTGAGTGCGGCGCTTGAGCCGAGTCACATCCCGGTCGAGGTGTTCCATGCGCTGCTGGAAACGTTCCAGAAGCACCTGCCGACGTGGCACCGCTACTGGGGCTTCCGGCGCCGTGCCCTCGGTCTCGAAAGGCTGACGCCCTACGACGTAAAGGCCCCGCTCGCGGGCGAAAATGCGTCGGTGCCCTACGGGGAGGCCGTCGCGTGGATCGCGGAGGGGATGGCACCGCTGGGCGCAGAGTACGTGGAGACGCTGAAGCGCGGGGCGCTGGCGGAGCGGTGGGTGGACTACGCGCCGAACCGAGGGAAGCGCATGGGAGCCTTCTCGTCCGGCGCGCCCGGCACGCACCCGTTCATCCTGATGTCCTACAACGACGACCTGCTCTCGCTCTCCACGCTGGCGCATGAGTTAGGACACTCGATGCACTCCTACCTGTCGTGGCAGCATCAGCCCTTCGTCTACGCACGCTACGGCCTGTTCGCCGCCGAGGTGGCGTCGAACTTCAACCAGGCGCTGGTGCGCGCGCACCTGCTGGAGAAGTTCGCGGGCGACCGGGCGATGGAGATCGGCATTCTGGAGGAGGCGATGAGCAACTTCCACCGCTACTTCTTCATCATGCCGACGCTGGCGCGCTTCGAGCAGGAGATGCACGAGCGGGTGTGGCGCGGGGAGGCGCTGACGGCGGACCTCCTGACGGGGCGTATGGCAGACCTGTTCGCGGAGGCGTTCGGTCCCGAGGTGGAGATCGACCGCGAGCGCGTCGGCTCGACCTGGATGCAGTTCTCGACCCACCTGTACGCGAACTTTTACGTGTTCCAGTATGCCACCGGTATCAGTGGGGCGCATGCGCTGGCGCGGCGCGTGCGGGAGGGCGGCGCGGCCGCAGCCGAAGACTATCTCGGCTTCCTGCGCGCGGGCGGGTCGATGTATCCCCTGGACGCCCTGAAGCGGGCGGGGGTGGACCTCACGCGTCCGGAGCCGGTCGAGGATGCCTTCGCCGTGATGGCGAGCTACATCGAGCGCCTGGAAGCGCTGGTCGCGGCCTGACGGACGGATTACCGGTTTTCGCGCCGATGCGCGTAACCGGCCAGCCGGGGCGAGTGTCGGAAGGGTGAAAGTGAGTGCCTGACCGCCATGAGCCTGCCCTACCCGCCGTATACGGGCTTCGCCCCGTTCCCAAGGCCCTCCGCTGAGACGCACCCGATCGAGCCCGAGATCGGTCATGTACCGACGCCACGCCTGGTCTTCTTCACTACGAAGACCTTGATCGCCCGCTGGTTCTGGATCATCCTGGTGGTCTGCGTGGCCGCCGGGATGACGCGGCTGGCGCGCAACGATATGCGCGACCTGGCGAACCTCCAGCGCTCTGGCGTGGTCCATGACGCGCAGATCCTGGACAAGTACTACCGGAGCGGCAAAAGCACCACATACTACCTCGTGTACTCCTTCCCGACCCCGTTCGGCGAGGTCCACGACCGGGACTCGGTGCCCCGCTACCTGTACGATTCCGTCGAGGTGGGGGGAGAGCTTACGGTCACGTACCTGCCGTCCGATCCGTGGACGTACCGGCTTGGCATCGTGGACGCCGCGCGCATCCAGCGGCGCGGGAACGCCTGGTGGGCCGGGACGCTCGCCGCCACGGGAGGGCTCGCCCTGATCGCCCTGCTGCTGGAGTACGACCGGCGCAAGCACTACCTTCTTCTGCGCGACGGGCGGCCCATTGCAGCCGCGGTGGTGGACAGTCGCGTGGTGCGCGGCAAGACCACGACCTATTACATCACGTATCGGTTCACCACTCCGATCGGTGAGACGTTCACGAAGAAGGTTTCGACCACGGAGCGTCTGTACCGGGCGTGGACGAACGGAACGGGGTACCTGACCGTCCTGTACGACCCGGAGAATCCGAAGATCAACTTGCCGTACGCGATGACCATCCACGCCCGGGTGGAGGAGTCATTTTAGGGAACGGACCCGGCGCGCCGCTCGTTCTAGAGCCTGTGACGCTGAAACAAAAGGCCGAAAGGCCGCCGCAGTCTGCCGTGGTGATCGGGTCGGGCTTTGCCGGGATGGCGGCGGCCTGCTGCCTGGCGAAGGCGGGCCTTGCGGTGACGGTGCTGGAGAAGAACGCCGACTTTGGCGGACGGGCGCGGGTGTGGCGCCAGGACGGCTTCACGTTCGACCTCGGCCCCTCCTGGTACTGGATGCCGGACGTCTTCGAGGAGTTCTTCGCCCGCTTCGGGAAGTCCCCGGCGGACTTCTATGACCTGGTGCGGCTCGATCCGTCCTACCGTGTCTTCTTCCGGTGGGGCGAGACGGTGGACCTGCCCGCCGACCTGGGCGCGCTGCTCGGCCTGTTTGAGACGATGGAGCCGGGGGGCGCGCGGAACCTGCGTCGGTTTCTGGACCAGGCGGCCCATAAGTACCGGGTAGGCATGGGCGACTACGTTCGCCGGCCCAGCCTTTCCCTTACCGAGTTCGTGGACCTCCGCATGGCAGGGGAGTCGGCGCGCCTTCAAATGGTGCAGTCTATGCACCGGCACGTGGCCGCGCACTTTCGGGACGAGCGCCTGCGGCGCATCATGGAGTTTCCCGTGCTGTTCCTGGGCGGGACGGCCCGTGACATCCCCGCGATGTACTCCCTGATGAACTACGCGGACATGGTGCTGGGCACCTGGTACCCGATGGGGGGCATGGGGCGCGTTGCGGACGCCCTGGTGGAACTCGCCCGCTCGCTCGGTGTCCGGCTCGTGGCGAGCGCCGAAGCGGCGCACATCCCCGTGGAGAGCGGCGCGGCGACCGGCGTCCGGACGGTGGACGGGGAGTGGCACCCTGCCGACGTCGTGGTCGCGGGCGCGGACTACCACCACGTCGAGCAGGAACTTCTGGACGCGCCGTTCCGCACCTACGACGAGGGGTACTGGCGCAAGCGGGTGCTTTCCCCCTCGTCGCTGCTGTTCTACCTGGGGGTGGGGAAGCGGCTCCGGAACCTGCGCCACCACAACCTGTTCTTTGACGAGGGGCTGGAGCGCCACGCCCGCGAGATCTACCACGACCCGAAGTGGCCGACCCGACCGCTGTTCTACGCCTGCTGCCCGTCGCAGACCGACCCGTCGGTCGCGCCGGAGGGCTGCGAGAACCTGTTCGTGCTGATTCCGGTCGCGCCTGGCCTGGACGACCCGGAGGCGACCCGTGAGCGCTACTACGCCCTGGTGATGGAGCGTCTGGAGCGGCTGACGGGCCAGAGCGTACGGGATGCCGTGGTGGTGAAGCGCAGCTACGCCCACGCAGACTTCGCGGCGGACTACCACGCGTATCGGGGCAATGCCTACGGGCTGGCGAATACGCTGGCCCAGACCGCCGTCTTCAAGCCGCGCGTGCGCGCGAAGAAGGTACACAACCTGTACTTCTGCGGCCAGATGACGGTGCCTGGGCCCGGAGTGCCCCCCTCGCTGCTCTCAGGGCAGATCGTGGCGGACCTCATCACCATGACAGGGTCAGCGCGACTGCGGGATGGTGTAGAACCCCCACACGCGGAAGGGTAGCTTCCAATCAATCTGCTCCGAAAGGCGGAAGAAGCCGCTCGCCCCCGACTCCTCATGCTGGCTGAAGGGACGGGTCAGCCCGAGCCCGAGTTCGTTACCGGGCTTCAGGATGTTCACGGGGGCGATGAGCATGCCGGTGCGGATGTCCTCCCCATGCCCCTGCTCCATGTAGTTCCGAAACGCGATGAACTCCCCTTCGGTGAACAGCTCGCGGATCGCCACCTCCGACAGTGCCTTCTGCTCTTCGGGCAGGTGGTCATATCCGAGCACGATCTCGTTGTACGGCGCGACAGGCTCCTTGCGATCCACGACGAAATAGTGGAGCGCCACGCTCTGGTGCCCCTCAAAGAGCCTCAGGCTGCCGTACGGGGAGTAAAACTTCCTCACGCAGGTACATCCCTTCCTTGGAATGCGGGTTTCCTCTCTGCTTACCCGCTAATCCTACGGTATTAATCTTACCACTACACTGTCTACGCCATCAGAGAGTCTTCAGGTACGCCACGAGGTCGGCGAGCTCCTCGGGCGTGCAGTCAGGCTTGCCGGCGAGTTCGGAAGGACGGTGGTGCTCCGTCATGACCTCCTCCAGATTCCGGGCGCGGCCATCGTGCAGATAGGGGGCGCGTGCGTGGACGCCCCGGAGCGACGGCGGGTTGAAGCCCTGGTAGGCGTCCGTAGGGGACTCCAGGCCCACCTTCACCACGATGGGCGAGGTAAACTCCGGGCCGCCGTGGCAGGTCGCGCAGCCCTTGTCGAGGAACACCTTCGCCCCGCGGCGCGACTGCTCGGTCTCCGGGTACGGCGACTTCGGCACGGTCAGGGTTTCCAGATAGGCGATTACGGCGTCCACATCCTCCTGCGACGGCTCCGGTCCCTGCATGGATTTGACCATGGACTCACGTACGGCGCCTTCCAGGCTCTTCTGCCAGCCGTGCCACGTATAGGGCGCGGTCTTCGTCACGCCGCGCAGGCTCAAGGTCTTCTTGGGCTTGCCATACGAGCCATCATTGAAGGTGTCAAAGTTTCCGCCGTTGGTGTGCCCCTCGGTGTGGCATGTGCTGCAGCTATACCACTGGTTGAAGGAGCGCCCCGCGTCGGTGAAGATCGCCTCGCCCCGCCGCGCCAGGGACGGCGTTGCCGGCCCGCCCAGCGAGATCGTCTTCGCCAGCGTCCCCGTCTCCGCGTCCACCACCTGGACGGAGTTGTCCAGATAGTTCGCCACCACCACCTGCTTGCCGTCCGGGGTGAACCGCGCGCCCAGCGGCCGCCCGCCAAGCGCTACCCGCTGGAACCGGCGCGGGTTGTTCCGCAGCTCCGGGGCAAGGTGGTCTCCCGGGCCGCCGTAGGTCTCGAAGGGGAGGGCCGGCGCGTTGCGCAGCAGGAGCAGTTCGTGCGTGCCGCCCGCGGTGAGAGCAAGGGTGCCGCCGTCCGGACTGATTGCCACACCATCTACGTCACCCACAGCCATACCCTGCGTGTCGAGGGTGAGCGCCTCGCGCGGCCCGTCCTCGGCGAGCGGTACGCGCAGGAGGCGGTTCCCGACCACCCACCCGCGGTCGATGTTCTCGCGGGTCGCGGCCATGCCGCGCTCGCTAATGCCGGGCAAGTACGCCCACCGGCCATCCGGCGAAACCGCAAGCTGGCGCAGGTTGCGGCACAGGGCGCGCACCGTGTGCGCCTCCTTGCCCGTAGTCGTGTCCAGCACAGTCACGTTGCGGCTGCGCGAGTTACCCACCGCCAGGCGCTTCCCATCCGGCGTGAGCGCCACATGCCAGGGCTCCGAGCCGACCGGCCAGCGCTTCGCCACCTTGCGCGCGGAAAGGTCCACCACCGCGACCGCGTTTTCACCCGCCAGGGCGACGAACGCCGTGCGGCCGTCGGCAGAGACCGCAACGCCGCGCGGCTCGTCTCCCACGGGCACGGTCGCTGCCACCGTCGCTCCGGTAGGGGTGAGGGTGAGGATGCTCAGGCTGTCGTCGCCGTAGTTGGTCACCAGCGCCCGGCTCCCATCCGCAGCCACCGTCGCCGCAAACGGCTCATCGCCCACCACGGTCTCCGCGAGCACCTTCCCGGTCGTCAGGTCCACCAGGGAAACGGAGTCGGCGGTCCGGTTCGTGGTCAGCGCCCGGCGCCCATCCGGCGTTAGTGCAACATCCGTTGGGGAGCGGTCCACGTTCGCCGCGACGGCGCGGGGCGTCGGTGTTTCAGACGGGACGGTGGCGGCTCCGGTCAGGGCCGCGAGAGCGAGGGGAAGGGCGGCCGCGGCGGCGGCAGTGCCGAGGTAGGGCGTTCGTGCTTGCATGCTCAGAAGTACGTCTCCAAAGGAGTAACGGAAAACGGACGGCGCGGGGTTCCCGGGAACCCCGCGCCGCCGCCTTTTCGCACCATCAGGAGGGATTCAGCGGGCGTCACGCGCCCGGAGAGCGATCCCTCACCCAAAGGCCCGGGTGGACTTCACCTCCACGGGCTTATTCGCCAGTACCGCGTCCACGGCGTTTCGGACGTAGGTCTTGCTCTCATCGCGCCGCTGGTCAAACGACCCCTGGTAGCGCAGAATGCCGTTCTTGTCGATTACCAGGAAGGTGGGGGTCACCGCCGCGCCGATGTAGCGGACGAATGCCTGGTCTTTCTTGTCGTCGAGCAGGGGGACGATCAGGTTCCGCTGCTCCAACTGCCCCTTGATCTCGGCGTCGGTCTCCTGGTAGTTGCTGTGAATCGCCAGGATCGCGACATCCTTGTTCTTGTAGTCCTTGATCAGGTTGCCGATCTTCTTCTCATACGTCCAGGTCGTGCCGCACCGGTTCGCCATAAACACGGCGATTACGGCCTTCTTTCCCTTATAGTCGGACAGTTTGATCGTGGCGTTTTTCGCGTCCTCGGCGAGGATATTGCGGAAGGCGAAGTCACGGACGGGCTGGTCGATCTCCGCCTTCTCGGCGGGCACCGGCTTTGGGGTGGCCGTCGCCTGGGCTGCCTTCGGCTCCTGGCGGGCGTCCGCGGCGCGCGCCGTGAAGCCCAGCGCGGCCGCCGCACCGGTCACGCCGCACGCGATCAGAGCGGCAGCCCAGGCGGCCTTCCGCCTGCTCCGAGTGTCGATCATCACGTTTCCCTCCTGAGGAAATGGTGGGGAGTACCTCCCCGCTCCTATCATACCGAACCGGGGGAGAACCGCCGTGAAGGCGCCGCCGTCATTGTGGGTCCAAACGTGCAGAGTCCGTTGCTTTCTGCCGATGCTTATGTTATAATGGGGCGATATTCGGGAGAGATGGCTGAGTGGACGAAAGCGGCCGCCTGCTAAGCGGTTGTGCGGACGAAAGACCGCACCTCGGGTTCGAATCCCGATCTCTCCGTTCCCCGCTCCGGGACGCTTCAATGGCGCGCGTCCTCAGTAGCACACGCCCCGTACTCCACAAACGGGAGGTTCCTTCTTGCTCGCCACGATGTTCCTGAGTTCGAAGCCTCTCCGGCGCCCGGGCGTCGGAGGCCGTGCGGCCCTGGTCGCCGCCGCGCTATCTCTTGCGGCGGTTCTCGCGGCGCCTGCCAGCGCGCAGACCGGCGCGGGCTACCGCTTCTCTTCACCCACGGAGCAGTATCTGGCGATTCGGGGGATGTACCCGCCCCAAGCCGGCCTGAACCTGGATGTGCTGGCGCGCAGCCCTGCCAAATACCGCGGCATGACCATGGAACTGGAGGGGCGGCTCACCGGCATCGTCCGCTCCGGCGTGGGCGAAGAGACCGAGGCGATGCTCATGCTCGCCACCGACGCCAACGGAACCGTTTCGCTCACCATGAGCAGCCTGCCCTCCTGGGTGCAGCCCGGGGAGCGCCTTCGGGTTCTCGTAGTTGCCACCGGCGGCGCCCCTGGCAGCGTCGAGATTGGCATTCCGGACATGGAGGTTGTGGCCGTCGCCTCCGCCCTCGATGTCGGTGAGAAGGAGCGGGCCTGGGCGCGTCGTCCGGCTCCGTCCGCGCCAACCGCATCGAACGCGACGAAGAAGACCACGAAGGGCGCCCCGCGCGTTGCCTCGCTCCCGCGCGGCACCCTTCCGTCCCGTTCCGCGCCCGCCGCTGCGGCGCGTGGGGGCGCTGGCCTGGACCTCGCTCAGGGCGCCGCCGCCGCCTATCCGGCCTACCGGCAGTTCATTCGGGGCTGGAACCCGAAGCTCAGCGAGCGGCAGGTGGACGATATCACGACCGCCATCCTGCGCTTCTCCGGCGACCTGGACCTGGACCCACGCCTGGTGGTGGCTCTGGTGATCGCAGAGTCGGACTTCAACCCGGGCACTACCTCCCGCGTCGGCGCGATGGGCCTTGGGCAGTTGATGCCGGTGACGTTCCGCGAACTTCAGGGCAAGATGCCGCTGACCAACCCCTACGACCCCGTGCAGAACCTCGCCGGGTCCATCTACCTGCTGCGCTCCCACCTGGATAAGTACAGCGGTGGCGCGGCGATGAAGGACCTGAATATGAAGCAGATCGTGCTGGCGCTGGCGGCCTATAACGCCGGGCCGGGCGCGGTCAAGCGGCACGGCGGCGTTCCCCCGTACCGCGAAACGCAGAACTACGTCCGCAAGATCTCTGCCATCTACAAGGCGCTCTGCGGCGACGACGCGGTGGGGGAGTGAGTCGTTGATCTGTGCGGTACACGCCGCCATCGGCGCCGCAGTCGGTCGCCTCGCCGGCCGTAAGGACACCGGGTTCGCGGCAGGTGTGGCCACCCATCTGCTCGGGGACCTGGTGCCCCATAAGGACTTCGACCCGAAGACCGAGGCGCCGCTGCTGGCGGCGACTCTCGCCCTGATCGCATGGCGGCGGGGCATCAACTCGCCGGAGTTCTGGGGGGCGGTGGGCGGCATCACCCCCGACTTCGAGAATGCCGCGTACGTTACCGGCCTGCTCCCGAAGGAGCGGCTGGTCTTCCCCACGCATGTCGGCGGCGGTACGTACCACGCCCCCAAGGTCGCCTCCGCGTGGCCCCAGGGCGTCCTCGCCGCTGTCTGTCTCCTGTACGCCCTTAGCGACCGTCACAGACGGGTATAATCCTTCCGAAACCCAAGGAGGAGCCCGCACGATGGCCGTTTCGGAGACCCCGGTCGCACTGGCGGACCGCCTGCGCAGCGCCCTGCGCATCCCGCCCGGCGATGGGGGCGACCTGGCCATGACGGCAGCCCTGCGCGGGCGTCACCCCGCCGACATCGCCGAGGCGATGGAAGACCTGGCGCACCCGGAGGCACTGGCAGTCTTCAACTGGCTGGATAACATCCGCGCCGCCGAGGTGCTGGACGAACTCGATCCGGGACTGGTGCGCTACCTGCTGGAGAACGCCCCCCCCGGGCGCATCTCAGACCTTCTGGACCGCCTCCCGATGGACGACGCCGCGGAACTCGTGGCCGAGATCGCGGAGGAGACCCCGGACCGGGCGGAGGAGATCCTCGCCGAACTGGAGACCCGCGCCCCCGAGGATGCCGCCGACGTTCGCGAACTGCTCTCCTATGGCGAGAAGACCGCTGGCCGCCTGATGACCGACAAGTTCGTCCGCCTGAGCGGCGAACTGACGGTGGAGGAGGCGTTCGGCGTTATCCGCGGCGCCGACCCGGAGGTGGAGACGCTCAACGACCTGTACGTGGTCCGCTCCAGCCCGGATTCTCAGGGGGAGACGCTCGTGGGCGTGCTGACGCTGCGGGCGCTGGTGCTGGCGCGTCCCAACAGCCGGATCGCCGATATCATGTCGCGCGACCCCGTTGCGGTCACGGTGGACACCGACCAGGAGGAGGTCGCGCAGCTAATCGGCAAGTACGACTTCAATGCCCTGCCGGTGCTGGACCGCAACGGGTACCTGGCGGGCATTGTGACGGTGGACGACGTGGTCGACATCCTGGTCGAGGAGCAGACCGAGGATGTCCTCAAACTCGGCGCGGTGCAGGGCGACGAGACGCACTATCTGTCCACCCAGATTCGCGCCACGGTGAAGCAGCGCATCGGCTGGCTCCTGATGCTGTTTGTGGCGTCCATGCTCACCGGAGGCGTGTCGCGCTACTTCGAGCCGCTGGTCGCCAAGGTAGCTGCTCTGGCCACCTTCACCCCGCTGCTGATCGGCACCGGAGGCAACGCCGGGGCGCAGGCGGTAATGACCGTTACCCGGGCGATGGCGCTGGGGGAGGTCCGGTTCAGCGACTGGGTCCGCGTGCTGTGGCGCGAACTGCGCACGGGGTTGCTCCTGGGCGGTCTGCTCTCGGTAGTCGGGTTCTTCGTGGTCTTGCTCCTGTGGCGAGAGCCGCCACGCTTCGCCCTGGTAGTGTCCGGCTCCATCATCTCGGTGGTCGTCTGGGCGAACCTGGTCGGGGGATTGCTGCCGCTGTTTGCGCGCCGGCTGGGGGCCGACCCGGCGGTGATGTCGGCGCCGTTCATCACGACGCTGGTAGATGCCACGGGGCTCCTGATCTACTTCACGATCGCCCGTGCCCTGCTCGGCATCTGAGCCCGGCACGCCTGCGCCGCAGGCGTGCGCCTTGACAGGTCGGAAAGCGGGCCTGTATAATGCCCGGTGGCACGGTAGCGCGTTCCTCCTGCTTTCTGCGGTACGACCCTCCGCGCAGGATGGCGTAAGCAAGCAGCGGAGGAGAGATTGCCGCCGCCCCATATGGCGACGATGCCGGGGAAGGGCGAGCCCACAGGAGCAAGGAGGGATGGAAAGCAATCATGGCACAGGTCATCGTCAAGCCGGGTGAGCCGTTGGATGTCGCCCTGAAGCGGTTTAAGAAGCAGCTTCAGCAGGACGGCATTCTCAAGCTGGCTCGCGCGCATGAGTATTATGAGAAGCCCAGCGAGAAGAAGCGCAAGGCCGAAGCGGCGCGCCGCCGTAAGATGAAGCAGAACGAGGAGCGCTAACTCTTACCGTTAGCGCCCTTATCCGCGAGCCGGCGGGACGCGCCCGTTGCCCGATCTGCGGATACCCCTCCGCCGGTCCGCCCCGTCCGCCGTACGTGTTCGCACGCGCGGCGGCACGATCCTTCGCATGAAGCGCCCTCACTTCCTTCACAGCCTCCTCCTCCGGCTGACGCCCTGGCGGCGCAAGTCGCGCCGTTACACCGCCCTCTCCACTGCGCGCCGGCGGCGGACAAGCGGCGCCGGGGATGGGGACTCCTTCTTTTTGCTGGAGGCGATCCGGCAGATTCACCCGGCCCGGGTAGCGCTCGCCATCGGCACCGCCGTTGCTCTGTCGCTGCTCCTGTGCATCCATCTCTGGCCGAACCGCGTGAACCTCAGCCTGGGTGACCGGGCCGACCGCGAGATTATCGCCCAGCGCACCGTCCGCTACGAGGACACCTCCGCCACCCGCCAGCTTCGTACCGCCGCTCAGGTACGCGTCAAGAAGCGCTATGACCCCATTCCGGACGCCTCAGCGGAGGCCGTAGAGTCCGCCCGCGCGGTGTTCGATATCTCTGCACGCTGGGCGATTCGCGATGGGGCGGTTCCAGACGCCGACGACGAGGGCGAGCCCGGCGACCCGACCGCAGAGTTTGGGGCGCGCCTGGAAGCCGCCATCGGCGAGATCCGCCAGCAGGGGACCGTCAACATCCCCACCGATGCAGTTGCGCTCCTGATGCGGCTCGACACGCAGACGCGGATGGACGCCCGCGCCGTCGCGACCGAGTTGGTCGAGCGCTACATGAGTGGCGAGATTCGCGACGACGGGAATGACCTGGCGGTTGCGAAGGAGAAGCTGGCGGCTGACCCGGAACTGAAGCGGCTCAAAGACCCCAAACTGCGCGCTGCCGTGGTAAGCGCCGCCGGAAGCGCCCTGCTGCCCAACCAGCGCTACAACCCCCGCCTGACAGCGCACGACCAGCAGACTGCGGTCTCGGCGGTGCGGCCGCAGATCCGGCGCATCGCCGCCGGCGCCGCCGTGATTAAGGCGGGGGAGACGGTGACGCAGCAGCACCTGGACGCATTCGCAGCCCTGGGGCTGCAGAACGCCCGCCTCGATATGTTCACCGTCGCCACCGTGGTTGCGCTGGTGGTCGCACTGGTCGGGGCCGTGGGGGTGTACCTGCGCCTGTTCCACCGCGGGGTGTACGACGACACGCCGCGCCTGTTCCTGCTCGCGCTGCTGGTCATTCTCAGCGTTGCGGGCCTGAAGGTGGGGCAGACCCTGCTCGGTTTGCAGCTCTCGGGCGTCCACTTCGGCTACCTGGGGATGATGTGCGTGGCCTCTGCCGGCATGGCCATTGCGGTTCTGATCTGCCCCTCGGTGGCGCTGCTGGTGGTATCTCTGCTGTCCGTCCTGTCCGGCCTCGTCCTGAACAACGAACTCCGCTTCACCGTTATCACGCTGGGCTCCTCGATGGTAGGGATCATCTCGGTGGCGACGCTGCGGCACCGGGGTGACTTTGTGCGGGCGACCCTGATGCTGTGCGGCGCCAATGCGGCCCTGAACGCCCTGGTCGGTCTGCTGGAGGGGGACCTGCCGCAGGAACTGATGTCCGGCGCGATGTGGGGAGTGGTGTCGGGCCTCTTCGCCCTGGCCCTATTTTACACGGGGGTGGCGGTGTTGGAGCGCTGGTTTGGCATCACCACGCACCTGCGGCTGCTGGAGATGACGGACCCGGCGCGGCCTATTCTCCAGGAGTTCCGCCTGCGCGTACCCGGCACCTACGCGCACTCCTTGATGGTGGCCAACCTTGCCCACGCTGCCGCTGAGGCCATCGGTGCGGACGAACTGCTGGTGCGTGTCGCGGCCTACTACCACGACTTGGGGAAGATGAACCGGCCCGAGTTTTTCATCGAGAACCAGAGCAACGCCGAAAACATCCACGACCGCCTGACCCCCTATATGTCCGCCCTGGTGCTGACGTCCCACGTCAAGGAGGGGATGGAGATGGCGGCGGCGGAGGGCCTGCCCCGGCGCGTTCTCGATGTGATCGAGCAGCACCACGGCACGTCGCTCATTAAGTTTTTCTACCACCGGGCGACCGGCGGGCGCCCCGACCCGAGCCTGGAGGCGCAGTTCCGCTACCCCGGGCCGAAGCCGCAGACCAAGGAGGCCGCGATCGTGATGCTGGCCGACACGGTCGAGGCGGCCTCGCGCACTCTGGAGCGGCCCACTCCTCAGCGCATCAGCGACTTCGTGGCGACGCTGATTGAGGAGAAGCGAGCGGACGGCCAGCTTGACGAGTGCGACCTGACCCTGCGTGACCTCAAAACCATCCAGGGCAGCTTCGTCCGGACCCTATCCGCCACGCTGCACGCGCGCGTGGCCTACCCCGGTCAGAAGTCGGAAAAGGCGGGAGCGGCAGCGGAACCCGCCGAAACACCCCCCGCCGCTGCTGCTGCTCCCCCGCCGCTCCGACTGACTACCTATCCTGAGGAGGCGCTACAGGACGCCCTCCGCGCCGCCGCCCCGGTGGCGAGCCTGGAGAACGATGGAACTCTCGCTGCTGATGACGACGCACCCGGGCGTGACGCCCCCGCCGCTGAACCGCGCGAGCGAGGCCGCCCGGCGACTACTCGCGGACGCCGGTAGGGAGGACGCCGAGGTCAGCATCGTCTTTACGGATGACGCGCGGATTCGGGAACTCAACCGCCAGTGGCGCGGTATCGACAAGGCGACAGATGTTTTGTCGTGGCCGCAGGAGGACGCAGGCGCCGACCTGGGCGGGGACGCGTCCGTCCTGGGCGACGTGGTGATCTCGGTGGACACAGCGGCGCGGCAAGCCGCCGCGCGGGGATGGGACGCCTCCGAAGAGGTGGCGCTTCTCCTGGTGCACGGGATCCTGCACCTTCTGGGCTACGAAGACGAGACCGACGAGGGCGCCGAGGCGATGCGGGCCGAAGAAACCCGCATCCTGGGCAAGCCGCTCGACAAAGTCGGCGCTGCGGCAAACGAGCCGTCGGCGGATTAGGGTACAATACAGTTCTATGAGTATGGTCCGGGAGCCGGACGAGCCTCCTTCACAAGCCCCGCAGGCCGCGCCCTCACCGGGTGTCGGCAGCGGCGGCATCGGCGGGGGGGCGACCACTTCATCCCATCACGTTCCCGCCCCGCCGATCCACCTCTGGCGGTCCAAGAACCCGCTGGACTCGTTCCAGCACGCCATCGAGGGCGTGGTCCACACGTTCCGCACCCAGCGGAACATGCGGTTTCACTTCGTCACCGTCGTGCTGGTGCTGCTATCGGGTATCCTGTTCCGCCTCCCCGCCACCGAGATGCTTGTGCTTCTGCTCACAGCCTCTCTGGTCCTCCTGGCGGAGATGTTCAACACCGCGATTGAGGCGGTGGTGGACATGATCACGCAGTCCTACCACCCCGCCGCCAAGTTCGCCAAGGACGTGTCGGCGGGTGCGGTGCTGGTGGCCTCCATCAATGCCGTGGTGGTTGGCTGCATCGTCTTCCTGGGAGGGGGGCGCCCGCAGGCGGTGCGCCTGCGCCTCCAGGACCCCCCGACACTTGCCGTCTTCTTCGCCGGCATCGCCCTGCTGTGCGTGTGCCTCCTCCTGGGTAAAGCTATAGGGAGGAAGGGGACGCTGTTGCGGGGGGGCGTCGTATCAGGTCACGCGGCCGTCGCCTTCTTCCTGGCGACGACCATCGTCTTCGTTACGAGCAACCTGTTCGTGGCGATTCTCGCCGTTCTGCTCGCCTTCCTCGTGGCGCAAGCCCGACTGGAGGCGCGCATCCACACCGTGCAGGAGGTGGTCATCGGGGCTGCGCTGGCGTTCTTCCTGACCGCCAGCATCTACCGGATCCCGGTATGGGTCTGGAACGCTTTGCCCGGTGCAACTCCGGGAGCGACACAACCGTCCCCGCGCTGACGCCTTTTGCCTGGAGTCCTGTCCGAATTGGAACCTTACAGTCAACGCCGATCGCGGCGTTTGAAGTCCGTCCAGCAGCGCGCCGCCGCGCGCCGTGAGTCGCCGGTGATGGCGACCGAGTCGCCGGAGCCGGCGTCCAAATCCCCGAAACGCCTCCGGCAGGGTGCCGGGGCGTGCCTGGCGCTCCTGCTCGTCGTGCTCTGGGCTTTCTGGCCCCTGCGTACGCCTCTACCGGCCGTCGCGCAGGAGGACACCCCTCCCTCCGTCACAACCTCCGCCTCCCCCGCGGCGCCGGGGACGTTTGGCGCGCCTGAAGTCCCACCGCTTCCGCGGCAGGAGGACCCCCGCCTCGCTCCGCCCGATCTCACCATCGTGGGCGCCAGTCTGGGCTTCCTGGGGGGGCTAATCGTCTTCTACGCCCTGTTCTCCATGGCGGAGACGGCGCTGGTCTCGGTCCGGCGCTCCCGCGTCGAGCAGTTGGTGGAGGAGGGGGCTCGGGGCGCCGTCCGCGTCCAGCGGCTTATCGCCGACCCGCCGCGCTTCATCGCAACCGTGCAGGTCGGTATCACGCTGATGGGGTTCGCGGCGGCCACGGTCGCTGCCACGTCGCTGGCGCGGCCGCTGATTCCCCGGCTCATTCCGCTGGGCCTCTCCGTGAACGCGGCGGAGGTGGTCTCCACGCTCCTGGTGACCCTTGTGATCGCTCTGGTCGCCATGGTCTTGGGGGAGATCGCGCCGAAGTCGCTTGCGGCGCAGCAGCCCGATGTCTGGGCGCTGCGCCTGGCGCCGTTCGTTTCGTTCTGGTCCGTGGTGTTCAAGCCCATCACCGCCACAGTGCTGGCCCTGTCGTCGCTAATCGTCCGCCCCTTCGGGGCGCGGGCCCAGTTCCAGACTCCCATGATCACGAAAGAGGAGCTGGAGCGCATGATCGACCAGGGCGCCCACCAGGGCGAGTTCGACCGCGGCGAGCAGGAGATCATCACCAACGTTATCGACTTCTCGGACACGCTGGTCCGGTCCGTGATGACGCCGCGGATCGACATGACGGCTCTGCCCGTCAACGCGGACCTGATGTCCACGGTGGAGCTGATCCTTAAGTCCGGGCACTCCCGCATTCCGGTCTATGAGGAGACGATCGACAACATCGTGGGGATCGTACACGCCAAGGATCTGCTCCCCATCTTCCGCAACGGCGGCGTCCAGGGGGTGGATCTCAAGAAGGTGATGCGGACCGCGCACTTTGTCCCGGAGACCAAGAAGGTCTCCGAACTGCTGGGGGAGATGCGCCGCTCCAACCAGCAGATCGTGATTGTGCAGGACGAGTACGCGGGCACCGAGGGGCTGGTGACCGTCGAAGATCTGCTGGAGGAGTTGGTCGGCGAGATTCGGGACGAGTACGATCTGGACGAACCGGATGTGCAGGTTATCTCTGCGACCGAGTCCCTGGTGGACGGCCGGATGAGTATCGACGATGTGAGCGATCGGCTGGGGCTGGACCTGCCGCACGAGGACTTCGAGACGATTGGTGGACTGGTCTTCGGGCTTCTAGGCCACGAACCGGAGGTCGGCGAGCGGGTCCGTATCGACGGCTACGAGTTCATCGTGGAGCAGGTCGAGGGGCGACGCATCCGGACCATCCGCGCCCTGAAGGCCGACTCCGACGCGGAGGATACGCCTACTGACAGCAGCGACCCGGTGGTGCCGGCGGCAGCGTGAGCGGGCGTTAATCGTCATCACCCGGCATAACGCCGGCGCGGCGGGGGAAGCCCATAGGTCAGGCTTCCCCCGCCGCGCCGGCGTTATTCTTTAAACTAGCGGTCCGGGGTCAGGGTGGCGAGGAAGCGGTCCAGCGACTCCTCCCAGGGGGGCAGATCGTCCATGCCGCGCATCTCCAGGGCCAGCCGGCGCATGACCGAGTAGGCCGGGCGCTCCGTCGGGGAGTTGAAGCGGGCGGCGTACTCGGCCGCGGTAATCGGCACCACGGTCGCCGACAGGCCGCTCTTTGCCACGATAGCCTGGGCGAACTCATACCACGAGCAGGAGCCCGCCCCGCAGACGTGGTAGGTGCCCGGCAAGGGGTTTTCCATCAGTTCGATGAGCTTGCGCGACAGGTCTTTGGTGTAGGTGGGGCACCCGATCTGGTCCGCCACCACCGGCACCTCCGGCCGCTCCCGCGCCAGGCGTCGTATCGTATACACGAAGTTCTTACCGTGGTCGCCGTAGAGCCACGCCGTGCGCGCGATGATGTGCCGCCGGGGGAGAGTCTCTCGCACCAGCAGCTCCCCGGCCTCCTTGCTCGCCCCGTACGCCCCCAGCGGGCGCGTCTCATCGAACTCCGTATACGGCGGCGCGTTCGGGCCGCGCTTGCCGTCGAAGACGAAGTCGGTCGAGACGGTCAGGAGCCAGCAGTCGCTCTCGCCCGCGGCGTACGCCAGATTCCAGGCGCCCAGAGCATTCACCCGGTAGGCGGTGGTGGCGTCCCGCTCCGCGCCGTCCACGTCGGTCCACGCGGCGCAGTTGATGATGGCATCCGGGCGAACGTCGCGAACCACCTGCTGCGTCGCCGCTGTGTCCGTGATGTCCAGCCGCAGGTACCCCTCCTCGAAGAGTGCGGCGCCGATGACTTCATGCCCCCGGGCGGTCAGGTCCGCGCAGACGTCCCATCCCAGCATGCCCGCCGCGCCCGTTACCAGTACCTTCATGCGTCCTCCCGCGCCATTATAGCCATTCCCCCTCCCCGGGTCAACGCGCGCGACGTTTAGCAGGCGTGCCGGCAGGCGTATATACAGACCGGTGGTGTCGGGAAGATGAGAAGGTGAAGGACGCCGCCGTCGGAACGCGAACTGCCACCGGGCTCGCCCGGCTGTGAAGCATCGCGCCCGGTGAAACATACCCTTTGGCAATATGAGCTGCGACCGTTTGGTAGGAGGAATATCCGTATGAAACGAACCCTTTCGCTGATGACTGCGACCATGTCCATCTTTGCGCTGACGGCCCTCGCGGGCTGCTCCAGCCCGACGTCGGAGGCCACCGGCGAGGGCGTCGCCGAGCGCACCGGCGCCGCCATTGACGAGGCGGGCGCTCAGGTCAAGGAGGGGGCCAAGGAGGCTGTGGATGCGACGGAGAAGGCCGCGGTCGAGGCGGGCAAAGAGATTCAGGATGCCGGCGATACCGCGTCCATGACCTCCCGCGTCCGGACCGCTATCGTCGCGGCGGACGGCCTCGACATCGACGATCTGAACGTCGACACCATGGCGGAGTCGAAGAAGGTCGTCATCCGGGGCAAGGCGGATACCGAGGCGGAGAAGAACCGCGCGGGCACGGTGGCCAAGGCGGCCGTCGATCCCAACTCGGGCTACACTGTCGATAACCAGATCGTCATCGACCGCGACTAAGTCATCCCGTCCGTGCAGGGCGGAACGCGCAGGCGCAACACAAACCGGCCGGAGGGAATGTCCCCTCCGGCCGGTTCGTTTTGTTGCCGTTAGGCATGCTGTTCCTTGTGGGTCGGCGCGGCGGCCTTCTCGGCCTTGCGCCGTGCCGCCTCGCGGTGGGCATCCCGGTAGTCGGAGTACAGCTTCGCGATCTCCGCGCCCAGAAGCAGAAGAATGGACGAGTAGTAGATCCAGAAGATCAGCAGGAAGACACTGCCGAACGAGCCGTAGAGCCGGTTATACCCCTCGCTCCCGCCGAACCGCTGCAGGTAGATAGCGAACGCCTGCTTCACCATCTCCCACAGCATCGCGACCATGCCCCCTGCGAACAGCGCCTCCTTCCAGTCGATGCCCGCGTCCGGCGAGGGCAGGAAGCGATAGATGAACGCGAACATGGCGGCGTTCACCACGACCCCGGCGAGTGTGAGCAGAATATCCAGCCAAAACGGGGAGGGATTCGGCAGGTCACTCAGGAAGGAGACGTTCATAGAGTTGAGCGCCTGCAGCGTCGCTGCCGGGAGGAGCGACAGGAGGAACAGCAGGCCGGCGCCCAGGAGCAGCCAGAGTGCGGTCATGCGCAGAGTCAGCCAGTTACGCGTTTCGCGGGCGCCGAAGGCGGCGTTCATCGGCGTGGAGGCGTTGACGAAGATCTGAATCGCCGACCAGAACAGCAGTGCGATGCCAAAGATGCCCGTGATGCCTCGCTTCTTCTGGACCTCAGCGGCGCCCTTCTCGACGTTCAACTGCTGGATAATCTCCTTGGCGGAGTCCTTCGCCCCGCCTGGCAGCAGGCGCGCGGTTAACTGCTCGACCTGTTGAGCCGCATGCTGGGGGCTGCGAATCAGGAAGCCCAGTACGGCCAGCCCGCACAGGAGAACGCTGGGGATCGAGATAATCGAGAAGAAGGAGAGCGCCGCCGCCCATGCGGGGCAGTTATCCCGCGAGAACCGGACGAACAGCTCCTTGAGCCAGGGAATCGGCCCGCGCAGTGACAGGAGGTCCGTGGGGGGCTGAACGGTGGTGTTTTCCATATAGGCCTGTATATACCCCGCGGCGTGAACCCACTGTCAGCGTTTTGCGTCACTGTACCAGCGCCAGGCCCTCGGGATACACAAAGGGACATCGCCCATGGAGAAGCAGTCGTTCCAATTCCTTCGCTTCCTTGCCTGCCTCGGCATTGCCGCCGGGGTGGCCGCAACCGGTGCGCCGGGGACGCAGGCTGCGCCCCAGAAGAAGGCGCCCCAGAAGAAGCCCCCTGCGGTAGAGGCGGCCCGGGTCGGGGACAATACGCCCCTGACCGAGGAGCAGAAGATCGTCCATGCGCTCAACCGGCTCGGCTTCGGGCCGCGTCCGGGCGACGTAGAGCGGGTCCGGGCGATGGGCCTGAACCGGTACATCGAGCAGCAACTCCACCCGGAGCGCATCGACGACCGGGCTGTGGAAGCCAAGCTGGCCGGCTTCGACATGCTGGACGCGACCTACGGCGAACTCCAGGACATTTACGTGGACGGACTGCGCGGCGTTATCCAGGTGCAGCAGCTCCAAAAGATGATCCAGGAGAACGCCAAGCTGAAGGGCATTGAACTCGACCTGTCGCCGCTGCCGCCCGGGCCGGACGGGGCGCTCCGGCGCATCGAGATGCTGCAGAAAAACGCGACGCCGGAGCAGCGCGTCGAACTGCGCAACGTTCTGCGGAGCTTTCAGAACAACGGGCGCCAGAAGATACGCATCGGTCTCCAGCAGATGACGGCGGCGAAGATCGTCCGCGCCGTGGAGTCCGAACGGCAGCTCAACGAGGTGCTCGTTGACTTCTGGTCGAACCACTTCAACATCGATGTCCGCAAGAACGTCGCCGGCGCCTACAAGATCGCCGACGAGCGCGAGGTCATCCGTAAGCACGCGCTGGGCAAGTTCCGCGACCTGATCGGTGCGAGCGCCAAGAGCCCCGCGATGCTGGTCTACCTCGACAACGACAAATCCAGCGCTCCGCCGCCGGTCAGTCCGCGCGCGGCGGCACGCCGCCGCCCGGGACAGGCGCCGCCACCGCCCCCGGCGCGTGGGCGGGGCGGCCTGAACGAGAACTACGCCCGCGAGTTGATGGAACTGCACACCCTGGGGGTAAACGGCGGCTATACGCAAAAGGATGTGCAGGAGGTGGCCCGCTGCCTGACCGGGTGGGGGGTCGCAGGGCGCAACACGCCGGATGCCGGTGAGTTCCGGTTCGATCCGCGCCGGCACGACAACGGAGAGAAGGTGGTGCTGGGCGTTCGCATCCCCGCGGGCGGCGGCATCACCGATGGCGAGCGGGTGCTCGACATGCTGGCGCAGCATCCCTCTACGATGAAGTTCATCTCCACCAAGCTCTGCCGGAGGTTGGTGGCGGATGAACCGCCCGCGTCGCTCGTGGACAAGTGCGTGGCGACCTGGAAGCGCACCGACGGCGACATCCGCGAGGTGGTGCGGACCATCGTGACCTCGCCTGAGTTCTTCTCGCGCGCGGCCTACCGACAGAAGATCAAGTCGCCGTTCGAGTATGCGGTTTCGTCGGTACGCGCGCTCGGTGGCACGTTCGATGAGAACGCCCTGCGCGCGCTCACCAGGGGCGGCCCGGGCGCCCGGCCATACGCGGCCAACGGGCAGCGCACCCTGATTGGGGCGATCAGCACGCTCGGGCAGCCGTTATACCAGTTCCAGGCGCCGACCGGCTGGCCCGAAGAGTCCACGAAGTGGGTATCCTCCGGGGCGCTTATCGCCCGCCTGAACTTCGCGCTCAGCCTGGCGAATGGCGGCATCAACGAGGTGGACCTTTCCGGCGCCCGCGCCCATCTGACTGGCGGCGCGACTGAGGGGCCGGAGCTGGTTACACGTATCGCAGAGAGCCTGCTAAACGGGGACGTTTCGCCGTCCACCCGGGCCACGCTCCTGAAGCAGGCGCAGGAGTCCCCGGGGAATCAGGAGTTTGCGGACATGGACACGACTAGGCGGCTGGTGGCGCTGACGCTCGGCTCGCCGGAGTTCCAGCGCCGGTAGACCTCGATGGCGGTGACAACGAAGTGGAGTGACCAGAATGTCGATCTCGCGTAGACTCTTCCTCAAGAACGGGGGTATCGCCATCGCGTCCGTCGGGCTAGTCCCGGCGCTCGGGCCGGCGTTCCTGCGCCGCGCCGCCTACGCAGCCCCCGGAGACCCCCGGCGCCGCAAGGTGCTGATCTGCATCTTCCAGCGCGGCGCGGCGGACGGCCTTTCGATTGTGGTGCCGCACGGCGACCCGGACCTGTACACGCGGCGCCCGACGCTGGGCATTCCGCGCCCGAAGCGCGGCGAGCGTGCGGACGCCGCGCTTGATCTGGACGGCTTCTTCGGTCTGCACCCGGCGCTCGCGCCGCTCCTGCCCCTCTACAAGGAGGGGCACCTGGCCGCGATCCATGCCTGCGGCTCCCCGGACGGCACCCGGTCGCACTTCGATGCCCAGGACTACATGGAGTCGGGCACCCCGGGCAGCAAGAGCGTCCCGGACGGCTGGCTGGCCCGCACCGTGAAGACTTGTCCGGAAGATCAAGCGAAGAAAAACAGTCCGTTCCGCGCCGTGGCAGTGGGCGGCGGCATGCCCCGCATCCTTCAGGGCGACGCCGGTGCGCTGGCCATCCCGGACCTGCGCTCTTTCGGCATCGGCGGCGGTTCCGCGGCGCAGCGGCGGCGGCAGCAGCAGCAGGCGCGCGGAAAGCGGCCCGGGGCGGCGCGCCGACAGGACCCCGAGATGCAGGGCGCGACGGAGGCCATGATGGCGACGGGCGGTCTGCCGGGCGTCGCCGGTGGCTTCGAAACGCTGTACGACCAGGCGGTGGGCGACGTGCTGCACGGCCCCGGCTCCGAGTCGTTCGAGGCGATCAAGACCCTCCAGCGCATGAACCTCGCAAGCTACACCCCCGCCAACAGCGCCGCGTATCCCGCCGGCAAGTTCGGCGAGTCGCTGAAGCAGATCGCGCAGCTTGTGAAGGCAGATGTCGGCCTGGAGGTGGCCTTCGCGGAGACGGGGGGCTGGGATACGCACGTCAACCAGGGCGCGGCCCAGGGGCAGCTCGCCAACCGTCTGCGCGAGTTCGGCCAGGGCATTGCCGCCCTCTACCGGGACCTGGGCGACCGGATGGAGGACGTGGTGATCCTCACCATGAGCGAGTTCGGCCGTACCGCGCGCCAGAACGGCAGCCTCGGCACCGACCACGGGCACGGCACCTGCTTCTTCGCGCTCGGCGGCGCGGTGAACGGCGGTAAGGTCCTCGGCCAGTGGCCGGGCCTCGGCGACGGCATGCTCTACGAGAACCGCGATCTGGCCATCACCACAGACTTCCGCGCCGTGTTCGGCGAGGTCGCTATCAGGCACCTGGGCGCGACGGGCGCCCTGAACAGGATATTCCCGGGCTACGCCGGCACCCCGGCCGACTTCCGTGGCGTGATTAAGGCTGGGTAGACGGGGGGAGTGCACCCACCCCCCTCGCCGCCGTGGCCTTGGTGCCGTGGACTGAAGTCCCGGCTACCGGTTAAGAAGCCCGCCTGCGCGGGCTCCG